>NZ_JACHIU010000001.1:6561879-6876121 GCF_014207705.1 Sphaerisporangium rubeum
GAGGTTTACAACCCGAAGGCCGTCATCCCCCACGCGGCGTCGCTGCGTCAGGCTTCCGCCCATTGCGCAAGATTCCCCACTGCTGCCTCCCGTAGGAGTCTGGGCCGTGTCTCAGTCCCAGTGTGGCCGGTCGCCCTCTCAGGCCGGCTACCCGTCGTCGCCTTGGTAGGCCACTACCCCACCAACAAGCTGATAGGCCGCGAGCCCATCCCCAACCGAAAAAACTTTCCACCCACACACCATGCAGTGGCAGGTCATATCCGGTATTAGACCCGGTTTCCCAGGCTTATCCCGAAGTCAGGGGCAGGTTACTCACGTGTTACTCACCCGTTCGCCGCTCGAGTACCCCGAAGGGCCTTTCCGCTCGACTTGCATGTGTTAAGCACGCCGCCAGCGTTCGTCCTGAGCCAGGATCAAACTCTCCAAACAATGTCTGAAAAAGTAAACCCCAGCGAAAGATCCCCCCGCTAAAAGGGGAACCCCTCATCAAAGGAAACCATCCCCGGAACACCTGCCACCAACGGCGGCAGACCCCCAAGGGACGGGGTTATGCATGTATTTCATGCACTGGCTTTTAGCACACTGTTGAGTTCTCAAGAAACGGACGCGTACACCGGTCGGTTCAGGTCTTAAGACCCGCCCCCACCAGGGCGTTCATCTCTCTGTAACTTTAGCAGATCCCGACGATTCCGATCAAATCGCTTGATCTAGTCGAAACCATCTCGAACCGCTTAAAGTTCACAGCGCCCCGTCTCCAGGGCAACCCCTCTAACTTACCAGACGATCCGGACACACGCACATCAAGTGCGCGAACCGGTACAGACCGGGAGCTAGGGGAGTTCGCAGGCATGCCGACACCCGGAAGATTCTTGGATCTTTCGGGGGCCGATCGCGCCCAACGAGGGAAAACTCTAGCAGCCCAGTGGAGTCACCGACGCCACTTCGTTCACCGGTAAACCTTCGGCCCCTCTCAGCCATCCCATGAGCGAGCGATCCGCGCGAGGGCAACCCACCGGCAAGTCATCCGCAATCGCCGGCCGATACGAACAGGGTGCGGGACTCCGCAGGCACCAACCCGGTGCCCGGGGCCCGCCGTGGAGGTGGACATCATGACGCGGTCGGAGTTCGACGACATCCGTGCGCACATCGCAGCCGACGAGGGGGACTCGGACGGTCTGCTGCTGCTGGCACGGACCTTGTTGGACGACTTGGAGCAGGCTCGCCTGCGTGAGGCGACCCTGCGGGCCCGCTATCTGGAGTTGCTGACAGCGGCGCGCGCCACGATCGCGTCGGACGCGGTCGGGGATGCGAACCCTCTGACGTTCCTGAGGCACGAGCTCGGCAGGAACGGCCAGTTGCCGACCGCGGAGGAGGACATCACGCGGATACTCGCCGACGCGCGTACCGCGGCCGAGTTGCTCGCTCAGCTGTCCGAGCCGCCGGTCAGGAGCCGTCCCAGTGCGCGGATGCGCCGGTGCGTCAGGCCTCCACGGCGGCTCGCCGGCTGAGAAGGATTCTCGCATTTTCCCGATGACGCGCTTTACCGTGGCCTGGAAATGGGCCTGTAAGACTTCCACCCATGTGGAAGCGGGGGATGAACTGGGCGGCCGTGTCGCTCGTGGGGGTGTTCGGAGTCTTGTGGCTGGGCGTGGTGGTGTTCGCCGCCACGGCCAGCCCGGGGTGGGTTCGCGCGGGGCAGGCGGTCTTCGGTGTGTGCCTGATCGGGTGGGCGGTCAGGCGGTCGCTGTCGCTGCTGGTCCCGGCTCGGGCTCGCTGACCGGTTTGGCGTCGGCGTAGCACGTCACCGCGACCCCTTCCATGGGGATGCGCACGGGTGTCTCCCCGAACAGGAGCCGGGTGGCTTCGGTGGCCGCCCGGCGTACCGCCTCCGACACCTCGGCCACGAGCTCCTCGGGGCAGTGCACCATCACCTCGTCGTGCTGGAAGAACACCAGCCGGGCCGGTTCCGGCAGCAGGCCGCGCAGCAGTGCCATCTGGGTGAGCGACCACTCGGCGGCCGTGGCCTGCACGACGAAGTTGCGGGTGAACCTGCCACGGTCGCGGACCGCGCGAGCCCCCTCGGGGCCGGCGACGAGGCGGGTCCAGTGCTCCGACGGCGGCGGGCAGGTGCGGCCCAGCCAGGAGCGCACCAGCCGTCCTTCCTCACCGGCCTTGGCCGCTTCCTCGACGAACGCGTACGCCTGGGGGAAGCGCTGCCGCATCACGGCGAGCAGCTTGGACGCGTCGCCGCTCGTGCCGCCGTACATCGCGGACAGCATGGCGATCTTGGCGCTCTGGCGTGACCCGCCGAACGACTGGGCCAGCGCGGCGTACAGGTCGGTCTCGCCGGCGGCTCTGGCCAGCCCGCCGTCCCCCGCCATGGCCGCGAGCACCCGCGGCTCCAGCTGAGCACCGTCCGCGACGACCAGGCGCCACCCCTCGTCGGCGACCACGACGCGCCGCATGACCTTGGCGATCTGCAAGGCGCCGCCGCCGTTGGTGGCCCAGCGGCCCGACACGACCCCCGCCGCGACGTACTCGGGACGGAAACGGTGACCGCGCACCCACTGGTCGGCCCAGGCCCAGCCGTGGAAGCTGTGCAGCCGTGCCAGCTCCTTGTAGGCCAGCAGCGGCGCGACGGCGGGATGGTCGACTTCCTTGAGCACGTGGGACCGGGTGGACGCGACGGTGATGCCGGCCGCTTTGAAGGCGCGCACGATCTGCTGCGGCGAGTCGGGGTTGACGGCGGAGCCGAACGCCGCGCCGATCTGGTCGGCGAGGGCCTGGAGCTTGGCGGGACGCATGCCGTGCACGGGCCGTGGCCCGAGCAGCTCGGTGAGCAGCGCGTCGTGGACGTCCTCGCGCCACGGCATGCCGTCGTGGCCCATCTCGGCGGCGATGAGCGCACCCGCGGACTCGGCGGCGACCAGCAGGCGGAACCGCGCGGGGTCGGCGGTGCGCTCGATGCGCCGGAGCTGGTCGGCGTGCACGGCGGCGACGTCGACCGGCAGCGGCTCCGGCTCGAACAGGGTGGCCTGCCGTGCGAGGTGACCCGGCTCGTCGGCGGGGACCGGCAGGCCGCGCAGCCTGGCGTACGCGGCGCCGGCCGACCGCGGCTCGCCGTACCTGCCTTCGTGGCCGAGCAGCAGGCCCTCGGTGAGCGTGAGGTCGTGACAGCGGCCCGGACGCACGCCGCGGGCCAGCAGCGGCGGGTAGACGGCACGGGTGTCGGCCCAGACCCAGCGGGGACGCTCGGCGCGGTCGAGGTCGCGCATCGCCTGCGCCAGGTCGTCGACGTGCGTCACGGCCCCTTCGCCTCCGTCGAGGGGCCGCAGGGTGGCACCGCCTCCGTCAGGCGTCACCGCGATGAGCACGCCGCCAGACTACTCTCCGCCTCCGACATTTCGATCACAGGTTCGAGTACGGCGATCCGGGGTCGTACGGTGCCAGGTGAGCAAGGATTGGTCGCATGCTGACCGTGCTGCGCGCTTCCCACCCCGGCCCGACCGCCGTCGTCACCGTCGCGGGGTGCGCGCTGGCGGCGGCGGCCGGTCGAGGGCCCGGCGGTACGGCGCTGGTGGGGGCCGCGGTGCTGGCGGGGCAGTTGTCGATCGGCTGGAGCAACGACTGGCTGGACCGCAGGCGCGACCGTGTCGTGGGACGGGCCGACAAGCCGCTCGCCGAGGAGACGGTCACGCCACACGCGATCGCGGTGGCCGCGGGGACGGCGCTCGCGCTGTGCGTGCCGTTGTCGCTGGCCAGCGGGGTGGTGGCGGGGGTCGTGCATCTGGTGGCGGTGGCGTGCGGGTGGCTGTACAACCTGTGGCTCAAGGCGGGGCCGTTGTCGCCGCTGCCGTTCGCGGTGGCGTTCGGGCTGCTGCCGGCGTTCGTGACGCTGGGACTGCCTGGTGCGCCGTGGCCGCAGTGGTGGGCCCCGGTGGCCGGCGCGCTGCTCGGCGTGGGTGCGCACTTCGCCAATGTCGTGCCGGACATCCCCGGTGATCTGGCGCTCGGCGTGCGGGGGTTGCCGCAGCGGCTCGGCCCGTCCGGCGCGCGGGCCGGCGCGGGGGTGTCGCTGGTCGCCGCGTCTCTGGTGATCGCGCTGGCGCCGGGGGGTTCCGCGGTGCTCGCGGTGGCGGGGCTCGGCGCGGTGGGGCTGGCGCTGGTGGCCGGCGCGGTGATGGCACGGTGGTCGCTGCGGCGCGCGGCGTTCGCGGTGACGGTGGCCGTGGCCGGCGTCGACCTGGTGATCTTCGTGGCGCAGGGGGGACGGCTGGTCTGAGTCACCGTGCGCCGGTGCTCACATGGCCGTCCACCAGCGCGATCAGTGCCTTCACCGCCGCGCTCGGACGGCGCGCCGCCGCGGTCGCGACACCGAGAGACCACCGCAAGGCGCCTTCCTCGACCGGCACCACACGCACGCGGGGGTCGGGCCGTACGGCGAAGGCCGGCATCAGCGCCACACCGAGTCCGTGTCCGACGTACGCGGCGGCCGTGGCGATGTCGGTCACCTCGATGGCGACGTGGCGCCGCATGCCGCCGGCGGCGAGTTCGCGGTCCACGACGCCCCGGTTGCCGTAGCCGAGCGGCGAGTCGATGAACGGCTCGTCGGCCAGGTCGGCGAGCCGTACGTCCCGCGCCTCGGCCAGCCGGTGACCCACGGGGAGTACGGCGACCAGCGGCACCGTGGCGAGTTCCCGCACGGTCAGCCCCGAGGGGGGACGGCCCGGCAGGGAGACGAACGCGATGTCGAGCCGTCCGTCCAGGAGCGACTGCGCGAGACCCGCCGAGCCGCTCTGCGCCGCGCGCAGGCGGATCGTCACGGCCGGGTGCCTGGTGTGGAACTCGCCGAACAACGCCGGCAGGTCGAGTATCTCGACCGACGTCATGGTGCCGACGTTCACCGTGCCGCGGAGGCCGCCTCTCACCTGCCCCACCGCGTCCCTGGCGGCCTGGGCCGCCGCGAGTGTGGCCCGCGCCTCCGGCAGCAGCGCGGCCCCCGCGTCGGTGAGCGCGACCCGTTTGGAGTCGCGTTCGAAGAGAGTGGCGCCGAGGTCGTGCTCCAGGGTACGGATGGCGGCGGAGACGGCGGACTGCACGATGTGGAGACGCTGCGCGGCGCGGGTGAAGTTGAGTTCGTCGGCGACGGCCAGGAAGCACTCGAGGTGGCGCAGTTCCATGGTTCTGATCATCTCCTGGAGCGATGACCGCGATCGAAAACAAGCGTTGGACGCGATAGCAGGTACGCACGCATCCTGAGAGGAGTTCATGGCAGCGAGCAGGAGAACCTACATGTCCGCCACGACCGACGTCTCCCCCGACACCGACATCTCATCAGAAGTCGTACTCCCCGCACCCGTGGGGCCGCGCGGTGCCGCCGGTCACCGGGCCGGCTTCTGGATCGTCGCGGCGACGTTCCTCGTGGCGATGGCCTTCACGACCGTGCCGACCCCGCTGTGGGCCATCTATCAGCGGGAGGACGGCTTCTCCACCGCCATGGTGACGGTGGCCTTCGCCGCGTACGCCGTCGGCGTCGTCGTCAGCCTGTTCCTCGCGGGCCACCTGTCCGACCACTTCGGCCGCCGCCGGATACTGATCCCCGCCTTGCTGATCGAACTCGCCTCCGCCGCGATGTTCCTGACCTCCACGTCCCTAGGCGTACTCATCGTCGCGCGCGCCGTCTCGGGCCTGGCCATCGGCATGATCACCGCCACCGCCACCGCCTACCTGACCGATCTCCACACCGCCGCCCGCCGCACCTCCACCCACACCGACGACCCCCGCGCGACCATCCGTTCCGGCTCCACCCGCGCACGCGCCGTCCACCCCGGCGCCGACCTGGTCGCCACCGCCGCCAACATGGGAGGCTTCGGCGTCGGCTCGCTCGCCTCCGGCCTGCTCGCCGAGTACGCGCCGTCCCCGCTGCGCACCCCCTACCTGGTCTTCCTCGTCCTCCTCGTGCTCAGCGTCATCGCCATGACCTTGGTCCCCGAGACGGTACGACCCACGACCCTCCGCCCCCCGTACCGCCCCCAGCGTGTCTCCGTCCCCGACGAACACCGCCCCGCGTACTTCGCCGCCGCCTCCGCCGCCTTCACGACCTTCGCCGTCCTCGGCCTCTTCACCTCCGTGGCCCCCGGCTTCGTCTCAGGCACCCTGCACCACCCCTCCCGCGCACTGGCCGGCTTCGCGACCTTCCTCGTCTTCGCCGCCGCCGCGACCACTCAGACCGCACTGCGCCGCCTGACCTTGCGCTCACAGCTCGCCACCGGCCTGGTCCTGCTCCCCACCGGCCTGATCACCCTGACCACCGCCGTCTGGCTGACCAGCCTCCCCCTCTTCCTCGCCGGCGGCCTCCTGTCCGGCGCCGGCGCCGGCACCCTGTTCAAGGCCACCGTCACCCGCGTCCTCACCCTCGCCACTCCCACCCGTCGCGGCGAAGCCCTGGCCGGCCTCTTCCTCACCGCCTACATCGGCCTCACCGTCCCCATCCTGGCCCTAGGCCTCGCCACCCACTACGTCTCCTCCCCCACGGCTCTTCTGGGCTTCGCCGCGACCCTCATCGCCATCTGCGCCACGGTGAGCCGCCGCCTCCTGCGGTAGACCATCCACGGCTCAGACGCTGCCGACGCCTACCAGGAAAGAAGCGTCGAGTTCCTCCACGCCTGCGTGTTCCAGCCGGGAGAGGAGTTCCGTCTGGACCGCGGCGATCTCGGTGGCGTCCATGCCGGTGAGCATGGCGCGGTAGCCGGTGCCGTTGACCAGGAGCCAGGCCATGTCGGGGGTCAGGGGGACGCTCAGGGGGGTCTCGGCGACCTGGACGTCGCTCAGGCCGCGTTCGGTGAGCCAGGTGGCGAGGCCCTGTGTGGTTCTGATGCGGGTGACCGACGGGCTGGAGGAGGGGGACGTCACAGGAGCGCCGCGGACGTGGCCGACCGCGGCGCGGAAGACGTCGCCGTACGTCTCCAGTGCGCTCTGGGTCCAGGTGGTGACGGCGAACCGGCCACCGGGTGTGAGGAGGGTGGTCAGGCGGTCGACGGAGCGGTCCATGTCGGGGAGGAAGTACACGCCGTGGACGCAGATGGCGGCGTCGTACGGAGTGTCCGGGGTCCACGTGGTGGCGTCAGCCTCGACGAAACGGACGTTACGCAGACCGTGCGCGGCGGCGCGGCGCCTGCCGTGGTCGAGCAGTGCGGCGGCGACGTCGATGGCGTCCACATGACCGTGCGGCCCGGTCGCCTGCGCCGCGGGGATCGCGGAGGCGCCTGCGCCGCAGCATATGTCCAGGACGCGATTCCCCTGCCGTATGCCGGCGGCCTTGACGGTGGCGGCGCCGATGGGGTCCCACAGGACGGGGGAGATCTCGGCGAACTCGATGCTCGTCGAGTTGAAGACTTCGGCGGCCTGGTCGGGCTTCATGCGGGTCCTTCCGTGAGGGCGGCGGGCTCCTGCATGGCGCTCAGATGACGAAGCCCTGGTCACCGGAACGTCGTGACCAGGGCTTTCATTGACGGGGCCTTCGCGGCCTCGGGGGTGTGCGAAGTGAGCGCCACATCCCCAGCATCGCATCCCGCGTCACGTGACCCGTTCCCGGCCTGCTCGTCCAGCGACATGCAATGCGACGTCAAGCCAAGGCCGCCGCGTGCAATGTGACGTCAAGAACCTTGAAAGCGGTCCGGTACAAACTGCTACCAGCTCAAGAGAAAAGGAAAACCCAATGACCGCCGCTCGCACCCTCACCGGTTTCGCTCTAGTCGCAGGCATCCTCGCCCTCACCCCTCTGGCCGCCAACGCCGACACCGCCGCCGCCCCCAGCACCACCGTCTCGGCCCAGTCCGCCGCGACCTCGGAGTGGGGCACCTACTACGCCCCCGGCCGCAAGGCCAAGGCGTACGGCACGCTGTGGGCGGCTCCGAAGGACGACCCGAGCCGGCCCACCTCCCTGGTGAAGGTCAAGGGCAAGGTCTTCGACAAGACCCGCACCGGTTCGGCCTGCGGCTGGGCCGTCTTCCGCATCTCCTACGGCGACAGCTCCGGCAACGTCCCCCACAAGTTCCGCACCTTCACGACCTGCAAGTACAACAAGGCCAAGAAGTTCTCCTTCGACTTCAAGAACGTCTACCAGGTGGAACTCAAGGTCTGCTCCGAGCCCAAGGCCGCAAAGCCGTCCCTGAACTGTCTCTACGCCGGTACCTGGAAGAACCTCTACACCTACTTCGAGCAGAACTGACCCGGACGGGACGAAACAGCCGCGTGAATGAACGAAGGACCGGTCTCCTCTCCTGGAGACCGGTCCTTCCGCATTGGCCGCGCGTCGATCGGAGGCGACCGGCGAGGACGGGTGCCAGGCCGGAGAGGTCTGTGGCCGATGAGGAGGCCTGGTCTCCGGCCGACCGGTGACCTGGGCCGTCGCCAGTGGCCGTGAGCCCGCCATGACATGGATCCGCCGCCGGACCTCTGTCTCAAGCCTTGCCGAGCCTATCGAAATTCGATAGCTTTCCATCGTAAGTCGATGGGAGGACAATTCATGGGAAAGCTGGCAGTGCGCGCGCTACGTGCCGTGCTCGCGGTGGTGCTCACCGGAACCGTGTTCGTACAGGTGTTGATGCTCTGGGCTCTGGTCACCGATCCACGGGACGGGCCGCTGACCCCGATGCGCGTGATCACGGTCCTCGGCATGGTGTCGGCCCAGATCGCGCTGACCAGCGTGTGGCGGCTGGTGACGATGGTGCGACGCGGAACCGTGTTCTCCCACGCCGCCTTCCGGCACGTGGACGCCGTGATCGGCGCGATCGTGGCGGCCGCCCTGCTGTGGTTCGCGGTCACGGCCGTCAACGCGCCAGGGCAGCGAGAAGACCCTGGCGTCACGGTCATCATGGGTGGCATCGGCCTGGCCATCCTGGGGGTCGCGCTCATCGTGTTCGTGCTGCGGATGCTGCTTGCCCAGGCGGTCGCGCGCGACGTCGAGGCGACCCGGATGCGGGCCGAGCTGGACGAGGTGATCTGATGCCGATCGTCGTCGACATCGACGTGATGATGGCCAAGCGGAAGATGTCCGCAGGCGACCTAGCGGACCGCGTGGGGATCACCCCCGCCAACCTGGCGGTACTCAAGAACGGCCGCGCCAAGGCGGTCCGCTTCACGACACTCGCCGCGCTCTGCGAGGTCCTCGAGTGCCAGCCGGGTGACCTGCTGCGCTGGGAGGCCGACGACGCCGCGAGCGGATGACGTACAGCGGGGAAACACGGCGGTGCCACCGGGAGGAGGCACCGCCGACCGGCGAGAGTGTCGTCCCGGCCGCCGAGAACAAGGAGCAGTGGGACGTCCACTACATGATCAGCACGTCGATGCACCGGAGCCCGGGTGTGCCTGTCACAAAGTCATACGACCTCGTGAATCGGGAGACCGTCAAAGCCGAGTGCCAAGCTCACAGCGGTAAGGCGGCACACCCTGCAATGGAGAGAAAGAATGGCGATGACAAGGAGACGGCAACGGCATTGAGCGGCCTCGTCAATGGTGGCGGCGCTCGTGACCGTGGATCTGGTGACGGGGGATGGTCAGATGGCACGCGCCGAGGTGACCGCGGCAACCGGCCCGGCGGAGCAGGCCCTGGCCGATATCGCGATTCCCGATGCCGACGACGTGCGGGGAAACGTGACCCTGCCGACTACGGTGGCGACGACGCCGGGGGCGGTGGTGAGGTGGACCTCGTCGAACCCGGACATCGTGTCCGACACGGCGGACGGCGCGATCGCGGCGGGTGCGGTGAAGCGCCCACCGGCCGGAGCCGGCCCGGCGAAAGTGACCCTGACCGCGTGCATCACCGTCGACGCCGCCGAGGCGTGCCGCAACTTCACCCTGACGGTGCGGCCCGCAGTGAAGCTCGCCCCGTTCTCGCGGTATGGGATGGTGAACTTCGCCAGGTCCAACAGCCAGGCGGGGCAGCAGATCTACATGGCCACGAGCGTCGGCAACGACCCGACCCGCTGGGTGGCGGCCAACAACGGGCAGATGGTCCTCCAGTCCACCAAGGGCATGCACGCCGTGCGTGACCCGTCGATCGTCCGATCCCCGGAGGGGGACAAGTTCTACCTCATCGCCACGGACCTGAACGTCGACGGCACGGCGTACGGGTGGAAGGGCTGGGACTGGGCGCAGAGCGACGCCAGCCGCTACATCGAGGTCTGGGAGTCCCGTGACCTGCGGACCTGGTCGGAGCAGCGGCACGTCCGGGTGGCCCCGGACGAGGCGGGGATGACGTTCGCCCCGGAGGCCATCTGGGACGTGATGATCGGGGCCTACGTCGTCTACTGGACCTCGTCCATGTATCCACCCGGGACGTCCTACACGCCCAACCGCAACGACCCGAACGGCCGCTGTCCGCTGACGAGGAACCAGACCCTCTACACCACGACGCGCGACTTCGTGACGTTCACACCGGCGAAGGTGATGAGCGGCAGGCCCGGCCACGGCACGCTCGACGCCGTCATCATCAGGGACGACCTGGACGGGTCGTACCACCGGTTCGTCACCGACCGCATCTCCACCGGCGCCGGGGTCACCAAGTATGTCCCCGGGTGCGCCATCGACGACATCTACCAGGAACGGGCGACGTCGGTGCTGGCGCCGCCCGAGGACTGGACGCTGGTCAAGGGCTGCATCACCCACGACACGATGAACACGACCTACGCCGAGGCGCCGATGGTGGTCAAGGCGAACCCCGGCGACGTGCGCGGGAAGGGCTACTACCTGTGGGCGGACCAGAAGTGGGCCGGCGCCCCCGCGGGGAACCCCATGGAGGAGCAGCTCAGCCCCTACTGGGGCAAGGACCTCGCGTCGGGGGAGTGGACACCCATCACCTGGCAGACACCGGACTACAACCGCGCGAACGGTGTCATCCGCCACGGGCACGTCTTCGCGCTGACCGAGGCGGAGCACGCCGCCCTGCGTGGGGCGGACCTGTCGTCGGTCTCGGTGAAGACCCCTCCGGCCACGACCGTCTACGCCGTCGGCCAGCCCCTTGACCTGACGGGCCTCGTGGTCACGGCCGACTACACCGACGGCGTGAACAATGAGGTCCTGGCCGAAGGGCACGGCGGCTACTCCGTGTCGGGATACGATCCAGCCCTTCCTGGGACGCAAACCGTGACCGTCTCGTACACGGTGGCAGGCACGACGAAGACCGCCACGTTCCAGGTCGACGTGGTCAACGTGTCCGCCGCGGCGAACACCCGGTGCGCCGGCAAGGAGGATTCTTGTGACGATCTTGGGTGCTGAGGACGCTGGACCTTCGATCGCCTCCGGCCCCGTGTGATGCCAGGGTGAGCATTCATGCAGTTCGGGCCGCACTGCAGCGGTACCGGTCGGGACGGACGCCGCAGAGCGATTCTGCGGGCTTGGCACCGAAGACTGTGGTGAACAGCCATCGCATGCTTCATCGCGCGTGGGAGAGCTTCGTGGCCTGGAACTGGGTGCATCGGAAGGTGGTCAAGGACGCGCGTCCTCCGGCGGTGGCGGCTCGCGGCGCGAGCGGGTCCGCCTGACATCAACCTGCACGACGTCCGGCACAGCCACGCCACGGCGGGACGCGAAGATCGATTGGAAGGCGCTCAGTAGCCGGATCGGTCACGCGGATGTGGTGTTCACCATGAGGCAGTACGTGCAGACCGATCTGATCGCGGACCGTCAGGTCGCTACGGCGCTGGCTGAGCTGATCCTCGGGGGGCAGCTCGCGTCGGTACCGGTCGGCGGTAGTGGCGAAGTGGCCTAAATGGCGGCGCCGTTGACAAATCCGTTTACAAACGGCCGTTTTGGTCGGGGAATGAGTAAGGCCCTGGTCTCCGGTGAACCGGAGACCAGGGCCTTCGCTAGTAGCGGGGGCAGGATTTGAACCTGCGACCTCTGGGTTATGAGCCCAGCGAGCTACCGAGCTGCTCCACCCCGCGTCG
Source organism: Sphaerisporangium rubeum (assembly GCF_014207705.1). Classification (NCBI taxonomy): domain Bacteria; kingdom Bacillati; phylum Actinomycetota; class Actinomycetes; order Streptosporangiales; family Streptosporangiaceae; genus Sphaerisporangium; species Sphaerisporangium rubeum. The sequence continues at coordinate 6,573,828 of NZ_JACHIU010000001.1, forward strand.
CGTTGTGTCTAAAGACTATAGGGCTGGGGGGGTGTAGGCAAATCAAGACGGGGCCGGCCTGGTGGACCGGCCCCGTCTTGGTCATGAGCTGGGGGTTGGGGCTGGTGTGGCTGCTGTGGCTGAGGACGGGGCCGGGGTCGGGGTCGGGGTCGGGGTTGGCGTGGCCGACGGGGTGGCCGGGGTTGGCTGCTTCTGCTTTTCCAGGGAGGACTGGATGTCCTTGAGTGCCTCGGCCAGGCGCTTGTTGGCTTCGCCGTAGGCGGCGAAGTCGCCGGCCTTCAGGGCGGTCTGGCCTTCGTCGTAGGCCTTTTGCGCGTTGGCGTAGGCGCTGGCGAGGTCAGTGGGGACCTGGGGTTGCTCAGGTTGGTTCTGGGTCGGGGTTGTGGGGGTGTTGGGGAGGGGCTGGCCCTTGCCGAAGATCTGGTCCAGGGCTTCGGTGAGGGTGGTGCCTATGCCTACGTCGGAGCCGAACATGACGAGGACGCGGGCCAGGGTCGGGTAACGAGCGGAGTTCTGGACCTTGGGCTGGACGTAGACGGGCTCGACGTAGAGCAGGCCGCCGCCGAAGGGCAGGGTCAGCAGGTTGCCGTTGAGGGTCTCTGTGGTGCCGCCGATGCGCAGCTCGTTCAGGACGCTGGCGGCCTTGGTGTCGAAGGTGTTCTGGGCCTGTTTGGGGCCGGGGATCGTGGTGTCGCTCGGGAGTTGCAGGATCTGGATGGGGGTGTTCGCGTCGCCGGTGGCGTCCACGGCCATGAAGGCGGCGAGGTTGTCGCGGTTGTTCGGCACCATGGTCGAGCTGAGCGAGAAGCGGGGCTGGGTCTCGCCTGGCATGCGAAGCGTCACGTAGTACGGCGGCTGCTTGGTCTTGCTGCTCGCCGGGTCCTCGGGGACCTTCCAGAAGTCCTGGCCGCCGTAGAAGGCGTTGGGGTCGGTGACGTGGTAGTTGCCGAGGATGTCGCGCTGCACCTTGAACATGTCCTCGGGGTAGCGCAGGTGGTCCATCAGCTGCGGCGTGATCTCGCTCTTCGGCTTGATGACGCCGCCGAAGGCGTTCTGCCAGGTGCGCAGCAGCGGGTCCTTGTCGTCCCAGGCGTACAGGGTGACCGTGCCGTCGTAGGCGTCGACGGTGGCCTTCACCGAGTTGCGGATGTAGTTGATGTGGTCGCGCGGCTGCTGCGCGGCCAGCAGGCGTTCGGTGGTGGTGTCACGGGTCATGTCGCCGAAGCTGCGGCGCTCGGAGTAGGGGTAGTCCTCGGACATCGTGTAACCGTCCACGATCCACAGGATGCGGCCGTTCACGATCGCGGGGTACGGGTCGCTGTCCAGGGTCAGGAACGGGGCCACCTGCTCGATGCGCTGACGTGGGTCGCGGTTGTACAGGATGCGCGACTTGGGGTTGATGTCGGAGGACAGCAGCAGGTTGGTCTCGCCGTACTTGGCGGCGTACAGCATGCGGGTGAGGAAGTTGCCGATCGGCACGCCGCCCTTGCCGGTGTAGACGGTGTTCTCCTGGCCGCTGCCGGTGCCGGTGTTGCTCTGCTCGGGGTAGTCGAGCTCCATCTTCTTGTCGCCGCCGACGATGGAGTACGACGGGGAGTTCTCGCCGAAGTAGATGCGTGGCTCGAAGGTGCCGAGGCCGTTGGTCGGCGGGATGTCCTTGACGATGAACTCGGGCTTGCCGCCGGCGTCGGTCTTGCTGCCGGGGCCGGCCACGAAGCCGAAGCCGTGGGTGTAGACGAGGTGGTCGTTGATCCAGTTGCTGTCCGGCGGGTTGCCGATCTCGCGGACCGCGACCACGGTGTCACGCGAGGTGCCGTCGATGTTGTAGCGGTCGACGTCGAGCTGGTCGGGGAACTGGTAGTAGCCCTTGATCTGCTGGAGCTGCTGGAACGTCGGCGACAGCACGCTCGGGTCGAGCAGCCGCACGCCGGGGATGGTGGAGATCTCGCTCTGGAGCTCCTGCTGCGACCCTTGCGTCTTGGCGCTGTACGGCGTGGTCTTGGCCGAGGCGATGTTGAACGCGTCTCTGGTGGCCGCGATGTTGTAGCCGATGTACGGCTGTTCCTTGCTCTGCTGGTTGGGCTTGACCTGGAACTGCTCGACCAGCGCGGGGTAGACCGCGCCGACCAGGACGGCCGACAGGACCAGCAGGCCGAAGCCGACGCCAGGAAGCATGCCGCCGGGCCTGATGACGCCGGCGAAGAACAACAAGGCGCAGATCAGCGCGATGATCGCGAGGATGCTCTTGGCCGGTAGCACGGCGTGCACGTCGGTGTAGGACGCGCCGAAGACCTTGCCGCGGTCGGAGAACACCAGACCGTACCGGTCGACCCAGTAGGCGACGGCCTTCAGCAGGACGAACAGGCCGACGAGCACCGACAGGTGGACCCGCGCGGCACGGGTGGCGTGGACGCCTGGCGACTGGAAGCGGAAGCCGCCGTACAGATAGTGGACGATCGCCGCGAGGATGATCGAGATGATGACCGCGGTGAACAGGAAGTTCAGCACCAGCCGGATGAACGGGTACGAGAACATGAAGAACGAGATGTCGTAGCCGAACATCGGGTCGTTCTTGCCGAACGGCACTCTGTTCATGAAGAGCAGCCAGGTCTTCCACTGGCCGGCGGTCGAGGAGCCGGTGAACAGCCCGAGGATCACCAGGCCGGCGATGAAGATCAGCTTGCGATGGGGGTCGACCGCCGCGCGGTAACGGTCGGCGCCCTGCGGCCCGTTGAACAGCCCGATGCCGAACAGCGGCCGTGCGCGATAGGCGATCAGCATGTTGCCGCCGACGACACCGGCCATGAGCAACGCGCCGGCGATGAACAGCAGCAACTGCGTGACGAGCATGGTGGAGAACACCGAGGTGTAGCCGACCGAGTCGAACCACAGCCAGTCGGTGAAAAGGCCCGCGAAGACGAAGAACAGGATGACGATCCCGACCAGCGCTATCGCGACGGGGACGAGAAGGCGCGGTCGCCGGGGCAATCGCATCGCCCGACCCGCGCCGGGGTTCCGGAAGGTCAAGGCCCACCCCTTGGTTCTTGAGTAACGGTCGGTGTGTCGCAACCTACACCGGTGACGGCGTCGTCACGCCTCGGGCCACGAGCACGGTACGGCCACAACCGGCGGCCGGGCCGGGGGTCCCCGGCGGGTGCGATGGCTCGGAGCATGGCGGCGCCTGCGGGCAGGTCGCGCGCGTTCACGTGGCCCAACGGCCGGGGGGCCGCTCGGGTTCCCCCGGAGCGGTGGCGGGTGGCGGCGGCCATCAGGGGGCCTTGCACGCGGGGATGTTCCCCGAGCCGGTGCGCAGCGCGTCGATGGCGTGGACGGCCTCGCGCATCGTGGTGACCCGGACCAGGCGGAGCCCGTCGGGGACCGAGCGCACGGCGTCGTCGCAGTTGTCGGCGGGGGTGAGGAAGACGGTGGCGCCGGCGTCGCGTGCCCCGATCATCTTCTGCTGGATGCCGCCGATCGGGCCGACCTTGCCGTCGGCGGTGATCGTGCCGGTGCCGGCGATGGACGTGCCGCCGGTGAGCGCGCCGGGGGTCAGCTTGTCGTAGATGCCGAGCGAGAACATCAGGCCGGCGCTCGGGCCGCCGACGTCGCCGACGTTGACGTTGACGTTGAAGGGAAACTTGAAGCGCGTGCCCATGACCATGCCGACGATGCTGCCGCCGTTGCCCTCTACGGTGCCGACGTCCACGGTCAGCGGCTTGCCGTCCCTGATCACGTCGAATTTCACCTGCTCGCCGGGTTTGTGCTTGCGCACTCCGGCGGCGACACCGTCGACGTCGCGGATGGCGGTGCCGTCGACCTTGGTGATCTGGTCGCCTGGCCGGAGTTTGCCGTCGGCGGGACGGTTCTTCTGGGTGGAGGCGACCACGATGATCGTCTCGATGGGGATCTTCAGCTCGTTGAGCGCCGCGGCGGTGGCGTCCTGCTGCGAGCCGGTCATCTCCTGGGTGTTCTGCTCCTCGACCTCTTTGACCGTCACGGTCTTGGGGAAGATCGTCTCCTCGGGGACGACCGCGACGTTGGGATCGACCCAGCCGCGCAGCGCGGTGAGCAGGTCGAGGTGCGCGGTCGGGCCACCCTGGTAGGCGACCGTGACCAGGCTTAGCTTGCCTGAGGTCGGGTACGTCTCGTGTCCCGAGATCGATATGACGGGTTTGCCCTTGACCGATCCGAGGGTGTCCTCGGTGGGGCCGGGGCTCAGCGCGACGTACGGAACGGGCAGCACCGCACCCGCGCCGCCGAGCGCGAGGGTCAGCAAGCCTGCGACGACCAGCGTCAGACCTCGTCGGGACATGAAGAAACTCTATGCTCTCCGCGGGACGGCGCAGCGCCGAACACTCATCGGAAGATCACGCAGTCAGCCGCAAGCGCCGACCCACTCGGAGGTGCCGTCGCCGAACTCCTGGTTCTTCCAGATCGGGACTTCCTTCTTGAGGTCGTCGATCAGGCGGCGGGCCGCCTGGAACGCCTCGTCGCGGTGCGGCGCGGCGGCGGCGACGATCACCGCGGCCTCGCCGAGCCGCAGGTCGCCGACCCGGTGGACGGCGGCGAGCGCGGTCAGCGAGAAGTCGGCGGCGACCTTCTCGGCGACGCGGCGCAGCTCGGCCTCGGCCGTGGGGTGCGCCGAGTACGACAGCGTGGTGACGGCCTTGCCTTGATCGTGGTCGCGCACGGTGCCGACGAACAGCGTGGTGCCCCCGGCCGCGTGGTCGGCGACCGCGGCGAGCACCTCGTCGACGGACAGCGGTGTGTCGCGGATGGCGAGCAGACGAATCGCGTTCACCCCACGAGGCTACTCGGCGGCGCCGACAAACCACCGGCAGGCGCGGTGGCGCCTGCCGGAAGGTCCGTCCGGTACGGCTCAGACGCGGCGCTTGCGCCGCGCGCGGCGCACGATGGCTGCCGTGCCGATGACCGCGACGGTCGCGCCGGCGGCCGTGATCGTGGCCTCCTTGCCCGACAGCCGCCGTCCCACCACGGCGTGCCTGCCCTCGCGCAGCTCCAGGAGCTGTTCGAGCGCGCTCTCGTTGGTCCACACGGGCTTCCACCCGGCGGCGCGCAGCGCGGCGCAGTCGACCACCCACGGGTACACGACGTAGTGGAGGTCGGTGGCGGGGCCGGGGGTGATGCCGAGGCGGTGCAGGCGCTGGGCCGTGCCGAAGGTCAGCCCCGCGGGAAGCTCGAACCGCCGCAGACCGGACAGCTCCTCGACCTGCTCCATCTCCAGCCATCCGTCGCTGCCGACGGCGACCACACCGGACACCGTGCCGAGCGCCGCCATGTGCAGCGCCGACAGCAGATCGTCCACATGGCAGAACTGCCAGCGCGGCTCGGAGCCCTTGACCGTCAGCAGGCGTGGCGCCTCGAAGTGACGGGTGACCACGGTGTCGACGCCTGGCCCGACCACGGCGGCCGGCCGCAGCACGACGACTTCCAGGCCGGGGTGGCTGCGCGCGGCCCTGCGTGCGAGCGCCTCGACCTCCAGGTGGTCGCCGACGATCCCGGTGTCGGGTTCCGCGGCCACCGGGGAGTCCTCGGGGAGCGGCACGGCGTTGTCCGGCGCGGCGCCGTACACCATGGCGCTCGTCACGAGGACCGTGCGGCGCACCCGTGCGGCGGCCGAGGCGGTGAGCACGGTCTGCGCGGCACGGACGTTGTACGCGCGGCGCTCGCCGGGCTCGGAGTCCAGCCCGCAGTCGGTGCCGAGATGGACCAGCACATCGACGTCCGAGACGCGGTTCGCCAAGAGCGGATCGCGGACGTCGAGCACCCGCCAGGTGACGTCGGGGACGTCGCCGCGTTGGTCGTCGATGGCCACCACACGGCGGAAATCCGCAGACGAGGCGACCCGGGAGACGAACTCCCGGCCCAGTCCCGCGGCGGCGCCGGTGACGGCGATGACCGGTGGCCGGACGCGTTTCGAGGTAGGCACGAGGTCCTCACTTTGCACTGATCCGCCCTGCGACGGATAACGTGGCGGATGTGGACTCCTCCATCCTGCACGAGGTAGAGCGGTGACTGACCTGCCAGGTCGCGAAAACGACCCCAACGAGAACCCGTTCGCGATGTTCGGTGATCCTGACCAGATGGCCGCGGCCATGCGTCAGTTCGCCGACATGCTGTCGGCCCCCCAGGGCTCTGGGCCGGTCAACTGGGACATGGCCAAGAACATCGCGCGCCACGCGGTCGTCGCCGAAGGGGACCCGAGCGTGATGGAGGGTGAGCGGCGCCAGATCGTCGACGCGCTGCGCCTCGCCGATCTGTGGCTCAACGAGGCCACCGCGCTGCCGAGCGGCCTCAGCACTCCCGAGGCGTGGAGCCGTTCGGAGTGGATCGAGCGGACCGTCCCGGTCTGGAAGCAGTTGTGCGACCCGATCGCCGAGCGCATGGTCGAGACGATGAGCGGCACGCTCGGCGGGCTCGGCGGCGAGAGCGGCGCGGCGATGGCCCAGCTCGGGCCGCTGGTCGGCATGATGCGCCAGATGGGCGGCATGATGGTCGGCGGCCAGATCGGTCAGGCCCTTGGCGCGCTCGCCCCCGAGGTGATCGGCTCCACCGACATCGGGCTGCCGCTGTCCGGCACGGCGGCATTGCTGCCGGCCGGCATCGCGGCGTTCAGCCACGGCCTTGAGATCCCGTCCGAGGAGATCCGGCTGTACCTCGCGCTGCGGGAGGCCGCGCACCACCGGCTGTTCCAGCACGTGCCGTGGCTGCGTTCGCAGCTCTTCGGCGCGGTCGAGGAGTACGCCAGGGGCATCACCGTGGACGTCTCGGCGCTGGAGGAGCAGGTCCGCGGTCTCGACATCAACAACATCGAGCAGATCCAGGAGGCGCTGAGCGGCGGCGCGCTGCTCAAGCCCGAGGAGAGCGACCGCCAGAAGGCCGCGCTGGCCCGCCTGGAGACGCTGCTCGCGCTGGTCGAGGGCTGGGTCGGCACGGTCACCGACGCCGCGGCCACCGGCAAGCTGCCGTCCGCGGCGGCCCTGTCGGAGACGGTGCGGCGGCGCCGCGCCACCGGCGGACCGGCCGAGCGCACGTTCGCCACGCTCGTCGGGCTGGAACTGCGGCCGCGGCGGCTGCGTGAGGCGGCGGCGCTGTGGCAGGCCCTCGCGGCGGCCCGCGGCGTCGAGGGCCGGGACGCGGTGTGGTCGCACCCCGACCTCATGCCCGACGCCGGCGATCTCGACGACCCCGAGGCGTTCGTCCGCGGGGACGGCGGGCTCGACATGTCGGCCTTCGACGACGAGCGGCCCGGCGAGGGGAAGCCCGGGGACGACGGCCCCGGCGCCTGATGACCTCACCCTTTCTCGCGCCGTCTCCCCTGCACGAGGCCGCGGTGGCGTCCCTGACAGGCTGGACGGCCCCCACCGGGCCTGAGGAGGAACTGCGGTCGGAGTTCCTCGCGCACCTGCGGGCCCACGAGGACGCGATGTGGCGTTCGTGCGTGCCGGGACATCTCACGGCGACCACCGCGGTGCTGTCGCACGACGGCGCCATGGTGCTGCTCACCCACCACCCCAAGGCCCGCATGTGGTTGCCGATGGGAGGCCACTGCGAGCCGGGGGACGCGTCCCTGGAGGCGGCGGCGCTGCGTGAGGCCACCGAGGAGTCCGGCATCGCGGGGCTGCGACTGCTGCCGGGACCGCTGGCCCTGGACCGGCACCAGGTGTGGTGCCACCCGCCGCACAGCCTGCACCTCGACGTGGAGTACGGCGCGGTGGCTCCGCCTGGTGCGGAGTTCGTCCGCAGCGAGGAGTCGCTGGAGCTGCGGTGGGTGCCGGTGGACGACATCCCCGAGCCGACCGACGAGGCGACCCGCCGGCTGGCCCGCCGCGCCAGGGCCGTCCTGCTTTCCTGATCATGGCCGAGAACCGTCCCGGTCAGGACGGGTTTTTCACGCTCGCCCTATGAACCGGTGGATAGGGTCGGTGTCGTACGACCGAGGCACGGGGGTCACGTGGGCACGACGACCGACACACCGGTGGGAGGGGTCATCGCGGACCCGCCACCGTTCCGCTGGCGCAGTGTGCGCGTGCCCGGCACGCTCGCCTGGCTTGCGGTGACCCCGTTCGCGGCCTGGGCCGTGGCGCGGGTCGCGGGCCTTGAGCGTGGATCGTTCCTGGCCCAGATCATCACGGCGACCCCGTACGCCGCGGCCGGCTCGCTGCTGCCGGTGCTGCTCTCGCTGCTCGCACGCAAGAAGGCCGCGACGGCGGTGGCGCTGGCCACGACCGCGGCGCTCGGTGTGAGCGTTCTCCCACGCGCCTTCGGCGACACCGCACAGGCGGCCGGGGGGCAGCCGTTCACGGTGCTCACGTCCAACCTGCTGTTCGGTCACGCCGACGCGAGCGCACTGGTGGACCTCGTGCGGCGCCACCGACCGGACGTGCTGAGCACGCAGGAGCTCACGCCGGAGGCGGTGGCGGAACTCGACGCGGCGGGGCTGAAGGAGCTCATGCCGTACCGCGTGCTCGAGGACGAGTGGAGCGCGGCGGGAAGCGGCATCTTCTCCAGCAGGCCGCTCACCCGGCTGGACGGGCTCTTCCAGGTCATCGGCCACAACATGCCGGCGGCGGAGCTGACGATGCCGGACGGCGCGCGGCTGCAGATCGTGGACGTGCACACCCTGCCGCCGCTCGGCCGGCAGACCGTGCTGTGGACGGCCGGGCTGCGCGCGCTGCCGTCCGCGACGTCGTCCGGGCCGTTCCGCGTTCTGGCGGGGGACTTCAACGCGAGCCTGGACCACGCGGAGATGCGCGGGCTGATCGCGCGGGGGTACCACGACGCGGCGGACATCACCGGCAAAGGGCTGATCCCGACGTGGCCGGCCAACAAGCGTGTGCCGCCGCTGATCACCATCGACCACGTGCTGACCGACCGGCGGGTCGCCGTCGAGCGCTACAACGTGTACGACATCCCCGGCACCGACCATCGGGCCGTGCTCGCGCACCTGTCGGTGCCGTCGGCGCGCTGAGCGGTCAGGCGCGCAGCAGAGCGCGGGTGTTGTCCCAGCCCTCCAGGCCGGGGTCGAGACGGCCGATGTCGCCGGGGGTGCGCAGGCGGTGCCAGCCGGGGCCGGTGGCGACCATGCGGGGGCCGGGGGCCTCGCCGCGCAGGTGCTTGACGACACCGGGGGTGTCGAGGCCGGCGGTGGCCCACTCCGGGTACGGCAGATGTGCGGCGACGGCGACGGCGGTGCCGTCCTCGGCCGGTGTGACGGCCAGGTGCGCGCGGCCGAGCTCACGGAAGAGCTTGCCGATGAGCAACGGCGGCAGGTCAGGCGCGTCACCCGAGATCACCACGGCCTGCTCGCCGTACGGTCGCAGCGCGGCGAAGACCTCGGCCAGTGTCGCGTCCCGCCGCAGCTCGACGACGCGGGTACCCGGCCAGGCGATCTCGTGCATGCCGGGGACGCCTGCCGAGACGATCATCGGCTCGACCAGGTCGAGGCCCGCCACGATCTCATAGGTGTCCTCGGCCAGCGCGCGCAGGAACTCGCCGGGGTCGACGCCGGGCGGTGCCCCACCACCTGTGCCCGGCGTGACCAGGACGGCCGCGAGCCTCAGCACTCGTCCGTGGCCCCGTGTGCGGCCATGGAGTAACCCTCCAGGAAACCCCGCGCTCGTTCGGCCTTCGGGTAACGCTCCACCAGGGTCCAGAAGCGCGGGCCGTGGCTCGGCACCAGCAGGTGGACGAGCTCGTGCATTATCACGTAGTCGACCACCCAGGCCGGCATGCCTTTGAGGCGTGTGGACAGCCTGATGGTGCCGTGGTCGGGGGTGCACGATCCCCAGCGGTGGCGCTGGTTGTCGACCCAGCGCACGCTCACGGGTGTCGCCTGGTCTCCCAGGTAGCGGGCCGACAGGTCTTTGGCACGTTCGAGAAGGTCGTCGTCGCTCGGCCGTCTGCGCTGCTCCTTGGCCGCGAGCCGGTCGAGCATCCGGCGCACCCATTGTTCCTCGTCCGTGCTGCTCAGACCGGCAGGCAGAAGCACGATGGTCTTGTCGCCATCGCGGTACGCGGATACGGTTCGCCGTCGGCGTGCACTCCGACGGACCTCCACTGTCTCGGGGGGCACATATGCACGGTAGCCGAGTGTGCCCGGATTCCACAGGGGGGGATCCGCGTTTTCGCTGGTCAATCACTGTTCGCCAGGTGTTCAGCTACCACACGCCTCACATCCGTCACATCGGACGGTGAACTCACCCGATCGTGAGATCGTCCGTGGACGGCCGGATGCGGCCAAGTTGTCCACAGGCGGGTCCTGAGCCGATCCGCGTCCTTGCGGCCTGTGCGAGGCTCCCGGACGTGACCGAGACCAGGCCTTCCTCCCGGCCGCATCCGCTGCGGCCCCGCCTCAAGCCCATGCTGCGCCGTGTGGTCCGCGACGACCACACGCTGCAACTCGGCGTCCAGCCGATGCGCGCGGTGATGCTGACCAAGCTCGACCCGCCTGCGCGCGGTTTCGTCGAGTCCCTGGACGGCACGCGCACCCTGGACGAGTTGATCGCCACGGCCGAGATCGGTGAGGAGCAGGCACGGCAGGTGATGCGCCTGCTGACGGACGGCGGCCTGCTGGACGACGCCGCCCTCCGTCCCGACGCGCTGCGCGGCCTGTCCCTTGCCGAGCGTGAGCGCCTGGGTCCCGACCTGGACGAGCTGTCCCTCTCCCCCGCCGACGCCGCGGACGCCGGCCTGAGCGCGCTGGCCCGCCGCCGCCGCGCGCAGGTCCGCGTCTACGGCGCCGGTCGCGTCGGCGCGCAGATCACCGTCCTGCTCGCCGCGTCCGGCATCGGCCACCTGTGTGTCGTCGACCCGGCGCCGGCCCGCCACGAGCACGTGGTGCCAGGCGGCCTGTCGTTCGGCGACGTGGGCCGCCCGAGAGAGGAGGCCGCGGCCGCCGCGGCCCGCGAGATCGCTCCCGGCGCCAACATCTGGACCGGCCGCACCGCCTCCCGGCCCGCCGACCGCGCGTCCCCGCCGGACCTGGCGATCCTGGCCCCGGTGGATCCTCTCGACCCGCTGACCGCCGCCGAGTTGCTCCAGTCCGGCATCCCCCACCTGCTGGTCTCGGCCACCGAAGGCGTGGGGACCATCGGTCCGCTGGTTCTTCCGGGAAGCTCTCCGTGCCTGCGCTGCCAGGAGTTGACGCGCCGGGACCACGATCCCGCCTGGCCCCTGGTCGGCGCGCGCCTCGGGGGTTACCCACCGGGTGAGATCGCGTGCGGCACCGCGCTGGCCACGGTCGTCGCCGCTCAGGCGACCGGCCACGCGCTGGCCCACATCGACGGCCTCCCGTGCCAGATCGTCGGCCGCTCCATCGACATCACCCCCGACTGGCAGTGGAAACGCCGTCCCTGGCCCATCCATCCCCACTGCACCTGCACCTGCCGGCCGTCCCCTCAGGGCCCGTGGCAGGGAGCCACGTACGAGGACCCCTAAGGTGCGGAATGATCACCGACTCGCCGCACACCGCCGGGATGGACCGGTCGTGCTTCCCACCGCACACCACCGGGAAGGCTTCCGGCTCACTTCCCGCCGCGCACCACCGGGAAAGCCTCCGGCTCACTTCCCGCCGCGCACCACCGAAAAAGCCTCCGGCTCACTTCCCGCCGCACTCCTCCGGGACGGAGTCTGAAGGCTTCGCCGGCCCGGCGGTCCCTGTCGTTGATCTCCGGTTGCATGAGTGTGAGCAAAAACACAGTTCACGAGAGAGGCGGTGGGGTGGGGGGAAGTTGGGTCCGGTGTGGGGGTTTGGTGGGTGATGGGTGGTCGGGAGGTGGTAACGGCGTTAACAATGGACAGGTGAGTGACTTTCCTCGGAATGCCGTCACGCGTTCCGCGAAGCTGGCGACGTTGCCGCTGGGGTTCGCCGGACGTGCCGCGCTTGGAGTGGGGAAGAGGATCGGGGGGAGATCCGCCGAGGTCGTCGCGCAGGAGATCCAGCAGCGCACCTCTGAGCAGATGTTCAAGGTGCTCGGGGAGCTCAAGGGCGGGGCGATGAAGGTTGGACAGGCCTTGTCGATCTTCGAGGCGGCGTTGCCGCCGGAGATCGCGGGTCCCTACCGTGCGACGTTGACGAAGCTGCAGGACGCGGCGCCGCCGTTGCCGGTCTCGGCCGTGCACGCGGTCCTCACCGAGCAACTCGGGGACGACTGGCGGGAGCACTTCCAGGACTTCGACGACGTCCCCACCGCGGCGGCGTCGATCGGCCAGGTGCACAAGGCGGTCTGGCACGACGGCCGGCAGGTCGCCGTGAAGATCCAGTATCCCGGTGCCGGTAAGGCCCTGCTCAGCGACTTCAACCAGCTGGCCCGTCTCGGCAAGCTCTTCGGCGTGCTGATGCCTGGCCTGGACATCACCGCGCTGCTCGGCGAGTTGCGGGAGCGGGTCGCCGAGGAGCTCGACTACCTCAAGGAGGCGCAGGCCCAGCACGGGTTCGCCGTGGCGTACCGCGACGACCCCGATTTCAAGGTGCCTGAGGTCATCGCCGCCAACGAGCAGATTCTCGTGAGCGAGTGGGTCGACGGCACACCGCTGTCGCGGATCATCGCCTCCGGCACCAAGGAGGAGCGTGACCGCGCGGGCCTGCTCTTCGTGCGGTTCCTGTTCAGTTCCCCCTCCCGCGCCGGCCTCCTGCACGCCGACCCCCACCCGGGGAACTTCCGCGTGCTCCCCGACGGCCGCCTCGGCGTGCTCGACTTCGGCGCCGTCAGCCACATGCCGGACGGCTACCCGGAGGCGTTCGGCACCCTGACCCGCATCTTCATCCAAGGCGACATGGACACGGTCGTGCGGGGCCTGCGCGAAGAAGGCTTCATCCGTCCCCACATCGAGATCGACCCCGAGGCCCTGCGCGCGTTCCTGACCCCGTACGTCGAACCCACGCAGGTGGAGGAGTTCACCTTCAGTCGCGAATGGCTCCAGCGCCAGGCCGCCACGGTGACCGACCTGCGTCCCACCAACGTCGTACGCCAGCTCAACCTGCCGCCGTCCTACGTCCTGATCAACCGCGTCCACATCGCCGGCATCGGCGTCCTGTGCCAACTCGGCGCCACGGCCCGCTTCCGCGACGAAGTGATCCGCTGGGTCCCCGGCTTCGCCGACGACCCCCCGGCCGAACCGGCTCTGGCCACCACCTGAGGCCGGTCACCCGCGGACCCGGATATTCGGAAAATGAAAAAGGGGACGGCCCGGGTGGGGCCGTCCCTTTTTCATGAGAGTGGATGGGTTGTCAGACGAGGCGCGACATCTCTGCCGCGCCTTCAATTGTCAGACGAGGCGGGCCATGGCGTGGCGGAGGCGGGTGGAGGCGCGTTCTGCCTGCCTTCTGGCGCGTTGTACTCGTTGGAGGCTGGAGACCAGGCGTTGGTGTTCCGCCTCCCGGTGGAGGGTGCGTATTCGGTCGCGCACCAGTTCTTCATGAATGAAGGGTGTGTCGGCGTTCCAGGTCGGTAGGAAGCTCATTGGAGGTCTGGTCCTTTCGAGGTGCCGGGTCGGAACCGGCGTCAAGGGGTGGTGGTCAGGCGGCGACGGGGGTCTTGCGGGGGCGGCCGCGGGGGCGCTTCTTGGGGACGACGACTCCCCTGAGGACGAGTTCGCCGCCCCAGACACCCCAGGGCTCCTCGCGCTCGAGCGCTCGGGCCAGGCAGGCCTTCTGGATGGGGCAGCCTCCGCAGAGGGCCTTCGCGAACTCGACGTCGTCGGGGGACTCGGCGAACCACAGGTCCGGCTCTGTACGACACGGGATATCGGCTTCGTCGACCAGGTCCATGGTCGTCCAAACCGCCATCTGCGTCACCTTTCTGTCTGGTTGTGATTGTGCGGTTACCTTTCGGCGGTGATCAGCGGCGGCGAATCAAAAAGGCCGCGGATCCCGGTGCGGATCCGCGGCCTGAAGGCTTTTCATTTACCCGGTCAGGTTATGACCGGGTGCCTCCAGGGTTGCGGACCTCGCACCACGCCATTGGCGGTGCTCGTGGTCAGCGGGTCGACGACCGGCCCACGGCCGTAGGCGGCCGGGTGGTCGAAGACCGTGTCGGTAGCGGTGTGGCGGGCGACGCCCCGGCCCAGGTGGACCTGGATGAGGGCAGTCTTGTCCTGTCGGAGTTTGGCGGCGCCGGCGGCGGTGATGCCGGGGGTGCCACGCCAATCGGCCGGCGCGATGACGGTCCGCGTGCCGGCGACGGCGGCGGAGTCAACGCAGAAGGAGGCGAGCCACGTCGTGGCGGTCCTCGTCATCTTGATCTCCACCGTGGTCACCTCCCTCTCAGATCTCGGATGGGCCGGGCATGGTCTGCCCGACCGGCTTGTGCATGACTCTAAACGGGGATCCCGCACCCCGGCAACATATTTTCTACCTGCGATTTCACGGTTTCGAGACACGGATCATGACCTCTTGGACGACCGACACGGCGAGGTCTCCTGTCGGAGTGAACATCTGGCCGCGCGCGAGCCCGCGGGCCCCGCCTGACCAGGGTGACTCCTGCGCATAGAGCACCCAGTCGTCCACCCGGAGCGGCCGGTGGAACCACATGGCGTGGTCCAGCGAGGCGCCGGTCATGTCGGTGGCCCCCCACGCGAGCCCGTTGGCGAGCAGCACGGTGTCCACCAGCGTGTAGTCGGAGGCGTACGCGGCGAGCACCACGTGCAGCAGTGGATCGTCCGGCAGGTCGGCGTCGTAGCGGAACCACACCTGGGTGTGCGGGCTGCGCAGTGACGGGTCGGCGACGGCCTCCCACGTGAGCGGCGTGACGTAGCGGGAGTCGACGGGCCGGGGACGCGACAGCCACTCGCGCCACGGCTCCTTGTCGCCGACGGCGGCGCGCATGCGGTCCTGCCACAGCGGCAGCGTCTCGGGGGCCGGCACGTCCGGCATGACGGCCGCCTGGTGCGAGATGCCGTCCTCCGGTATGTGGAAGGACGCCGACATGGTGAAGATCGCCTTGCCGTGCTGGATGGCGGTGACCCTGCGGGTGGTGAACGACCGGCCGTCGCGTACGCGCTCGACGTTGTAGACGATCGGGATGGCGGGGTCGCCGGGCCTGATGAAGTAGGCGTGCAAGGAGTGGACCGCGCGGGCCACCGGGTCCGCGGGTACGGTGCGGCCCGCGGCGACGAGTGCCTGCGCCGCGACCTGGCCGCCGAAGACCCGCTGGATGCGCTCCTCGGGGCTACGGCCCCGGAAGATGTCGTTCTCGATCTGCTCCAGGTCGAGCAGGTCGAGAACCTCCTTGAGCGCCTCGTTCACGTGACTTCTCCTCCGCGGCAGATATTGAGCACGGCTTCGCCGTATCGCTCTAGTTTGACCCGGCCTATCCCCGCGATGGCCAGCAGGTCGTCCTCGGAGGTGGGGACGCGCTCGGCGAGCGCCTGGAGGGTGACGTCGGTGAACACCACGTAGGTCGGCACCTTGGCCTCCTTGGCCGCCGACGCGCGCCAGTCCTTGAGCCGTCCGAGCAGTTCGACGTCGAAGTCGGCCGGACAGGTGGCGCAGCGGCCGAGTTTCTGCTCGGTGGCGGCGGTGAGGGTCTTGGCGCAGACGCGGCAGTGGATCGCGGTGGCGGATCTGGACGGCACGGCGGCGCGCTCGCGGGACGCGGCCGGACGCGTGACGGGGCCGGCGCCGGTGAGACCGTCGAGGAAGCGGGACGGACGCCTGGCCTTGCGTCCGCCGGGTGAGCGCGCGAGGGCCCACGACAGGTGGAGGTGCTCGCGGGCCCGGGTGATGCCGACGTACAGCAGGCGCCGCTCCTCCTCGACCTGCTCGGGGGTCTCGGCGTAGACGATCGGGATCATGCCTTCGGTGAGCCCGACGAGGAACACGGCGTCCCATTCGAGGCCTTTGGCGGCGTGCAACGAGGCGAGCGTGACGCCGTCGATGGGTGGCGCGTGCTGCTCGGTGGCGCGGCGCTCCAGGTCGGCGACGAACCGCGGCAGGTCGCCGCCGGCCGCGGCGACGTCCTCGGCGAGGTCGGCGAGCGCGCGCAGCGACTCCCACTTCTCGCGAGCCGTGCCGCCACCCGGCGGCTCGGGGGTGAGCCCGATGCCGCCGAGGATGTCGTGGACGGTCCGCGCGAGCGGCTGGTCGTGGTTGGCGGAGCGCGCCGCGCCACGCAGCAGCACCACGGCCTGGCGCACCTCCGGCCGCTCGAAGAACCGCTCGGCGCCGCGCAGAAGGTACGGCACACCGGCCTTGGCGAACGCCTGCTCGTACGCCTCGGACTGCGCGTTGACGCGGTACAGCACGGCGATCTCGCGGCTCGGCACGCCGCGCGAGATCAGCTCCTTGGCGCGCCTCGCGACGAGCGTCGCCTCGGCGGCCTCGTCGTCGCACTCGGCGAACACCGGCTTCGGCCCTTCGGCGCGCTGCGCGACCAGTTCCATGCGGTGCGGACCGCGCGCGCGGGCCAGCACGCGGTTGGCGAGGTCCACGACCTGCGGGGTGGAGCGGTAGTCGCGCACCAGCTTGATCACGGTGGCGGACGGGTGCTCGACGGAGAAGTTGGTGAGGTAACGCGGGGTGGCGCCGCTGAAGGAGTAGATCGTCTGGTTGGGGTCGCCGACCACGCACAGGTCGTCGCGTCCGCCGAGCCAGGTGTCGAGCAGCAGCTTCTGCAGCGGGTTCACGTCCTGGTACTCGTCCACGACGAAGTAGCGGTACTGCTGCCGGATCTGCGCGGCCACCTCGCGGTGCTCGGTCATGACGGCCGCGGTGAGCTCCAGGATGGTCTCGAAGTCGACCAGGTGCCGCTCACGCCGCAGCGTCTCGTAGGCGTCGAACAGGTGGGCCACGTCGCTCGGCGGGATCGGCGGGGTGCGGCCGGCCTTGGCGGCGGCGGCCGGGTAGTCCTCCGGACCGACCTGGGTGACCTTGGCCCACTCGATCTCGGCGGCGACGTCACGCAGCTCGGCCCGCTCGGCGCCGCGGCGCAGCACACGCGCGGCCTCGATGAGGACCGGCAGCTTGGACTCGATGACCCGCGGCGGGTCGCCGCCGATGACGCGCGGCCAGAAATAGGTGAGCTGGCGCAGCGCCGCGGCGTGGAAGGTGCGGGCCTGCACGCCGTGCGCGCCGAGGGCCCGCAGGCGGTGCTTGAGCTCGCCGGCGGCCCGTGTGGTGAAGGTCACAGCGAGCACACTGTTCGCCTCGGCGACCCCGGTGCGTACCGCGTGCGCGATGCGGTGGGTGATGGCCCTGGTCTTGCCGGTGCCGGCCCCGGCGAGGACGCACACAGGGCCCCGCACCGCCTCGGCCACCTGACGCTGTTCCGGGTCGAGATCCGCGAGTGCGTCGTCGTGCCGCAAGTCGCCTCCTGGCATCCGATCGGGGCAGGTGTGCCATCATCCTTCCAGTAGCACGCGTCACACGTGGCTTCAGGCGTGCACAACGTAGGCGTTTTGCCCCACAATGGGGGACCATGATTGCGGGGAAGGGGATCGCAGGTGAGTAGATCGGTGACCGTGGGAGCGCTCGCTCTGGCCGCCGCACTCCTCATCCCGCTACCCGCGGAGGCCGAGCCGGCGCCGACGCCGAGCCCGAGTGTCAGCTCGCCGGCGCAACCGGACGTCCTGTCCTCGACGATCGTCCAGACCTTCTCCTACGGCAGGCACCGCCGCCAGCGCATGGACGTGTGGTGGCAGCCCGACGGCGCGCGCCGTCCCGCCGTGTTCCTGCTCCACGGCGGCTGGTGGAGCGGCGGCGACAAGAAGTACATGACCGCGGTCAGCCAGTCGTACGCCGCGCTCGGCTACACCGTCTTCAACGTCAACTACCGGCTGTCGCAGGACGCCGCGTGGCCCGCGCAGCGCGTCGACGCGCTCGACGCCATCGCCACGGCGCGCAGGCACGCGGCCCGGTTCTCCTTCGACCCGAGCCGTTACGTCGTCATCGGGTTCTCCGCCGGCGGCCACATCGCGACCGCCGTCGGCACCTACCGCGACGGGTTGCCGGGCCTGCGCGGCGTGGTCGGCATCTCTCCGGTGGTGTCCCCGCTCACGGCCTACTCCGACGGCGACGAAGGGGCCACCTACGAGCAGCGCAAGCTGCGCCAGTCGGCCATCGCGCTCGCCGGCGGCTGCCGTCCGACGGGAGCCTGCGCCAAGGTGTGGTCGAGCATGGAGGTGCCCTGGCACGCCAGCCGGCACGACGCGCCGGTGATGGCCGTGCACTCCTCCGATGAGTTCGTCCCCGCGTACCACAGCGAACTGCTGAAGGAGCAGCTCAACCAGGTGGGGGTGGCGATGAACATCAGGGTCGTCCCCGGCTTCTTCCACAGTTCCCCGCTGTACCGCGAGCCCGGTGTGGCCGAGGCCGTACAGGCCTGGGTGGGGGCCAAGGTCGCCCTGCCGACGCGGGCCGCGCTGAAGAAGCAGACCGCCGCCTCGGCGCCGGGCCGGTCCTTCGCCGGTCCGCACAAGGTCGACCCCCGCTGAGGCGGGAACATCGGCGCGGGCCGCGATGTTGCCTGTTGGTGCCAACGGTGCTCAGCGTGAAGGGAACAGCCTCCCCATGGCCCTCAAGGTGTACACCACGAGCTGGTGCGGTCCCTGCAAGCGGCTGAAGAGCCAGCTCACCCGGGAAGGCATCGCCTACGACGAGATCGACATCGAGGCGGACGCCGCCGCCGCGCGGTTCGTGATGAGCGTCAACGGCGGCAACCAGGTGGTCCCGACCGTCGTCCTGCCTGACGGAAGCGCGCTGACCAACCCGTCGGTCATCCAGCTGAAGGCCAGGCTCGCCGGCGCCGTGTGACCGTGCGGCCGGTCGTCACGCGTCGCCTGGCAGGTAGGAGCCGTACCACGTCTCGATGAGCCGGCGCGCGATCGAGACGCCGGGAGGCAGCCTGACGTCGCCGCTGTCGACGGCGGCGCCGAGCTCCTCGCGGGTGAGCCAGCGTGCCTCGGCGATCTCGTCGTGGTCGAGGACCAGCTCGGTGGAGACGGCCTCGGCGAAGAAGCCGAGCATCAGGCTCCGGGGGAACGGCCACGGCTGGCTGCCGAGGTAGCGAGGGGTGGCGACGGTCACGCCGACCTCTTCGAGCACCTCACGCGCGACGGCCTGTTCCAGGGACTCGCCGGGTTCGACGAACCCGGCGAGCACCGAGAGACGTCCCTCGGGCCATCGGGGGCCGCGCGCGAGCAGGCATCGGCCCGCACCGTCGTGCACGAGCATGATGACGGCCGGGTCGACCCTCGGGAAGTGCTGGCTGCCGTCGTCGGGGCACACGCGCATGTGGCCGCCGGCGACGACGGTGGTGCGCGCGCCGCACCGGGGGCAGTGCTCGTGGGTGGAGTGCCACGCCTCCAGCGCGACCGCGTTGACGAGCAGCCCCGCGTCGCGGTCGCCGAGCGCGGCGCCGGCCATTCGCAGGCCCTCGGCGGCGATGTCGGCCCAGTCGGGGACGTCCTGCACGGCCCCGGCGACCTCGGTGCCCTGCGGAAGCGGCGTGGAGGCAGGCAGTGTGGTGGGAAGCGGGGTGGTCACGGCGACCGCGAAGTAGGTGACGCCGTCGGTGTCCACGCCGAGGAGGTAGCGCTCACCCGGCGGGGTGTCGGCCGGGGACAGGAACACGAGCTCGGCGGCGCCGTTCCGCCGCCGGACCAGCGTGTGTCCGTCACCGATGAGCAGCACGCGGGTGGCCGGGTCGGCCCAGGCGGACTTGAGCCACGCCTCGTCCCCCCGGTGGACTCCCGACCTGTCGACGCCACCCCTGGCCAGGAGCAGCGGCCCCATCAGCACCTCGTTGTGCCGGTCGTCCACGCGCGCCTCCTCATACCGGCTGTCATCCTATTGCGCCGCCTGACGGCGGCTCTCCGGGGTGGACAGAGCTGGACAAGACAGGTGGTCTCCCCCCGTGCCACACACGAGATTTCCTCTGATTAGCATGTCCGGCAGCGAGGCGATCGGGAGGCGGCTACCATGCATCAGGTTGTTAGGTTAGCCTTACCTGCCTTCTGATCGGGAGGTGTCTCCGCGTGCGGCTCTACCTCACCGCGCTCAACCCGACCGACTCGGTGACCGGCGGGTTCCTGCCCGCGGCACGCACGCTCGGCCTGGACGTGACCCTCCTCACCGACCAGCCCGAGCGGTACGCCGAAGTGGAGGCCCTGCGCACGGACGTACGCGACGCGCGCGCGGTGATCGACACCATCGCGCGGCACCACCCCCCGGACGCGATCTTCTCCAACTCCGACCACATCCAGCCGGAGACCGCGCTCGCCGCCGCCTACTTCGGGCTGCCCGGCAAGGACTGGCGGGCCTGCCTGACCGCCAAGAACAAGTACCTCACCCGACGGGCCCTCGCCGCCGCCGGTGTGGAGCACGTGCGGACGGCGCTCGTCACGCCGGGGCAGCCGCCGCCGGACCTGCCGTACCCCGTCGTCGTCAAGCCCCGTGAAGGGGTGGCGAGCGAGGACGTGATGCTGGTGCGCGAACCCGGCGAGCTGCGGCGGGTCACGGCGGAGATAGCGGAACGGCGACCGGGGGCCGCGCTCGTCGCCGAGGAGTACCTGGCCGGGCCGCTGCACACCCTGGAGACGCTGGGGGACGGCGAGAACACGCGGGTGCTCGGGGGATTTCGCACGACGCTCGGGCCGTTGCCGTACTTCGTGGAGGAACGGCTCGACTGGGACCCCCGGCACGGGGACGACGCCGCGCACGTGCTGCGGGTCCTCGGCGCGGTCGGCGCGGGGTTCGGCGCCTGTCACACCGAGTACGTGCGCACCGCGGACGGGCCGCGGATCGTCGAGGTCAACTACCGGCTGATCGGCGACACCTGCGACTTCCTGCTCGCCGAGATCCTCGGGGTGCCGCTGTTCGAGCACGTGCTGCGGGTGCACCTCGGGGAACCGGCGCCTGACGTGCCGCCTGCCGTGACGCACGGGGCCGCGCTCAGCCTCGTCGCGCCGAGGTCCGGAGTGATCACCCGCACACCGGGGGACGTGGCCGAGACGATCGGCGCGGCCCGGCTGCGGCACCGGCCGCTGCGCGCCGCCGGGGACACCGTCGAGCTGACCAACACCAACCGCGACTACCTCGGTGTGGTGCGCGCCGTCGGGCCGGACGCCGCCGCGGTGGACGGCGCCATCGACGCCTTCCGCGCGAGGACCCCGTGGGTGGTGGAGTGACCACGGACGCCGAGAGGGAACTCGCGGGCCGGGTGCTCGAAGCGCTGCTGCGGGAGGACTACGGCGGGCTGGCCGGCCGGGTGACCAGGTCCGCCGACGGTGTGGAGCTCGTGCTGCCGGCCGGCCGCCGGGTGCGGCTGCGGCCCGGCGGGCTGTTCCAGGACTTCACGGTGGCGACCGGCGCGGCGCCGCCGCTGGACGAGGTGCTCGCCACGGTCGCCGGACTGGCCGGGCCGAGCGGCGCGGACCGGGCCGCGGCGTTCGCCGAGGAGTGCCTGGCCGCCGTGCGCGCGCGTGACCTGCACGACGCGCACCGGGACGAGGTGCTGGCGCGGCTGCGCGCGCAGGGGCCTGACACGTCGATCGCTCGCGAGACGCTGGCGGCGTTCCTCGACCACCCCGTGCACCCCACGTCGCGCGCGCGGCCGGGGCTGACCGGCGAGCAGCTCACCGCGTACGCGCCGGAGTTCGCGCCGAGCTTCACGCTGTGCTGGGTGCGCGTGCCGCGTGACCGGGTCGCCGCGCACGGCGAGGAGCCGCACTGGTGGCCGGGACCCGGCCTGTTCCCCGTGCATCCGCTCGCGTCGGCCGAGGCGCTGCGCGTCCCAGGTGTGGAGGACGCCGGGGACGTCCCGCCGGTGACCGTGCGGCCCACGCTGTCGATGCGGACGGTCGAGGTGGACCCGCGCACCCATCTGAAGCTGCCGTTGCCGACGAGCACGCTCGGCGCGCGCAACCGCCGGTCCATCAAACCCGGCACGCTCGCGGACGGCGCGCGGGCCGAGACGTTGCTGCGTGAGGTGCTGGCCCGCGAACCCGGCCTGCCGGTGCTGGTCGCCGACGAGCAGACGTACGCCGACGGGGGCCACGAGTACCTCGGGTGGATGGTGCGGCGGCTGCCGGACGGCGACATCGTGCCGGTCGCGTCGCTGCTCGCGCCGTCCCCCCGCGACCGGCCCCGGGTGCTCGACGAGGTGGCGGCACGGTACCGCGGCGGGGACGTGCGGAGGCTGCTGGCCGATTACCTGAAGGTGCTGCTGGAGTGGAACGTCACGCTCTTCGTGCGGTACGGCGTCGCGCTGGAGGCGCACCAGCAGAACCTCGCGCTGGTGTTCGGTCCTGACGGCTCCGTGCGGCTGCTGGTGAAGGACAACGACGGGCTGCTGTGCTCCCCGGGCCTGCTGACCGGCGCGGGCCTGCCGGTGCCGCCGTTCGCCGACCGGCGGATGACCTGCGACGACCCGCACCGGCTCGCCGACGTGTTCGTCACCATCACGCTGCGCCTCGCCGCGGCGGCGGTGGCGTTCGGCGCGGGCCACGGCGACCTGGTGGCCGAGGCGCTCGCCGCCGCGCTCGCCGCGCACGGCGACCACCCGATGGCCCGCCTGCTGCGGGCCCGCACCCTGGACGCGGCCCGGCTGACCGGCAAGGCGATGGTCGGCGCGGGGACCCTGCTCGACCGGTCGCTGGTCGCCGCCGACGTCAACAAGCACTACGGCGCCACCGGCCCCAACTACCTGCGTCACCACCTGAACGGAGAGGCGGCCCGATGAGCGGCGTCGCGATCGAACCCCAGGCGGCAGCGGTCGCCGAGCGGGTCTCCACTCCTGATCCCGGGTCCGACCCCGGCGGGTTCGCCGAGGAGGCGGCGCTCGCGGCGTTGCTTCGGTGCTGCGTGCGCGAGGTCGCCGGGCCGCGTGGCCACGTCACCACCGAGGGGGCCCATCTGGTGTTCCGGCTGGCGGACCGGCCGATCCGGGTCCCGGTGTCCGGTGGCCTGGCCCTGCGCCTCGACGGCCCGCCGGTACTGCGGGACGGCGGCGCGTGGCGGCCCCTCACGCTGGAACGGCTGGTGCGGCTGGTGCGGGACGAGCTGAGCGCACCGGGGAACGGGGACGCCAACGACGAGTTCGCCGGCCAGGTGCTCGGCAGCCGCGCGGCGGTCGCGGCGATCGTCCGCGCGCGGACCGGGACGGCGGCGCCGCGCGACGAGTGGCTGGCGTCGGAGCAGTCGCTGGTGACCGGCCACCCGTTCCATCCCTCGCCGAAGGCGCGCGGCGGTCAGGGGTGGCTGCGGTACGCGCCGGAGGCGCACGCGCGGTTCCCGCTGCGGCTGCTCGGCGTGCGGGACGACGTGGCCGCCGCCGGCGGGGACGCCGCGGTGCTCGACGGTCTCGGCGCCGCGCCACCGGGGTACACGCTGCTGCCGGCGCATCCCTGGCAGCTCGAACTGTTGCGTGCCGACCTGGCCGGGCCGCTCGCCGACGGCCGCCTGGTGGACCTCGGCGAGACCGGCGGGCCCGCCGTGCCGACATCCTCGGTGCGCACGGTGTACGAGCCGGGGATCGGCCGGTGCCTGAAGTTCAGCCTGGACGTGCGGATCACCAACTGCGTGCGCAAGAACGCCTGGTACGAACTGCCGGCGTCCGCCGAGCTCAGCACCCGTCTCGATCCGGTGTTCGCCGCGCTCACGGCACGCTTTCCTGGTACCCGCTGGCTGCGCGAGCCGGGATGGCGCTCGGCGTCGCTCGGCACGCGGCTGGTCGAGGGCCTCAGTGTGATCGTCCGCGACTCCCCCCGGCGGGTCACGGGGCCCGGTGTGACGCCGGTGGTCGCCGGGGCCCTCGCCGCTCCCTTCGCGGGCCACGGCCCGCGCACGCAGGCGGCGCTGCTGCGCATGCGGGCCGAGCCGGTGGCCTGGTGGTCGGCGTACGTGGACCAGGTCGCGCCGCCGGTGCTCGAGGCGTACCTGCGGCACGGCGTGGTGCTGGAGCCGCACCTGCAGAACGTGCTCACCGGGCTGGACGGCGACGGCATGCCGGTGCGCGCGGTGTTCCGCGACCTGGAAGGCACCAAGCTGGTCGCGGGACGGCACGACGTGAGCGGGCTGCCGGAACGGGTCGCCGAGGCGTGCGTCTACGACGCCGCGCGCGGGTGGGACCGCGTCGTGTACTGCCTCATGGTGAACCACCTGCCTGAGGTCGCCGCCACGGTGGCCGCCACCGCCGCCGGGGAGAGACCGGCCGCCACCGGGCTGCTGCGTGAGCTGTGGTCCGTCGCGCACGACCGGCTCACCCGGTACGCCGGGCCGCGACCACAGGCGCGGCTCGCCGGGCTGCTGGCCGGCGAGCCGCTGCCGGCCAAGGCCAACCTGTCGGTGCGGTGGGCCCGGTCCGCCGACCGGGACGCCGCCTACGTGCCGGTGACGAACCCGTTCGCGGAGGTGACGCGGTGATCCTGCCTGAGCGGGTGCGTGAACGCGCGCGAGAGCTGGCCGGGGACCTGCCGGCGTACGTCTACGACCTCGCGGGGCTCGACGCGCACGCGGCGGCGGTACGGCCGGCGCTGGCCGACGTGGAGGTGTACTACGCGGTCAAGGCCAACCCCGACGCCGCGCTGCTGCGCACGCTCGCTCCGCACGTGGACGGCTTCGAGGTGAGCTCAGGCGGTGAGGCGGCCCACGTGCGCGCGGTGCTCCCCGGAGCGCGGCTCGCGTTCGGCGGGCCCGGCAAGACCGACGCCGAGCTGGCCGTCCCCGTGCACCGCGTCCATGTGGAGAGCCCCGGCGAGCTGCGCCGCCTCCTCGCCACCGGACGACCGGCCGATGTGCTGCTGCGGGTCAACCTGGACGTTTCTGTGGACGGCGCGTCGCTCGCGATGGGAGGTGGCGCGACACCGTTCGGCATGGACCCCGGTGGGGTCGCCGAGTGTCTTGAGCTGCTGCGCCGGCAGAAACAGGTGCGATGGCACGGGTTCCACGCGCACCTGGCGAGCGGCCTCGACGCGCCGGAACTGCTGCGCCTGGCCGGTGCCGTGCTGGACTTCGCCAGGGGGCACGGCGCGCGTGAGGTGAACGTCGGCGGCGGCATGGCGGTGCCGTACCGGCGGCCGGACGAACGGTTCGACTGGGACGCCTACGGCAAGGGCCTCACGGCGCTGCGCTCCCCCGGCGAGACGCTGCGTGTGGAGCCCGGCAGAGCGCTCACGGCGTACTGCGGCTGGTACCTGACCCGGGTGCTCGACGTGAAGCGCGTGCACGGCGAGGTGTTCGCCGTGGTCACCGGCGGCACGCACCATCTGCGCACGCCGGTGGCCAAGGGACACGACCAGCCGTTCGCGGTGCTCCCCACCGGGGAGGGGCCCGGCGCCGAGGACGAGCCGGTGACCCTGGTGGGTCAGCTCTGCACACCCAAGGACGTCCTCGCGCGCCGGGTCGTCACCACAGTGCGGCCGGGGGACGTCGTGGTGTTCGGCATGGCAGGCGCGTACGCCTGGACCATCTCGCACCACGACTTCCTGATGCACCCGAAACCCGGTTTCCACTACCTGCGCTGAGCCCGCGTCACTCCGGCAGGCCGAGATCGCCGGCGATCTTGCCGGTCATCAGGTCGCGGCCCTTGACGTCGGCGATGATCTCATCCCCGACGACGCCTTCCACGCCGGGGAACTGACCCGCGCCACGGCGTGGCCCGACCGGCACCGCGATGGCCGGTGGGATCGGCACGTACGGCTGCTCCTCGCCGTCGCCGGTGACGGCGGCGCGGATGTTCGCCGCGACCGCCTCGGCCATCCGGCCGGCGTGCGCCGCCGTGGGACGGTTGCCGGCCACGATGTCGCCGACGGCGTACACGGACTCCTGGCCCGCGACACGCAGCTGCGGCGTCACCTCGACGCGGCCCTCGGCGGTGCGCGCCGCCACGAGGTCCCCGGCCAGGTAGTCGGTGACGGGCCACACGCCGTAGCAGCGGAACCAGATGTCGGCGGTGATCTTGTCGCCGTCCCCGGTGGGGAGGGTGAAGGTCCTGAGGGTGCCGGGCTCCACCGAGGGCTGCTCGGCGAGCCTGCCGCCGAGCAGCAGCTCGACCCCCAGCTCGTCGAGGTGGCGGCGCAGCGTGGCGCGCAGCTCCGGCATGAAGGGGCCCGGCAGGATGTCGTCGCCGAGTTCGGCGATGACGACGTGCTTGTCCGGCCAGACCTCCTTGATCTCACCGGCCAGCTCGATGCCGACCGGTCCTGAGCCGAGCAGCAGCACACGGTCCGCGGCGGCGAGCGCCTCGTGCGAGGAGCGGAACAGCGCGTGCGCCTCGTCGGTGTCGAGGAGCCCCGCCTTGCCGGGGAAGGAGTACCGCGAACCGGTGGCCAGCACGATGTGGTCCGGGGTGAGCTCCTCACCCGAGCCGAGCACGACCCGGCCGCTCTCCACGGCGACGGCGCGGTCGCGTACCACCCGGCCGTGGGTCAGCAGCTTGTCGTACGGCAGGTAGACCTTGGTGAGCCAGGAAGGGTCGACCAGTGCGCGCAGTGCCGCGATGCTGTGCTCGAAGGACTGCTTGGGTTCGACGAGCACGACCTCGGCCACGTCGTCGAGCTGCTTGGCGACGGTGATGCCGCCGTACCCGCCGCCGATCACGGCCACCATGGGCCTGCGTGCGGAGTCGCTCATTTGGGGCTCCCGTTTCTTGGGTTGACATTGCGGATCACGACGGGCCGGTCAGAAGGACAGCGTGTGCAGGCGGCTCAGCGTGGGGCCGATCGCCTGCTCCTCGAAGTCGAGGTGCGCGAGGAGGTGGTCGCTCAGTTCGGTGAGCGCCTCGACGAGGTCGCGCCGGCTCGCGGCGGACTCCTCGGTGAGCCGGCCGGTCACCGCCTCGGTCCGGTCGAGGAGATCGGCGACCTTCCTGTGGTCGGCCTCCAGCCTGTCGACGGTGTCCGACAGGCCCGGGTCGGCCCGGCGCAGCGCGGGGAACAGCGCGCTGCTCTCCAGGCTGTGGTGGTGGTGGACGACCCGGCAGTACCTCAGGCAGTTGACCTTGAGCTGCCACAGCGGGCCGCCGGTCCGCAGCGCGCGGACCGCGGCGCCGATCTCGTCCACCGGCGCACCGGCGGCGGCCTGCTCGGCGAGCCCGCGTACGGACCGCAGGTCCGCGCGGATCATGTCGTGGACCCACTTCAGCTCGGCGAGCAGCGGCCCGTCGACCCCCTCGTCCACGTGTCCCGTTTCCGTCATGCCGTTGAAGCTAGCATATCATTGAAGTCTGTCAACTATTGAGTTTCATGGGTAGTTGACCATGGCCATCCATTGAGCGACTGGTATGGTATAAGGCATGACGCCAGTATCAGCGCGGGACCTGAGGACCATCGACCGGCTCGGGATGCTTCTGGCGCAGCACGGCACCACCACCAGCGCACGCATCCGCCAGGCGCTGACCCTCCCCGGGCTCCCGCTCCGGCACGCCATGACCCTGATGCACCTGTCCGACGGGCCCATAGGGCAGCGCACGCTCATCGAGACGCTCGCCGTCGACCCCAGCGTGCTCGTCGCGATACTCAACGACCTGGAAGGGGACGGCCTGGTCGAGCGGCGCCGCGACCCCGCCGACCGGCGCCGGCACATCGTGGAGATCACCTCCAAAGGGGCCGAGATGATGACCCAGGTCGACCTCGCGCTCGCCAACGTCGAAAGCGAGCTCTTCGGCGGCCTCGACGCCGACGACCTCGCTCACCTGCGCCGCATCCTCGACCGCATCAAGGACAACACCGGCGCCGGCCCCTGCACCGGGGAGGAGTGAGGCCAGGCGCACGCGCCGTCACAGCACGGCCTGTGTGCCAGGTGGACGCGTCGTGCGGCGGCTATCCGGTTCCGTGCGCCGCGAGGCGCGCCGCGCGCATCGTGAGGTAGTCGCGTTCCGCCGCGCTCGTGGTACGGCTCGCGGCCTCGCGGTAGTCGGCGACCGCGGCCTCGCCCTCGCCGGTCATCTCCAGCAGGTGCGCGCGTGCCGCGTAGAAGCGGTGGCTGCCGGCCAGACGGCCCTCCAGGCTGCGCAGCATCGCAAGACCGGTCGCGGGACCATTGGCCATCGCGGCGGCCACGGCCCGGTTCAACGAGACCATCGGGTTGTCCGACATGCGTTCCAGCAGTCCGTACAGCGCGAGGATCTGCGGCCAGTCGGTCGCCTCCGCCGACGGCGCCTCGTCGTGCAGCGCCGCGATCGCCGCCTGGAGCTGGTACGGCCCGGCGGCGCCACGGCCGAGCGCCTCGGTGACCAGCGCCACGCCTTCCGCGATGACGGCGGCGTCCCACAGGCTCCTGTCCTGCTCGTCCAGCGGGATCGGTGTGCCGTGGCCGTCGGCGCGCGCGGGACGGCGCGCGTCGGTCAGCAGCATCAGCGCGAGCAGCCCCGCCACCTCGGGGTCGTCGGGAAGCTCGCGCCGGAGCGTCCTCGCCAGGCGGATCGCCTCGCGGCCCAGCTCCACGCGGTACAGCGCGGAGCCGGCGCTGCCGACGTACCCCTCGTTGAAGATCAGATAGAGCACGTGCAGCACGGACGCCAGCCGCCGCGCGCGCTCCTGCGGGCCAGGCATGGCGAACGGCACACCGGAGGCCTTGACGCGCTGCTTGGCCCTGCTGACGCGCTGCGCCATCGTGGCCTCCGGCACGAGGAACGCGCGCGCGATCTCGGCCGTGGTCAGGCCCCCCACCGAGCGCAGCGTGAGCGCGATCGCCGAAGCCGGGGTCAGCGCCGGGTGACAGCACAGGAACAGCGTGATCAGTGTGTCGTCGCGGCCCGCCGGGTCCGGCTCGTCGGCGGCCGGAGCGCGGTCCCACGTCGCCACCCGCTCCTCGCGCAGGCGGCGCGCCTCGTCGCGGCGGGTCTGCTCGATCATCCGCCGGTACGCGACCTGGATCAGCCAGCCGCGCGGGTTGCCCGGCACGCCGTCGCGCGGCCACTGGTCCAAGGCGTCGAGCAGCGCCTCCTGCACGGCGTCCTCGGCGGCGGCGAAGTCGGCGAACCGGCGGGTCAGCACGCCGACGACCTGCGGCACCAAGGGGCGCAGCAGGTCGTC
This sequence comes from Sphaerisporangium rubeum, assembly GCF_014207705.1. Lineage (NCBI taxonomy): Bacteria > Bacillati > Actinomycetota > Actinomycetes > Streptosporangiales > Streptosporangiaceae > Sphaerisporangium > Sphaerisporangium rubeum. The sequence continues at coordinate 6,602,820 of NZ_JACHIU010000001.1, forward strand.
GAGGGAGCGGCCGTCCAGGTCACGCCTCCCGCGGCGACGGGCCGTCCATGATCTGCCGCAGCTGGATCGGCATGTTCAGCGGCTTGCCGCCGGGGCCCGGGGCCGCGGAGACGTACGCGGCGATCTCGACCGCGCGTTCCTCGGTCTCGACATCGATGATCCAGTAGCCGACGAGGAACTCCTTGGTCTCGGGGAACGGCCCGTCGGTGACGACCGGCGCGCCGCCGTCCCCGCTGCGGACGATCTTGGCGCGGCCGGGGTCGGCGAGACCCTGCGCGTCCACGAACTCGCCGTCCTCGATGAGCTTGTGGTTCGTGGCACCCATGAACGCGATGTGCGCACGCACCTCGTCCTCGGTCCAGGTGGTGATCGGCGGAAGCTCGCTGTCGGCGCCGAACTGCATCAGCATCATGTATTTCATCGTTCTCATCCTGACCTGTTCGCGGGTGCCTCTGTGCGGCGCCCTCTCACCATCAGGTAGAAACCGGCCCCGCTCTTCTCGACATGCCGCGAGAATTCTTCTCAAGATTTTTCCCCGCGACTCCGCCGGGTGGCACGACGCGTCGGTTGTCCCGGTCCAGGATCGCTGAACCGGCCCTCCCCGGTGTCCGTACCCCTTCACGGGTGAGCGTGGTACGGCGCCATCCCGCCTCGCACGAAAGGGCTCTCCGCTTGTCGTTCTTCACCGGCCACCAGCGACCGCCGTCCCCCCTCGGCGAGGACGACCAGATGGCGAGCGGGTCCTCAGGGCCAGGACGTGGCAGGTGGGTCGTGCGGACCCTCGTCACCGTCCTCGCCTTCGTGCTGGTGCTCTTCGCGCTCGCGGCGCCGGACGAGCTCGCGGACCTCGAACCTCTGGCGTTCCTGCGCATCCCGGTGGAGGGACTGCTCGGCGTGGCCGTCCTGCTTGTGCTGCCAGGACGCGCGCGGCGGGTCGCGGCGGTGCTCGGCGGCGTGGTGCTCGGGCTGCTCGCCGTGCTGAAGGTCTTCGACATCGGGTTCTCCTCGGTGCTGAGGCGGCCGTTCGACCCGCTGCACGACTGGAGTTTCGTGGCGGCCGCCGTGGAGTTCCTCGACGGGTCGGCGGGCCGTGCGGCCGCGATCGGCGCCTCGGCCGCCGCCGTCGCGCTCGCCGTCGCCGTCCTTGCCGGCATGGTCTGGTCGGCCCTGCGGCTGACCCACGTCGCCGTACGGCACGGCGCCGCCACCACCGGAGCCGTCGCCGTCCTCGGCGTCACCTGGGTCGTGTGCACACTCATCGGTGCGCAGATCGTCCCCGATGTCCCCGTCGCGACGCTCGCGAGCGGCCGTGTCATGCAGATCCGCGCGACCCTGCTCGACCAGAAGGTCTTCGCCAAGCAGATCGCCGAGGACCCCTACCACGACGCTCCCGCCGACCGTCTCCTCACGGCCCTGCGCGGCAAGGACGTCGTCCTCGCCTTCGTCGAGAGCTACGGCCGCTCCGCCATCACCGACCCCACCTACGCGAGCGAGGTGGGTCCCCTCCTCGCCGCCGGCACCCGCCGCCTCGACGCCGCCGGCTTCTCGTCCCGCAGCGCCTACCTCACCTCCCCCACCTCAGGCGGCGGAAGCTGGCTCGCGCACAGCACTTTGCTGTCCGGCCTGTGGGTGAACAGCCAGCAGCGCTACGAGGCCCTGGTACGAACCGGCCGCCTCACCCTGAACCGCGCCTTCCAGCGCGCCGGCTGGCGCACCGTAGGCGTCATGCCCGGTGTCACCCGCGACTGGCCCGAAGGAAAGTTCTTCGGCTACGACCACGTCTACACCGCACAGACCCTCGGCTACCGCGGCCCCCGCTACAACTGGGGCACCATGCCCGACCAGTACACCCTGAACACCTTCCAGCAAAAGGAACGCGCCACCCCACCAGCACACGACGAACGCACCACCCCACCCCGCCGTCCCGTGATGGCCGAGATCCCCCTGGTCTCCAGCCACGCTCCCTGGGCCCCCGTCCCCACCCTGACCGACTGGCCCGGCGTCGGCGACGGCTCGACCTTCAAGGTCACCGGCGACTCCCCCGACCAGGTCTGGCAGGACCCCTCCCGCGTCCGCACCGAGTACGGCCGCGCGCTGCGCTACTCCCTGAACACCCTGATCAGCTACGTCGAGACCTACGGCGACGACAACCTGGTCGTCATCTTCCTCGGCGACCACCAACCGGCCCCCGTCATCACCGGCGAGACCGACGACCACGCCGTCCCCATCACCCTCATAGCCCGCGACCCCGCAGTCATCCACCAGACCGACCCCTGGCACTGGCTCCCCGGCCTCTCCCCCACCCCCACCGCCCCCACCTGGCCCATGAACACCTTCCGCGACCACTTCCTCACCACCTTCAGCCCCACCCTCAACCCGACCCACCTCAAGGCCCACCCGGCCCGGTGACGGTCAGCGGTCCTCAGGGAGGAGGGGGACGGATTCGATGAGGCGGGTCAGGGAGTCGGCGTCGAGGAGGTCTACGGGGCGGATGGTTTCGTTGGAGCGGACGTAGTGGAAGGCGGCGCCTACTTTGGACAGGGGGACGGAGGCCAGGTGGGACCAGGCGAGGCGGTAGGCGGCTAGTTGGATTGAGGCGGTTTGGGCTGCTTTGCCGCGGGGGCGGTGGCCGGTTTTCCAGTCGACTATGACATAGGTGTCTTCTTCTTTGAAGACGGCGTCCATGCGGCCGCGGATCAGGCGGTCGGCGATCATGGTTTCGAAGGGGATCTCCAGGTCCAGGGGTCGTTTGGTGGACCATTCGCTCCGCTCGAAGCGCGTCTGGAGTTCGGCGAGGTCGGCGTCGGCGTCGGTCAGGTCGTCCGAGGCGCCGGGGAGTGAGAGGTCGTCGATCAGGCGTTGTTGTTGCCAGCGGCCTTCCAGCCAGCGGTGGAAGGCGGTGCCGCGGCGGGCCAGGGGGGCCGGTCGGTTCGGGAGGGGACGGCGGATCTGGCGGGCCAGGGCCGAGGGGTCGGCGGCGAGGGTGACCAGGGACGAGACGGTGAGGCGGGAGGGGAGCTCGACCACGGTGCGGGGGGTTCTGGTGGACTGGTCGCGTTCGCGGAGGAGGAGTTCGGTGTCGCGGGCCCAGGCGCGGAGGCGGTCGCGGTCCCAGTCCTTCAGGGGGGGCTGGTCGAGGGGGAGGGGGTCTTCTGTGCCGTTGACGGCGTCGAGGACGAGGGCCGCGCCGGCGCGTACGGCGTCGTGGCGGTCTCCTTCGGGCTCGACGGGCCACTCGGCGGCGGCGGGCTCGACGAGCAAGGGGTTCACGGCGTCTTCCGCCAGGTCGGGGGCCCAGCGGGCCACCTGGCCGCAGGTCTCGGCGATCTCTTGCAGGAATTCCGAGGGGTCCAGGGGACGGGAGGCGGTGCCCCAGCGGTAACCGCTGGCGATGAGCAGGTAGTGCGCGCGGGTCACGGCGACGTACGCGAGGCGGCGTTCCTCAAGCAGGTCGCGTGCGCGGCACAGTTCCTCGAAGGCGGTGAGGTCGTCCTTCTCCAGGCCGGTCAGCTCGGGGAGGTCGGAGTGGTCGCCGCGCAGGGGGTACGGCAGTTTGCGGGGGTTGTCGGTCCAGCGGGAGTTGGTCACGGGGGTGGCGGGGAAGACGCTGCCTTTGGCGAGGGAACCCTGTTTGGTGGTCGTCTGGGACAGGCCGGGGATGATCACGACCGGCCACTCCAGGCCCTTGGAGGCGTGGACGGTCATCAGTTTCACGCTGTTGGTCTCGCCGACCCGGCCGGCCTCCAGGCCGAACTCCTCTGTCTCGGCGGCCTCCAGGTAGGCGAGGAACGCGCCGAGCGTCGGGTCCTCGGCGTCGCCGGCGAAACGGGACGCGGCGTCGAGGAAGGCGTCGAGGTCGGCACGTGCGGTCAGCGGGCCGCCGCCGCGTGCGGCCACCTCGATGTCGAGACCGGTGCGGCGTTCGATCTCGGTGATCAGGTCGGGGAGCGGCTGGCCGGCGTGCGCGCGCAGCAGCCGCAGCTCCTGCGCGTACCGAGGCAGCCTGGCGCGGGCCAGCGGTGAGAAGCGGTCCAGCAGTTCCGGACGGTCCGGCAGCTCGTCGAGCGCGTCCACGAGGCTGCCGCGCTCCTGCGCCATGTCGGCGACGACCTGCTCCAACGGGTCGTCGGGGACGGGACCCGCACGCTCGGCCACGGTCAGCTCGCGGGCCAGGTCGCCGAGGGCCTTGAGGTCGGCGGGGCCGATGCGCCAGCGCGGCCCGGCGAGCAGCCGCACCAGCGAGTCGCCGGCGCCGGCGTCGTACAGCACGCGCAGCGTGGCGACCACGTCGGCGACCTCAGGCACGGTGAGCAGGCCGCCGAGCCCGACCACCTCGACCGGGACGCCACGGGACGCGAGCGCGCGCCGCAGCACGGGGAACTGCGCGCGTCTGCGCGCGAGGATCGCGATGTCCTGCGGCTGGACGGCGGTCACGCCGCCGAAGACGCCGGCCCGCAGCTTGTCGCGCAGTTTGTCGCGTTCGCCGTCCCCCCACGGCAGCCCGTCGGGGGCCAACTCGGTGCCGAGGAGGCCGACGACGCCGTCGGCGATCCACTCGGCCTCGTCGTCGGCGGTCTCGTGGAACGCCGCCACCACCCGGCCGCGGCCGGCGCGGTTCTCACCTGGCACCAGGACCGGCACCTCGCGGGACTGCTCGCGCAGCGGCGCCTGGACCCGGGCCGCGACGTGCAGCACGCCTTCGCCGTTGCGGAAGCTGACCGACAGGCGGCGCACGGCGGCGGGCTCACCGGTGGCGCGCGCGAAGTCGGTGGTGAAACGGTTGAGGTTGCCGGACGACGCGCCACGCCAGCCGTAGATGGACTGGCAGGGGTCGCCGACGGCGGTCACCGGGTGGCCGCCGCCGAACAGCGCGCGCAGCAGCACGAGCTGCGCGTGGCTGGTGTCCTGGTACTCGTCGAGCAGCACCACGGAGAACCGGCCCCGCTCGACGGCCCCCACCTCGGGGTGCCGGTCGGCGATGCGCGCGGCGAGCGCCATCTGGTCGCCGTAGTCGATGACCTCGCGCCGTCGTTTGTACGCCTGGTACGCCTCGACCAGAGGCAGGAACTGCTCGCGGATCTCCTGGACGCGCACGGGCCTGCGCTGCGCGAGGGTGACGCGGCCGGTCAGCGCGCCGAGGCGCTGGTCGAGCCACTGACCGACCTCGCGTACGTCCGCGGGGGTGCGCAGGTGCTCCGACAGCTCACCCGCCAGCTCCAGGACGGCGGCGGTGACCGACGGCGGCGCGAGGTCCACCATGTCCATCGGCCCGTCGTAGCCGCCGACCACCCGGGACGCCATCTGCCAGGCCACGGCCGGGCTGACCAGGCGCATGGTCGGCTCCATGGCCTCGCGCACCGCGTGGTCGGTGACCAGCCGCGCGGCGTACGCGTGGTAGGTGGACACACTGGGCTCGGCTTCGAGCAGTTCGGCGGGGGCCCGGTCGGTCTCGGCGAGCTGCGTGAGGCGCTTGCGCACCCGCGCGGCGAGCTCGGCGGCGGCCTTGCGGGTGAACGTGAGGCCGAGCACACGTTCCGGCCGCACGAAGCCGTTGGCGACCAGCCACACCACACGTCCCGCCATGGTCTCGCTCTTGCCGGACCCGGCACCCGCGATCACGACCATCGGTTCGAGCGGCGCCTCGATCACCTCGGCCTGCTCCGGCGTCGGCGGCGGGATCTTCAGCAGCTCCGCCAGCTCGTCCGCGCCGATCAGCGCGGGCCGGTCCCCGAGGGGTGAGGCCTGCTCCTCCGCTCCGGTGCTCCCTAGCACACCTGGTTCCCCGCGTCGTTGACCGGACAGCTCGCGCGCGCGGCGCACGTGCGGCAGCCGTCGTTGACCTGCGCCTTGAAGACCCCGGCCGCCATGCCGGTGGCGACGTCGCGCACCATGGTCTCGGCCCACTCCGGCTGGGGGTCGTCGGCCAGCGCCGGCTGCTGCTGCTCGCGTGGCTCCTTGCCGGCGGCCTTGCCGACCTGGACGAGCGCGGCGCCTCCCGGCTCGGTGAGACCGTGGCGCTCGAAGGCGCCGAGGAGCGCGGCGAGCTGGTAGACGCCGAGCTGGGGGTGGCGAGCGAGGTCGCCGTCGGAGGGTTTGGTGCCGCCGGTCTTGATGTCGATGATGACGGCGCGGCCCTCGCCGTCGCGCTCCACGCGGTCGACCCGGCCGCGGATCTGCACACCGTCGGACAGGACGGCCGTGAAGGACTCCTCGACGCCGACCAGCTCGCGCGGGTTCCCCTCGTGCCAGGTGAGGAACCGGCCGACCATCTGCTCGGCCACCACCCGCTGCCTGCGGTTGAACCACACGCCGCCGAAGTCCAGCTCGTCCCACACCTCGTCGAGCCGCTTGCCGAGGTCGTCGGCGGCCCCGCCGGTGGTGGCGAGCGCCGCGAGCGCGTGGATGACGCTGCCGAGGCTGCGGGACACGTCGGTGCCGGACGCGCCGACCGCCGTCTCCAGCAGCCACCGCAGGCCGCACTTGCTGAAGTTCTCCACCGCGGACGGCGAGATGCGCACGATGTTCTCCGGCCAGGTCAGCGGCCGGTCGTCCGACAGCGGCGTGAGCGCGTACCACTCGTCGGGGTGGGCCCCCGGCACGCCGGCACGCGCCAGGCGGGCCAGGTGACCGGCGGCGGCGCGGCGCAGCCGGTCGGGACGCGCCGCGTCGCACACCGCGGCCCGCAGCTCGGCCACCAGCGCGGCCATGCTGAGCCACCTGGCGCGCTCGTCGACCGCGGCCTCCTCGATCGCGCCGGGAAGCAGCTCGGACAGGAAACGCGAGGGCCGCTCGTCGGTGTCCTCGCCGCCGACCGCCGTGACGACCAGGCGGCGGCGCGCGCGGGTGGCGGCGACGTAGAACAGGCGCCGTTCCTCGGCCAGCAGCTTGGACGACAGCGCGGCGGACGCGGCGTCGGCGGCACCCGGCGCGGCGCCGTGCGCGGCCTCCACGAGCTCGTCGACGCCGAGCAGCGAGCCGCGCAGCCGCAGGTCGGGCCACACGCCTTCCTGGACACCCGCGACCACCACGACGTCCCACTCCAGGCCCTTGGCGCGGTGCGCGGTGAGGATGCGCACGGCCTCGGCGTCGGGTGCGTGCGCGGCCAGGGTGTTGGCGGGGATCTCCTGCGACGCGAGGTCGTCGAGGAAGACGCGGGGGCCGGCGTGCGGCAGGCGGTCCACGAAACGCGAGGCGTGGTCGAACAGCGTCATCACGGCGTCGAGGTCGCGATCGGCCTGCGCGCCGCGGTACCCGCCGGTGATGCTGGCGTCGGTCCACCGGTCGGCGAGCCCGGAGGCCTGCCAGATGTCCCACAGCGCCTCCTCGGGGGAGACACCTGCGCGCACGGCCTCGCGTGCCACGGAGACCAGCGTGGCGACCCGCTCGGCGGGGACGGCGATGTGCGGCTCGACCGGCACCAGCACCGACGGGTCGCGCAGCGCGGTGACCAGCAACTCGTCCGCCGTGCGCGGCGGCGCGCCGTCCCCGTCGGACGTGGCTTCGAGCTCGGCGGCGCGCAGCGCGCGGCGCAGGCGGCGCACCCCGATGGCGTCGGTGCCGCCGAACGGGCCGGTGAGCAGTTCCTCGGCGGTCGCGACGTCCAGCGTCTCGGGGCTCACGGCCACCCGCAGGACGGCGACCAGCGGCCGGACGCCGGGCTCCTGCGCGAGCGGCACCTCGTCGCCGTTGACGAGGACCGGCACACCGGCGGCGATGAGCGCGCGGCGCAGCATCGGGACCTGGAGCTTGGCGGAGCGCACGAGCACCGCCATGCGCGACCACGGGACGTTCTCCAGCAGGTGGGCCCGGCGCAGCGTGTCGGCGACGACGGCGGCCTCCTGGGTCTCGCTGTCGGCGAGCATGACCCGGACCTCACCGGGGTCGGCGTCGTCCACGGACGTCAGGCCCCGGTGGTCCTCGCCGCTGAAACGCCGCGCGACCCTGCCGCTCGCGGTACCGGAGCCGTTCGCGGCGCCGGGACCCGGCTTGCCTGAACCGTTCGCGCCACCGGAAGCGGCGTCACCTGAGCCGTTGACACCGTCGCCGTCCGCGCCGTCCTGGCCGGGTGCGTCCAGCCAGTCCAGCCCGTCCCAGTCGAGCACGCCGGCCGCCGAAGGGCTCGGCTCCGGGGTGAGGGACGGCATGGGGGGGACGGGGAGGCGCGCGGCGACGCGGCGGGACGCGGCGAGCAGGTCGGGGCCGCTGCGGCGGCAGACGCGCAGCGCCACCACGGGGGCCTCCTGGCCGCCGGTGGTGCGGAAACGGCGGGGGAAGTCGAGGATGCCGCGCACGTCGGCGCCACGGAAACCGTAGATCGACTGGTCGGGGTCGCCGACGGCGATCAGGTCGCGGCCGTCCCCCGCGAGGTGGTGGAGCAGGGCCTCCTGCGCGGGGTCGGTGTCCTGGTACTCGTCCACGTACACCACGTCGTACGCCGCGCGCTCGCGCCGCCGCACCTCGCTGCCGGCCAGCAAAGCCACGGCGGCGCGGATCAGCTCGGCGTAGTCGAGGGTCGGGGTGGGGTCCAGGTCGAAACGGTCGGCGTAGCGGTGCGCGAAACGGCCCGCCGCCTCCCAGTCCTTGCGCGAGTGGGCCCGGCCGAGCCGCACGAGGTCGTCGCCGTCCAGGCCGCGCTCGGCGGCCCTGGCGAGCAGGTCGCGCAACTCCTCGGCGAACGCGCGGGTCTTCAGCGGGTCGCGCATGGGGGACGGCCAGTCGGCCGCGCCGTCCTCGACCTCGCCGCGCAGCAGGCGGCGGATCTCCAGGAGCTGCTCGGGCCCGGTCAGCAGGCGCGGCGGCTGCTCCCCCGCGAGCACGGCCTCGCGGCGCAGCAACGCGTAGGCGTACGCGTGGAAGGTGAGCGCCAGCGGCGTTTTCGTGGTGCGCCGCATACGCGCGGTGATACGCTCGCGCAGCTCCTGGGCCGCCTTGCGGCTGAAGGTCAGCACGAGCACACGCTCGGGGTCGCCGCCGCGGCGCTCCACCCGGTCGACGACGCTCTCGACGATCGTGGTGGTCTTGCCGGTGCCGGGGCCCGCCAGCACGAGCAGCGGGCCACCCTCGTGAGCCACCACCGCACGCTGGTGCTCGTCGAGCACCGGAGGCGACATGCGCCCCGTCGCTCCCCGGCGCACCAGCCGGTAGGTCTGACCACTCACAGCACGCTATTCCACCAGACCACACCCGAAGATCGTGCCGACTCCGGCCGTCCGGCGCGTCACGAGTCTCCCGCCGAGGCCGTTTGATCGGGTTTTGGCCCCGCGGGCCGCGCACGCTTTGGACCTGTCTCCGCCGTGGACGACGCTGCGAACATGCCGTGTGACGAGCGGAAACGACACGGAGGGCGATGGTGAACGCACGCGCGCCGGTGACAAGGCCGGGGACGGGAACGGCGAAGGCGAACGAGACGGGGATCACGGCACGGGGAGCGCTCGGCGCCGGTACGGCGATGTTCCTCATGGGGACGCTGCCGTCGGTGTCGCTGGTGCTGCACGAGTACCCGGTGTACGGCGGCCAGGCGATGCGGTACGCGGGGGCGGCCGTCCTGCTGCTGGCGTTCATGCGCGCGAGGGGCCTCGCGCATCTGCGGCTCGACGCGAGGGAACTGGGGCTCCTCGCGGCGCTCGCCGCCACGGGGCTCGCGGCGTTCAACGTGTTCGTCATCGAGTCCACCCGGCACGCCACCCCGGCCACCGCCGGCACCGTCGTGGCGACCGTGCCGGTCGTGCTGGCCCTGCTCGGCCCGCTGCTCGCACGCAGGCGTCCGTCCCCGCGCATCGTCGTGGCGGCCGTCCTCGTGGCGGCAGGCGCGGCCGTCGTCAGCGGCCTCGGCGGCGGCTCGCTGCTCGGGGTGCTGCTCGCGGCAGGCGCACTGGCCTGCGAGGTGGGGTTCTCCCTGCTCGCGGTGCCGCTGCTCCCCCGGCTCGGCGCGATCCGCGTTTCGGCGTACACCACCGCGATGGCCGTGCCGATCCTGCTGGTCGCGGGCCTGGTGGCCGACGGCCCCGGCGTGCTGCGGGTCCCCGGCACGGCCGAGACGTTCGCGCTGGTCTACCAGGCGGTCGTGGTGACGGCGTTCGCGTTCTTCTGCTGGTACGACGCGCTGCCTCGCCTCGGTCCGGAACGCGCCGGGCTGTTCTCCGGCTTCCTGCCGGTCGGCACGATCCTGTGCGGCGTCGTCCTCGGGCTCGGCGGCCCCACGGCGGCGGACGTCGCCGGCACGGCCCTGGTCGTCGCCGGCCTCACGGCGGGGCTGACCCGCCGCAGGCGGCCCCCACCGGAGCGCGCGGCCGGCCCCCGGCCTGTCGTCAGCGGTCGCCGGGGTCGGTGAAGACGTGGTCCACCAGGCGCGCGGTGGCCTTGCCGTCATCACGCGGAACGTAGGTGCTGACGAACGACTCGTAGCGGTCGGCGTAGTCGCCGGACAGCGCGTCGATCAGGCGCACCGCCTCGATCACGTCGGCCGCGTCCGACAGCACAGGACCAGGCGCCTGCGTGCGCAGGTCGAGGTACATGCCGCGGCTGTTGCGGTAACGCTCGTGGTCGTAGGTGAAGAACACCATGGGACGGCGGGTCACCGCGAAGTCGTACATCACCGAGGAGTAGTCGGTGATCAGCACGTCGGCGATCAGCAGGAGGTCGGCCATGTCGGGATAGGTGGTCACATCGATGGCGAACACCGACTCCCTCGCCATCGGCCCCGGCCGCACCACCGACGCCGGGCCCGGCACGGTGAGGCCGGCCGCGACCGGCGCCGCCTGCATCATGTGGCCACGCACCAGAAGCACATGGTCGCGGCCGAGCACCCGCCGCGCCTCGGCGAGGTCCAGCCGCACCGAGGAGTTGCGGCGGTCGTGGTCGCGCCACGTGGGTGCGTACAGCACCACGCGCTTGCCGGCCGGCACGCCGAGCGCGCGCCGCACGGCGGTGGCGAGGTCGGCGCGGTCGCGGTGCGCGAGCACGTCGTTGCGCGGGTACCCCGACTCCAGCACCTCGCCGCCGTACCCGAAGGCCCCGCACAGCACCTCGGAGGCCCACGGGCTCTGCGTCACCAGCAGGTCCCAGTTGGCCACCTCGGCGGCCTGCCGGTACCACGCCGGCGGACGTGGGTCGCGGGACATGTGGCGCTGGTCGCCGCCGACGCGCTTCAGCGGCGAGCCGTGCCACATCTGCACGCAGATCTGGTCCTCGCGCGCGCGAAACCACTGAGGCAGCAAGGTGTTGGTGATGATGTGACGTGACGTCGCCATCGCGGTGTAGTGCTCACGGCTGCCTTCGCGCACCACCGTGGGCCTGATGCCGTTGCCGAGGCCGAGCGCGGCGGCGTCCGGCGGCACGAACGCGCCATCGCGCACCACCCAGATGTGCTCGCGGTCGTCCCCGCGCCGCAGCCGCTCCTCGTACACCGCGCGTGCGCTGTCGGAGTAGGACCGGCCGTCGAACGAGACGTACACCGTCGCCTCGCGCAGCGGGGTGCGGCGCTGCGCGGGGTAGTGCACCCGGCGCATCGACCACAGGCCGCCGGCGCCTTTCTCGTCGTCGGGCCGCTCCTCGGCCGCGACGAGCACCGGCACGTCGAACCTCGTGGCCACCAGGCGGTACGAGCGGCCGGAAAGGACGTGCGGCTCCTCGTCCAGCGTGTCGAGCAGGTCGTGCTCCACGCGCAGCGGCGCGGTCGTGCCCTTGCCGCCGGCGAACGCGAGGCTCCAGGCGCCGGAGGCCAGCGGCACCGTGCCGCCGAAGCGGTGCATGGCGGCCGGCGACAGCCGCACGGAGAACTCGGCGCCTGACCGGCGGACCGGCACGCGGTAGGTCTGGCCGGTGCGCTGACGCAGCACGAGCTCGCGCTGGCCCTGATCGGTGTCGGGGTAGGAACCCGCGAGGGTCAGCGAGCCGTCGTCGTCCCAGGTGGCCGAGGTGATGACCGGCCACACCCGGTGCGCCGACAGCACGAGCCGGTCGCGCCGGTCGCGCAGCACGGTGACCTCGCTGCGGCCGATCGGCACGTGGACCTCGGCCGCGCCTTCCATGAGGACCGGCGCCGCCGGGTCGCCTTTGGGCTCGACCCACAGGCGCCGCGCGTCGCGTTCCTTCAGCAGCGCGGGCACCGCGAGCTGCACGGTGAACCGTGTGCCGCCGTCGACCGGTGTGAAGTCCGCGGCCATGCGGTGGCCGCCGAGCCGCGCGCGGCCCTTGGCGACCTTGGCGCCTGGCAGGAAACCCTCCAGCTCGACCTGGTCGCCGGTGTGCCGCACGGCGGTCAGCGTGGCCCTGGTCGGCTGGAGCACGACCTGGAACCCCCGGTCCGAGGTCCAGGTGGGCCGCATCCAGAGCCTGGGACGCACCCGCAGCCCGGCCGGACGCTCGGTGCGGCCGATCACCGGACCGCGCACCGCGCCGGTGGCCCGCGCGCCACGGCTCCAGATCACGATGTCGGCGTGCCACGTGGTGGTGTCGCGCACCCTGGGACGGCCGCGCACCAGGCGCTTGACGTCGTGGACGGCGGAGCGCAGGGCCGCGCGCCAGCGCAGCGACCACGGGCTGATCTCGGCGACGAAACCGGCCCAGTCGTAGTTGCAGCCGGGCTCGGCGGCCTCGTAGGTGGCCTCGGGCCGCAGGACGCGCCGGGTGCGCACGGAGATCGGCGGCACCCAGCGGGGGCCGCGCAGCACCACGGTCGCGCGGTTGAACCGGCGGCTGCGGACCGACAGGCCGACGAGGTAGGCGTGGCCGCTGACGCGCAGCCGTCCGTCGTGCCACGAGACGTCGGAGACCTCGGTGACCGGCACCAGGTCGGAACGGCGCAGGCGGAAGAGCTCCTGCGGCGCGTTCACGGGAAGATCGGCGTACCAGGCCAGGCCGCGGCGCACCCGCTTGGACGGCTCGGCGGCCGCGGCCACCAGACCGGCCAGCTCGTCACCCTGGGCCAGCTCGGCGGGGTCGCGGTGCTCGACCAGGTGGAACGCCAGCCTGCGCGCCACCGGCAGCCGGCGCTTGACGTGGTCGTCCACCCCGGCCAGATAGTCGCGCAACAGGTCGATGGCGTGACGCAGCCGGGTGGCGTCGCGCCGGGCCGCGGCCTCAAGGCGCAGGCCGAGCGGGCCGGACAGTGCCTCGGTGTGCAGGCGGCGGCGCTGCGCGCGGGACAGACCGCCCGCGTGGACGGCCGCGATCACGGCGTCGAGCGGCTCACCCCGGTCGTGCAGATCCTGGGCGGCCCGCAGCCGGTCGGCGACGACGTCGCCGGTCGGCGCGGACGTGGCTCCGGTTGCCATCGGGGCGGCACCGCCTTTCCAGTCGCCTGGCGTTAGCTGGAATGGTAATGGGCTTTACTGAGAAATCACTGATGATCACCAGTCCAGCGCGCCGTGCGCATGTCGGCCCGCTCCCCGCGCATCGGTGTGCCTTCGGCCCGCCACCTGGCCAGACACCGGCTCTCGTGACCGATCACCGGCCGGCCGTCGGCCCGCACGACCCGCCACCACGGCACACCGCCACCCCAGGTCGCCATGACCCGGCCGACCTGCCGTGGGCCGCCTTCGGCGAGGTACTCCGCGACGTCGCCGTACGACATCACCTTGCCGGCCGGGATCCGGTCCACCAGATCGAGGACCCGCTCGGCGAACGGCGTCGGATCACTCACCCCGTTCACCGGCTCGTCCTCCTCAGTGCGGTCCTCGGCGCCGTTCCACGGGCCGCTCCTTCGGCCCTCCCACCGCCGTCAGGCGCTCCACTGTGCGGGGCCCGCGTCGAGGATCTCCTCCAGTTTGCCGAACTCGTACGTCGCGTCGCCGTTGACCTGCTCGACAATGCCGTCTCTGACGCCGTACCGCTCGCCGTCCTCGCCGACCAGTCGCGCGCCGAGCAGATCGGCGAGCCTGGCGAGCTGAGCGACCTCCCAGTCGGAGGCCGGCCGGCCGTACAGGCGGCCCTGCCACGTCGCGACGGAATGCTCGGCGCCGCCGTGGCGGGCCAGCACCTCGCCGGTCTCCGCCGTGCCGCGCAACGCGAATCCGGCGTCGCCGCCGGTCGCCGCGGTGAGCTCGGCATATGCGAGCGGTGGCTCACGGTGTACACGCAACTCGTATCCCACGAGACGGGTACCATAGCGAACCTTCACCGTTTATCGGGACAGAAAGCCCAACAACTGCCGGATCGCGATCCAACCGCCGCACGTCACCGCTTACCACCGGTCTCCGGACGTCCGGAACACCAAGTGCGCGAAGGTCCGAAAACCGGCACGCCGTCAGCACGGGCCCCTCCGCGACACCGAGAGCGCGAAGGTCCGGAACCCGGCACGCCGTCAGCGCGCACCCGCATGGCGTTCGGACCGGCGCATCAGCACGATCACCCCCGTGCCGAAGGCGATCAGTCCGAGCAGCACACCGCCGCCGAACACCCACATGCGCAACGGGTCGGGGCCCGGCGGCGTCGGAGCGGGGGCCGTGGCGCCGGCGCCGAAGTGCATGTCGTCGCGGACCGGCAGCGAGACCCGGTAACCGCCGAGCTCGCCGGCCTTGGTGAGGGCCGCGGCGGCGTCCACCACGCCGAACCCGACCTTGTCGTCGTAGCCGGCACGTGGCCGGTCCCTGGCCGAGGACGTGAGGGCCTGCACCACCAGCTCGGGACGCAGCGCCGGGTACTTGGCCTTGATCAGCGCCACCACCCCCGCCACCAGGGCCGCCGACACGCTGGTGCCCTCGACGAGGCCGTAGCCGCCGTTGGGGAACATCGCCGGCACGTCCTCACCGGGGGCCGCCACCATGACCGACAGGTTGTCGCTGCTGAACTCGGTCGGCTTGAGCTTCTTGTCCACCGCACCCACGCCGATCACGCCGGGGTAGCCCGCGGGGAACGACCAGAAGGACGTGCCGTGTTCCTTGGCGTAGACGCTGTCGCCGTCGTTGCCGCTGGCCGCCACCAGGACCACCCCGCGCGACAGCGCGTACGCGATGGCCTCGCGGTCGGGACGCTGGCTTCCGTAGGCGCCGAGCGACATGCTGATGACCTGCGCGCCGTTGTCGGTGGCGTACCGCAGGCCGCGTGACAGCGGGCTCTCCGCCATCGGGCCCACGCCGTCGTCGGGCTCGACGGCCTCGTCGTCGTCCTGCTCCTCGTCGGCGATCACCGGCACCGACAGGATGCGCGCGTCCGGCGCGACGCCGCGCAGGCCGCCGTCCTGGCCCGAGCCCGCGATGACCGACGCCATCGCCGTGCCGTGCGAACCCTGGCGCGGCGCGTCGTCGTACATGCTCGACTTCATGTCCGGCGCGACGGTCACCTTGCCGCGCAGCACCGGCACCGAGGGGTCGACACCGGTGTCGAGCACCGCGACGGTCACACCCTCACCGCGGCTGACCTGCCAGGCCTTCTCGGCGTTGAGCGCGTCCAGGACCCATCGCTGGTCGCCGCGCACGTCACGCGCGGCGGCCACCGGCATGGGGCCCGCCACGAGACACGCCAGAGCGAGCACCGTGCCGGTGGCGCCGAGGCGGGCCACCGCGCGCCTCAACATACGTTGCCTTGGGTGCAGCGGGGGATCTCGGGGGGCTCGGCCAGGATGCGTGCGATGCGGCCGGCGACGGTCTGGGCTGTGGACCACAGCTCGCTGTGCAGGGTCTCCTCCAGGGGGATGGACTCGCGGGTGCGGCCGTCGGTGTACCCGGCGGTGGAGAACACGATGTAGGGACCGGCGCCGACCCACCCGGTGCGCTGGCGCTGCGCCGCGCCGAACCGCTCGGTGACGGTGCGGGGGAACGCCACGGGACGCACCCCCACGCGGTCGTCCACCGGCAGGTCGCTCGCGGTGCCGACGCGGGTGTCCTCGTCGGGGAACACCGCGACGCCGATCGTCACCACGAACGCCGACGTCTGGTCGACGTAGGTGGCGCGCAGCATGGTGCGGCAGCCGTGTTGCTTGAGCACCGTGGCGACCGGCGCGTCGACGACGGACTGGCACGGCGCCTCGGCGGCGATGCCGACCCTGCGGGCCAGCTGCCTGGTGCGGTTGAGCCCCGCGTACTCGACCTCGGCGGGGAAGACCGAGCCCGCGCGCAGCGCGTGCCAGCGGCGCGCGACGTCCTGCGCGGCGTAGCGCTCGCGCTCGGCGAGGGTGAGGGGACGCGACTTGGTCTCCTGCAGCAGCCCCACGACGCCGAGCAGCACGTCGGTGGCGGCCAGCGCCAGGATGATCCCCATGATCATCAAGAACACGGACCGGTAGCGGACACCGCGCTCCAGCCGGAGACGCTCTTGCGCCGCCTGCTCCTCCCCCGCACGCTCCCGGGTCCCCGTCCAGGGACGGCCGCCCCTGCCGCGCCGTAGGGCCCCGTGACCGCCTGAGGAGGTCGGACGTGCGCCCCGCGCGGCCCGCGCGGGCCAAGGACTACCCGGCCGCGCCCGCGGCTCTTCCGGCGACATACCCCGATGCTACGTCGGCGCTCGGGGACGTCGGTCCGGTTGGGGGTTTTCGATCATCACGTGTTCGCGTCCGCGCCTGGCGCGGCGCACGAGGACGACCATCAAGGCGAGGAAGGCGACGGCGCACGCCGCGGCGGCGAGCGCGACCGCTCCGTACGTCGTGACCAGGCCGGTGTCCCTGGCCACCACCTGCACAGGCGGCAACTGCGGCCGCTCCCCGCCGGCTCCCGGCGCGACCGGCAGGTCCGGGTCCTGCACCCCGGCCCCCGACGCGGTGTGGCGGTGGCCCGACAGCCGCGCGGCCTCGGCCAGAGCCCTCGCCGCGTTCACCACGCCGAACCCGGTGCCGGGGTCGTACTGGCGTGCCGTGCGGCGCCGCGCGCTGGTCGTGAGCGCCTGGGCCACCAGAGCGGGGGTCATCTTGGGGTGCTTGGCCTTGATCAGCGCCGCGACACCCGAGACCAGCGCCGTGGCCTGCGAGGTGCCCCTGCCGACCCAGTACTGGTCTCCCGGGCCCGCGCCGAAGACGTCGACGCCTGGAGCGGCCACCAGCACCAGGGAGTTGCGGTTGGAGAACGACGCCTTGTGCAGCGCGCGGTCGGTCGCCGCCACCGAGATCACCCCCGGCAGGGACGCCGGGTAGGAGTACGGCGCGTCCCTGCGGCCGGCGCCGTCGTTGCCGGCCGCGGCGACCAGCACGACGCCTTTGGAGATGGCGTACCTGATGGCGGCGCGCTCCTGCCGGGTGGGCCGGTCCTTGGAGATCGACATGTTGATGACGTCGGCGCCTCTGTCGACGGCGTAGCGGATGCCGCGCGCGACGACGTTCTCGTACCTGGCCTCGGAGTTGAAGCGCCGGAACCCCGGCTCGTCGTCCTCCAGGATCACCCGCACCGACAGGATCTTCGCGGCGGGTGCGACGCCGATCACGCCGTCGGCCCCGCCGGGACCGTGGCCGTGGCCGGCGATCAGCGAGGCCATGTAGGTGCCGTGCAGGCGGCTCGGCCGCGCGCCGCGCGGACCCGCTCCCTTGGTGAGGTCGGGCCCGGTGACCACCGAGCCCGCAAGGTCGTGGTGGCGGGGGTCCACACCGGAGTCGAGCACCGCCACAAGGGCCCCCGCGCCGCGGGTGACCCGCCACGCGGCGTCCACGCCGAGCGTGCGCAGCACGCGGCTCTGGCTGCCCCGCACCTGGTCGGCGGCGGCCGGCGGCGCCACGAGCGCGATCACCGCCATGAGGAGGGCCGGCAGGAGCAGGGAGACCGTCCGCCGGGGACCGGCGGTGGCAGGCGAGGCGGCACCGGGGCTCAGCACTGCCAGTCCTTGCCGGCGCAGTCGGGCCGCGCGGGGGTGGCGATCGTGACGACGATCCTGCGGCGCAGGTCGTCGGCGAAGGCGAAGATCGTTTCACGCTGGCGGCCGACGGCGCGGGCCGGACGGCCGTCCACCTGGCCCGCCGTGGTGAGCACCAGGTACGGCCCCGCCTGGCCGAGCGTCGCCGACTGGCGCGCGGCGGCGGAGAAGCGGTCGGCCACGGTGTGCGGGAAGGACAGAGCCCGCAGCCCCGGCGACGGCGTGCCGCCGCGCGGGAGAGCGCGGCCCGCTCGCGCCGCGGAACGCGCGTCGGGGAACGCGGCCACCCCGACGGTCACCACGACTCCTTGCAGCGCGTCGAGGTAGGTGGCCCGCAGCACCGCGCGGCAGCCCGCCTCGCGGAACGCCTGGCGCAAGGCGGCGTCCACCGCGGCCGAGCAGTCGGTCCGCGTGGACACCCCCACCCTGCGCGCGTACTCCTTGCCGCCTTGCTCGGCGACGTACGGCAACCGCTCGGGGAAGATCTTCCCGGCCGGCCAGGACTGCCAGCGGCGCGCCAGTTCCACGGCCGAGGCCTGCCGGAGCTCCGCGGTGGTGGGCCCCCGCGTCAGCTCGGCCCCGGCGGCCCCCATGGCGAGCCCCGCGACCACCGCGCAGAGCAAGGTCAGCGCCGATGCCGCCACCAGGGACGGCCAGACACGCGACTCACTCACGAGCCGACCCTAACGCCCCTGACCGGGAGGAATCCGGCGTTCCCCGAGGACAGGTCCGAAACACGGGGTCTCCGATCCGAGGAGAAGACACCGGTTCGTCGTCCGATGTCCGGTCACCGGCGGACGTGACCACGTAAGCCGACGGCCGGCGTCCTCACCTGGAGGACGCCGGCCGTGCGGACATGTCCGGTCGTCAGTAGGTCGGCAGAGAGGGGTCGACCGTCCTGACCCAGCTGAGGACACCGCCGCCGACGTGCACCGCGTCGGAGAAACCGGCGTTCTTCAGCACGGCGAGAGCCTCGGCCGAACGCGCGCCGGACTTGCAGTGCAGCACGATCTTCTTGTCCTGCGGCAGCGCCTCAAGCGCCGTGCCGCGCAGGAACTCGCCCTTCGGGATCAGCACCGCGCCGGGGATGCTGACGATCTCGTACTCGTTCTGCTCACGCACGTCCACGAGGTAGATGTCGTCCCCGCGGTCCTGCATCTCCTTGAGCTCCTGCGCCGTGATGGTGGAGCCGCTGGCGGCCTCCTGGGCCTCCTCGGAGATCGTGCCGCAGAACGCCTCGTAGTCGATCAGCTCGGTGATCGAGGGGTTCTTGCCGCACAAGGGGCACTCGGGGTCCTTGCGGACCTTGACGTCGCGGTACTTCATCTCCAGCGCGTCGTAGATCATCAGTCGGCCCACCAGCGGCTCGCCGACGCCGGTGATGACCTTGATGGCCTCGTTGACCTGGATCGAGCCGATCGACGCGCACAGCACGCCGAGCACGCCGCCTTCGGCGCAGGACGGCACCATGCCGGGAGGCGGGGGCTCGGGGTACAGGCAGCGGTAGCAGGGGCCGTGCTCGGACCAGAACACACTCGCCTGGCCGTCGAAACGGTAGATGGAGCCCCAGACGTACGGCTTGCCGAGCAGCACGGCCGCGTCGTTGACCATGTAGCGGGTGGCGAAGTTGTCGGTGCCGTCCACGATCAGGTCGTAGCCGGCGAAGATGTCCATCACGTTGTCCGTCGTCAGCGCGACGTTGTGGATGATCACCTCGACGTAGGGGTTGATCTCGCGCACGCTCGCCGCGGCGCTCTCGGCCTTCAGCCGGCCGATGTCCGACTGGCCGTGGATGACCTGACGCTGCAGGTTGGACTCGTCGACGACGTCGAAGTCCACGATGCCGAGCGTGCCGACCCCGGCGGCGGCGAGGTACAGCAAAGCGGGGGAACCGAGGCCGCCGGCACCCACACAGAGCACCTTGGCGTTCTTGAGCCGCTTCTGTCCCGCCATGCCCACGTCGGGAATGATCAGGTGGCGAGAGTAGCGGCGCACCTCGTCAACGGTCAGCTCGTCGGCCGGCTCTACCAGCGGTGGCAACGACACAGTTCTACGCTCCCCTGTCAGGGCTTGCTCCCGGATTGGCGGCTCGCCGTCAGACCCGTGCGTCCCGCCGTCCTTCACAACCTAACCCGGTCTCCTCCGCATTCCCGAATCGGCGGCCTGCCGTCCGGCGGGTGAGCGTGGAGCCGGTCCCTTCGCGCTACGCGGGACGCTTCACCGCCAGCGCGTCATCGGAACGAGGCGTCATCGCCGCCTCCCTGATCAGGTGGCGCATGTGGCGCGCGACCACCTCGGGGTACTCCATCTGGGCCACGTGACCGGCGTGGGGCAGCAGCACGAGCCGCACGTCGGGGAAGGTGCGGCCGGCGCGCGCGGCCATGCGCGGGTCGACCAGGCGATCATGGCGGCCGTGGATCACGAGGGTGGGGGACGTGACACGGGCCGCGAGGCGCCACAGGTTCTCGTCGCCGCGGCGGAAGTACTCGTTGACCAAGGCACGCGCCGAGCTCAGCAGCGCCGGAGCCGCGTACGGCAGCGCGTCGCGGCGGCGCAGCTCCATCACGGCGTCCTCCAGCCGCAACGGGTGCACGCGGCCGGAGTCGGCGTAGCACATGGCCATGGTGGCGCGGATACGCCGCTCGGGAGGCAGGTGGGCCAGCCGGCCGATGGCCCACTCGCCGAGGCGTGGCGTCGCCGAGACCGCGACGCGCGCGGGGCCGTACCGGGGGAACAGGTCGGGAAGGGCCGGCGAGACGAGGGTGAGGGTGCGGACGAGGTCGGGCCGGGTGGCGGCGACACGGACGGAGACGGCGCCGCCGAGGGAGTTGCCGACCAGGTGGACCGGGCCGCCGACGTGCTCGATCAGCTTGGTGACCGCGGCCGCGTGCGCGCCGAGGGAGTAGTCGTCGCCGGACGGGGCCGGTGAGTAGCCGGCGCCGGGGAGGTCGACGGCGTAGCCGAGTACGTCCGGCCGCAGCTCGGCCATCAGGTCGGTCCAGTTGGTGGCGGAGCCCGCGAGGCCGTGGACGTAGACGGCCTTCTCCCGCGGCCCGCCGGGGCCGGGCTGCGTGGCCCTGACATGCAACGTGTGCCCGTCCAGCTCGACGAACTCCCCCGGCCAGTGCGGTATCGGCTCTTCCACGGTCGCACCCCTTCCGTTAACCGTCCGTTCCGACGATAACCCCCAGGTGTACGGCCGTCCGAACCACGCCGGGCCGGGGCAGGGGGTGTGTTGGGGTACACAGAGCGGGAGAGGTGCACAAATCGGACAAATTAGGAAATGTCGAACTGAAAGGCATAAGGAGAGGTTAAGGAGCCCCCAAAAGGGAGTGATCCTCGTTTGTCGTATGGGTCGCCCGGATAACTAGACAAGTGGGAACGCTCTTACCGAGCATTCCAGGCATTTATCAGCTGTATCGGTAAATGTCATCCGCTGGGCAACCCGATGCGTCAAGGGGGAAACGCAATGCCCGAGGTCAAGAAATACGCCGCAATGATGACCGTCACCGCGGCACTCACCGTCGGCCTCGCCGGCCTGGGGGCCACCACCGCCACCAGCGCCAGCGCTTCCACGGCCGTCACCACCAACTTCGGCTGGGGCGACGACTTCGGCGGTCTCGGTGGCTTCGACGGCGGTCTCGGCGGCGGCGGCTACGGCGGCGGCCATTGCCAGAACTACGGCGGCGGCGGCTACGGCGGCCACCACGGCGGCCATGGCGGCTACGGCTGGGACGGCGACGACGACGGCGACGGCGACTGGGGCGGCAAGGGCTTCAGGAAGCACCGCAGGCACCACCACCGTCACGGCGGCCACCACCGCAACTGCTTCTTCAAGATCGTCGAGGCGCGGTTCTTCCGCGCCATCATCGGCCACCACAACCACGGTGGCGGCGGCCGGGACTACTACCGCAACGACAAGAGGTTCATCCCGTTCATGCACCACCACCACCACAACAAGAAGCACCACGGGGGCGAGCACGAGCACGGCCGCTGATCCCGTACCGCGGGACGGCCGCTCACAGCCGACGCCGGCCCGGTGACACCGGCCGTCCCGCGACGTGATCACAACCGGACCCCGGAGCGCGTACCGCTCCGGGGTCCTTCCCCGGTCGCCGGGAAAGCCATCCGGTACATATCCGACCGGTTTTCCCGGCCGCCGGTTTCCCGGCCGCCGGTTTCCCGGCGAACGGATTACCGGCGAACGGATTACCGACGGCCGGATTACCCCGGCGAACGGCGCTTATGCCGTTTTCCGGGTGCGCCGCTTCTTTTCCGGCTTCTCGTCTTTCTCCGCTTTCCCGGCGGCGGCCTGTCCGGCGGCCGGCTTCGCACCCTCGCGTTCCTTCTTGGCCGCCTCGACGCTGGCGCGCAGCGCCGCCATCAGATCGACGGCCGGCTTGGCCTCCTCAGGAGCCTCGGGCCGCACGACCTCCTTGCCGGCCACCTTGGCCTCGATGACCTGCTGGAGCGCCTCACGGTAGGCGTCGTGGTAGT
This sequence comes from Sphaerisporangium rubeum, assembly GCF_014207705.1. NCBI lineage: Bacteria > Bacillati > Actinomycetota > Actinomycetes > Streptosporangiales > Streptosporangiaceae > Sphaerisporangium > Sphaerisporangium rubeum. The sequence continues at coordinate 6,625,089 of NZ_JACHIU010000001.1, forward strand.
CCGCCGGGTCGAACTCCCCCGCCATGGTCTGGATCAGCGACTCGGCCATCTTCAGCTCCTGGGGACGCACCTCGACGTCCTCGTCGGTGAAGTCGAACCCCGGGACGCGCACCTCGTCCGGCCACAACATGGTCTCCAGGACGAACACGCCGTCGCGGATGCGCAGCGCGGCCAGCGACTCGCGCTGCCGCATGGCGATCTTCACGATGGCCACCTGGCCGGTCCGCTCAAGCGCGTCGCGCAGCAGGATGTACGGCTTGACGCCGTTGGTCTCCGGCTCCAGGTAGTAGGACTTGTTGAACAGGATGGGGTCCAGTTGCTCGGCCGGGGTGAACTGCAGCACGTCGATGCGGCGTGAGGTGGTGAGCGGCAGGTCGGCGAAGTCCTCGTCGGTGAGCACCACGATCTCGCCGCCGGGCAGCTCGTAGCCCTTGGCGATGTCGGCGTACGGCACCTCCTCGCCGTCCACGGAGCACACACGCTTGTACTTGATGCGGCCGCCGTCCTCCCTGTGCACCTGGTGGAAGGAGATGTCCTTCTGCTCGGTGGCCGAGTAGAGCTTCACCGGGATCGTGACCAGCCCGAACGAGATGGCGCCTTTCCAGATGCTGCGCATGGCCTCTCCTCACCTCAAGCACCACTATCGAACACATGTTCGGTAGCGACAAGGGCGCAATGCGGTATCTGAATGGGCAGATACCCATTGTTGATTGCCGTATCCGGTCATGGCCCCGCCGCGTGCCGTGCATAGGGGTGACCGGCGGCGGACACAGCGGGGAAGGGAGGCAGGTGGCCGACAGACACCGGGTGCGGATCGGGGACCGCGAGCTGACGCTGACCAACCTCGGCAAGGTGCTGTACCCGGGGCACGGGTTCGCCAAGGCCGAGGTCATCGACTACTACAGCCGCGTCGCGCCGGTGATGCTGCCGCACCTGCGCGGCCGTCCCCTCACCGTCAAGCGCTACCCCGAGGGGGTCGGCGCGCCGTTCTTCTTCGAGAAGAACCGTCCCGCGCACACCCCCGCCTGGGTGCGCACCGTGCGGCTGCCGGCGCCTGGCAGCACCAAGAACCGCGACACCATCGACTTCGCCGTCGTGGACGACCTTCCCTCCCTGGTGTACTTCGCGGGCCTCGCCGCGCTGGAGTTCCACACCCCGATGTGGCGGGTGGACGCCGCCGGCCGGCCGCTCCCCCCGGACCTCATGGTGTTCGACCTGGACCCCGGCCCTCCCGCCACCGTCACCGAATGCTGCCGGGTGGCCATCCACCTGCGCGAGGTGCTGGCCGAGCACGGGCTGACGGGCTTCCCCAAGACCAGCGGCAACAAAGGCATGCAGGTGTATGTGCCGTGGGAGGGCCGCGCGGAGGACACCTCCGAGGTGGCGCGCGCGGTCGCCGAACTGCTGGCCGGCATGCGGCCCGGCCAGATCGTGAGCAAGATGGCCAAAAGGCTGCGGCCCGGCAAGGTGTTCATCGACTGGAGCCAGAACAACCCGGCCAAGACCACCGTCACGCCGTACTCCCTGCGCGCCAACCCGGACCCCACGGTCTCCACACCGATCACATGGGCCGAGGTCGAGGCGTGCGAGGATCCGCGCGAGCTGGTCTTCACCCCTGATGACGTGCTGCGACGCGTCACCGAGCACGGCGATCTCATGGCGTCGTCCGCGACGCCGCGACCGAGCGGCGGCGCGCAGGGGCCTTAGGCTTGACCCGACGGGGTATGGGAGGCGGCGAGCACAACGCTCGCCATCGACGGAGGGGACGCACCATGTCGGAGATGGATGTGACCGGCGACGGCCGGCCGGTGGACGCGCTCGACCCGCTGGACGACATCGCCGACGAGCTGGAGACCGAGGTGCCGGAGGCCGACGCCGTCGAGCAGCACCGCGGCATCCGCGCCGACCAGCGGGAATGGCCTCTGGAGATCCGTTACGACGTGGATCCGGCCGACGCCGTCGACCAGGAACGCGAGGTGGATCTCGGCGACGACGACTATCGCTGAGCAGGTTACCGGTGCGTAGGATGTATACCCCAGGTCCGGGGAGCCGAGGGGCCCCGAGCCCGGCCGGCACAGGACCGGCGGCGTGCCGACCGGCATGAGACGCCGGAGCGCCGGCCGAGGGCCGAGCGCGTGAACCGTCCCAAGGAGAATCCCGTGACCGCTTCCCCGGACGCCAAGCCCCGGGGCACCCGGCTGCCCCGGATGGCCCGTCGCCGACAGTTGCTCAACGCGGCACAAGAGGTCTTCGTGGAGAACGGCTACCACGCGGCCGCCATGGACGAGATCGCCGAACGGGCCGGTGTCAGCAAGCCCGTGCTGTACCAGCACTTCCCCGGCAAGCTGGAGCTGTACATCGCGCTGCTCGACCTGCACGTCGAGGACATGACCACGCGCTGCCGCGAGGCCCTGGCCTCCACGACCGACAACAAGCAGCGCGTGCAGGCCGCCATCGGCGCGTTCTTCGACTTCGTGTCCAGCCAGGGTGAGGCGTTCCGCCTGGTCTTCGAGTCCGACCTGCGCAACGTCGCGCCGGTCCGCCAGCGGGTGGAGCGCTCGCTGCGCGAGTGCGCCGAGATGATCAGTCAGGTCATCCAGGAGGACACCGGCTGCTCCAGCGACGAGGCGCACCTGCTCGGCGTCGGCCTGGTCGGCATGGCCGAGGTCAGCGCGCGCTACTGGCTGTCGCAGCACGGCACCATCCCGAAGGACACGGCGACACAGCTCATGGCCCGCCTGGCCTGGCGAGGCATCGGCGGGTTCCCGCGCACCACCTGAGCATCCCTTTGTTCGCTTGACGCGATCAGAGCAGGCGGCACGGCCTCGTGGGGGACACGATGGGATCGACACACATCGTCGAGGCCGTGAAAGGACCCCGGATGGAAGTCAAGATCGCTGTACGTTCCGTGCTGCGCGAGCTCGTCGTCGAAGTCGATCTCACCGCCGAGGAGGTCGAGCAGGAGCTGCGCAACTCCCTCGCCGCCGACCGCGGGGTCTTCACCCTCACCGACGTCAAGGGCCGCCGGGTGGTCGTGCCGGTGACGTCACTCGGCTTCGTCGAGATCGGCGAGGACGAGAGCCGCGTCGTGGGCTTCGGCGGCACCCTCTGACGCGGGGCTAAAGACCCGGACAGGCGTCCCGCTCTCCCAGGGAGCAGCCGCGCGGCCGCCGGGCTCCGCGCGCGCCGTCCCGCTTGCGTGCGGCGGCGGGACAGTCGGCGCACTCCCTGCGGAGCACGGGCCGAGAGGTCCAGCGATAAGGTGCGCATCTCGTCATGGAACTGCCGTAGCGGCGCGAGGCCCTCATGCTCCGACGCTACAACCGCCGGAGGCGTTCGCGCCGCACGATCAGCGAGCCGATCGCCGCGAACACCGGAAATCTCGTCCCGCTCTACGGGCCCGGGACGAGACCGAGGGCCGACATGCGTTTGCCGTGCTCCTCGGTGAGCCGGGAGAACAGCCGGCCGATGCCGATCTGGCCGGCGTCCGAGGTGCCGTCGACCGCGCCGCCGGCCACCAGGAGCAGAGCCAGCTCCGGACGGGTCGCGGCGAGGCGGTGCGCCTGGCTGAGCGCCTCGCCGACCAGGCGCCGGGCCCAGAGCGCGAGCCGGCCCGCGTCCTTGGGGTTCTCCGCGAGCGCCGCGCGCACCCGCTCCACGGCGAACTCCGACCTGCTCTCCTCGGCGAGCACCTCGTCGACCAGCTTGCGGGTCTCCGGCTCCGCCTGCCGCGCCGCCTCGCGGTAGAAGTCACCCGCGATCCCCGTGCCGACGTACGCCTTCACCAGCGCCTCCAGCCAGTCCCCCGGCTTGGTCTGCGCGTGCCAGTCGTCCAGCGGCGCCACGAACGGCGCCATCGCCGCCTCGGGATCCTGGCCGAGCGCGGCCAGCCGGTCGCGCAGCAACTCGAAATGGCCGTACTCGGCCACCGCCAGGTCGCTGAGCGCGGCGCGGTCGGTGAGCGAGGGAGCGAGGGCCGCGGCGTCCTCCGCGAGCTTGAGGAACGCCGTCAGCTCCGCGTAGGCGAGCACTCCGAGCAGGTCGACGGCACCGGGAGGGGAATCACTCATAAGGGCAGCGTAATCCCGGTGCCGCGCGGCCTCGTCCTGGACGTGCCGGACGAGCCTTACCGTGTGGAACACGAAGAAATCGGCTCGCAGTTGTGGTATCGAGTACACTGCTCTGTAAGAGTGCGACCGCAGTATGTCATCCAGGGCGATTTCGCCCCGACTGATAGCCCCCGCGAGAGATCCGCGGCGGTCGCCAGACGAGATGAGGGTTGGCTTGTCCGTGCGGACCGGCCCGGGGACCACACCCCGGCCCGCGGTCCCGGAGCCCGCCTTCGCAGGAGACTTAGGCAGGCAGAGCTGACCACGTTCAAGGACCTTGGAGTCATCCCGGAGATCGCCGATGCCCTGGAGACCGAGGGCATCGTCTCCCCCTTCCCCATTCAAGAGATGTCGCTGCCGATCGCGCTCGGCGGTCACGACGTCATCGGCCAGGCCCGCACCGGCACCGGCAAGACCTACGCCTTCGGCGTGGCGATGCTCCAGCGGGTCGGCAAGCCGCGCAAGAACCGCAAGAAGCCACGCGGCCTGGTCGTCGTGCCGACCCGCGAGCTCGCGCTCCAGGTGACGGAGGACCTGCTGGTGGCCGGCGGCAAGCTCGGCTCCCGCATCCTCACCGTCTACGGCGGACGCGCGTACGAGCCGCAGGTCGAGTCGCTCAAGCAGGGTGTGGACGTCATCGTCGGCACCCCCGGCCGGCTGCTCGACCTCGTCAACCAGAAGCACCTCGACCTCGGTCAGGTGTCCATGCTGGTGCTCGACGAGGCCGACCGCATGCTCGACCTCGGCTTCCTGCCGGACATCGAGCGCATCATCAAGCTCGTCCCGGCCGAGCGGCAGACCATGCTGTTCTCCGCCACCATGCCGGGTGAGATCGTCACGCTGTCGCGGCGCTACCTGACGCGTCCCACGCATGTCCGGGCCGAGAACGCCGACGCCGACAGCGACAGCCCGTCCACGACCACACAGTTCGTGTGGCGTGTCCACCGCATGGACAAGATCGAGATCGTCGGCCGCGCGCTGCAGTGCGAGGGCCGAGGGCTCACCATGGTCTTCTGCGAGACCAAGCGTGCCTGCGACATGGTGTCCGAGCAGCTCAAGGAGCGCGGTTTCGCCTCGGCGGCCGTGCACGGCGACCTCGGTCAGGGGCAGCGTGAGCAGGCGCTGCGCGCGTTCCGCAACGGCAAGATCGACGTGCTGGTCGCCACCGACGTCGCGGCGCGCGGCATCGACATCGACGACGTCACCCACGTCGTCAACTACGACTGCCCGCAGGACGAGAAGGCCTACGTCCACCGCATCGGCCGCACCGGCAGAGCGGGCCGCACCGGCGTGGCGATGACCTTCGTCGAGTGGGAGGAGCTCACTCGCTGGAAGGTCATCAACAACGCGCTCGGGCTGGACTTCGCCGAGCCCGAGGAGACCTACTCCACCTCGGCGCACCTCTACACTGCGCTCGGCATCCCCGAGGGCACCAAGGGTGTGCTGCCTCGCGCCAACCGGTCGCGTGCCGGGCTGGACGCCGAGCGCATCGAGGACCTCGGCGAGACCGGCAGGCACCGCTCCTCGCGCCGTGACGAGCGTGACGATCGCCGCGGCGACCGTGGCGACCGTGGCGACCGCGAGGAGCGCCGCGAGCGGCCGTCCCGCAACCGGCAGCGCCGCCGCACCCGCGGCGGTCAGACGCTCGGCGCCGCCGAGGACGCAGCCGTCCTCGCTCCGGAGCCGGCCGTCTCGGAGGCGGTCGTCCCGGAGCCTGTCATCGCCGCACCGGCCGTATCGGAGCCGATCATCTCGGAGCCCGTCATCGTGAATCCCGTCGTCGCCGACCTCCCCGCCGAACCCTCCGCCGAGACACCGGCCGTGACCCGCAGGGTCGCGCGCCGCAGGGTCGCGGCCGAGGGCGACGTCCTCGCCGCGCCACCGGTGCGCCGGGTGCGCAGGGTCACGGTCGCCGAGACCCCGGCGCCGGTGGTGGACGACTGGGACGACACCGACGACGGGTGGGAGGACGACGTGGCGGAGACCCCGCGCGTGACCACCCCCCGTCCGGAGCCGGAGCGGATCATCCCCGCCTCTCCGTTCTCGATCATCTTCTGTTCCCCCGACCTCGCCGACGACGACCAGGAGGTGGCGCCGTCCGCCGCCTCCGAGCGCGGCCAGCGCCGCCGTCCGCCGCAGCGCGGCCGGAGGGTCTAGCGGGAGATGAGGGTACGGCCGGAGCCGTCCTTCGGGACGGGTCCGGCCGTTCGAGCAATGCGAGCCGACCAGGTGGGGATGTGGACAGCCAGCCACGCGGCCGACGCGGGGACCACGACGGTGGTCCTGGCGTGAATCCGCAGTATCGTGGTGCCGTGTGAGCACGCCGCGCTTCCTGACGCTGCCTCCGGGTGTCCGTCAGCAGACCATCGAGACACCCGTCGGTGCCTTCGCTGCTCTGGAGGCCATGCCGCTGCACGGCGTCCCCGAGCGACTACCCGCGCTGCTCGTGCCGGGCTTCACCGGGAGCAAAGAGGACTTCATCGCCGTCCTGCAGACCCTCGCGCACGCCGGCCGCCGCATCGTGGCGATCGACATGCGCGGCCAGTTCGAGACCAAGGGCCCCGACGACCCGGCCGCCTACACCTGCGAGGCCCTCGGCGACGACATCGACCACGTGGCCGCGGCTGTCGGCGGCGGCGAACCCGTCCACCTGGTCGGCCATTCCTTCGGCGGCCTCGTCACCCGGGAGACCGTGATCGGCGGCGCCACCAAACTGGCGTCGTACACCCTCATGAGCTCGGGCCCCGCCGCCATCACCGGCCAGCGCGAGAAGCTCTGCCGCGCACTGCTCGGCGCGCTCCCCGAGGTCGGCCTGGAGAACATCTGGGCCACCCGCATGGAGCCCGACGCCATCGCCGCCGGGGTGCCCGACGACATCCTGTCGTTCCTGCGCACCCGGATGTTCGCCAACTCCCTCATCGGCCTCACCACCATGGCCCGGCAGATCCTCGACGCCGTGGACCGCGTGGACGATCTGCGCGCCGTGGACCTCCCCACTCTGGTCCTCTACGGCGAGCACGACGACGGCTGGCCCCCCGGCTCGCAGTCCGAGATGGCCGACCGCCTGGACGCCGACTGCTTCGTCGTCCCCGGCGCGGCCCACTCCCCCGCCGTGGAGGCTCCGGAGACCACGGCCCACACCTTGACCCGCTTCTGGAACCAGTCGGAGCGTCACCTGCTCCACAACCCCTGAGTCCGGCTACTCCTCGGCCAGCACCAGTGCCAGCAGACCGGGGAAGCGCGCGTCGAACTCCGGCCTGCGCAGCCGGTTGAGGCGCCGCGGCCCGCTGTCGAGCTGTTCCAGCAGCCCCGCGGCGCGGAGCACGGCGAAGTGGTGGCTCGCGGTGGCCTTGGACACCGGGAGGTCGAAGGCGCCACAGGGCCTGGTGAAGTCGGGCCAGGTGGAAAGCTCGCGCACGATGGACCGCCGCACCGGGTCGGCGAGAGCGTCCAGCGCGTCCTGAAGCGTCACCTCGGCGGGATCGGTGTGCACCGGCGTCCGGCTGCGGCGTAACGTGGCCTGCTTGACGATGGCGGGCCTCCCATCGGGTTCGGGGACGAAGCCGTGATCGTATCCGTCGTCAAGGGATACGCACGTGGACTTCCGGCGGTTCGCCCGATCCGTAGTTTAGGGAAGCATCCATGACCATGTCGGCATATTGGGATGTTTCATCCCGTGCGCCGCCGGCTCTTCCCGTCCCGGCGTCTGGACGGCTCGCTCATGACGCCGGAGACAGCGAGAAATCGCCTCAAGCCAGGCAGTATTTTGTCAGATTTGTCCGATTAGTGTTTTATGTGAACGATGCGAGAGGAACGGTCGGGTCGCCATCCTCCCGCAGGTGAGGGCCCGGTCGACCTGCAGCCGGACCTACGGGAAATCCGTTATAGCGGCCTGCGTTACGTGCCTGTTCGACCCTCCTGCGCCATGTTATGGTGCGGAGGCAGCCAGGACATCTGCCATATGCGCCGCCAAATTCTGCATTTCTCGCCACTCATGCCGATTCGCATGAGGGTGCGGCATGGCTCGACCCACCACCATGACCTCTCCGGGCTGCCCGAAAACGCGGCGGCCGTCAGTTTTGGAGCGTGACAATGCCGAACGGCATGATCCACACCTCCGAGGACGCCTTACGCGACCTCAAGACCAAGCAGACGTACACCATCCCGTCCAAGCTCAGGGGACGTCCGGGGGGCACCCTCGTGACGTACACGCTCGCCCCGGACAAGACGGTCGACAGCATCACCCCCGGCCTCGTCGGGAAGCTCGACGGCGACGACGCGGTCGACGACGCGACCGAGCAGCGCGTGCCTCTCGGTGCCGCGCTGCGGAACGTCTACCCTGACGGCATCCAGGTCCGCCTCTACGGCACCAGCACCAAGATCATCGCGTTGGACCCGCTTGGTCGCGTCATCGGCGGCAAGGACCGCCGGATCGACCTCGTGGACCCGTCGCACGCCGCCCCCGACAACCTGTCGGAGCTCGGCGTCTCGGTCGAACAGGACTCCGACGACAAGTCCGACGACGACCCGGATCAGGTGTACTACTACGTCGGAAAGAAATCGGCCTGGACCACACGGATCCAGACCTGCACCGCGCTCGCCATGTGGAGCCGCTCGGCCGGACTCTCGTATCTGTCCCACGCCGACGCCGCCACACCCTCAGAGACGATCGCGAAGGAGATGACACGGTTCTTCGAGGCCGCGGCGGCCACCGATGCGGACCTCTCGGCGAGCGGCGAGCTCAGCGTCTTCCTCTTCACCGCATCGGACACGCCGGCCAGCAGGTTCAGCTCGCTGGAAACGACCTTTCTCGCACTGAACCACATCAAGGGAGAATACGCGCGCTACTTCTTCGAGCGGGCCAAGTGCCATATCGTCGGCCACAGAGACGCCGTCGTGGTCTCGAGCACCGCACGACCCAAGGTTCTCCGTCCCTACGCCGACTACGTGCCGTACCTGCTGACCCGTTACGCCGAGCGCGGCGAGGAACACATCCGCGGCATCCTCATCGACGTCCTCAGGACCGCCGAACCGAACCGCGACTTCGAGCCCCAGGCGTACAAAGCCGCCAAGAAAGCCGGTACCGAGCACAGAGATCTGCAGCGGCTTCTGTACACCGTGGCCGGCTACAGCGAACAGGAGGCGGCGGAGCGCTGGGATCTGTGACCAGGAGACCCTAGACCGGCTCCCCGAGAATCAACCGCCGATGAAGGTCCTGCAGCCCCTCAGGCAGCTCCTCCGGAGCGAACCACCCGGCCTCCAGGACCTCCATCGGATCGATCCGCAACGTGCCACCCACGTACCGTGCCTCGTACGCGATCTCCAGCCGCATCCGGTACCCGCTCCGCAGATACGCCGGCCGCCCCACCTTCACGTCGAGCCCCGTCTCCTCCCGCACCTCCCGGACGACGGTCTCCTCGAAAGTCTCCCCGCGCTTGGCGTACCCCCCGGGCAACCCCCATGGCCGCGCCACCGGCCACAACCGATGCTTCAGCAGCAGCACGTTGCCGTCCGCGTCCCGCACGACCCCCGTGACCCCGACGACGAACTTGGCGTGCCGCAGGTAGACGACCCGCCACTGCAGCGGCCCGGCCATCGAGTGCCAGACCCGTGCGACGAGCCGCTTCACGTGGTGCCTCCCGCGAGGTGTAGGAATGCGCCGTAAGAATGTTTCCGGGGTGGGACTATGACAGATCTCGAGAATGTCACGGTGCAGGCGCCTTCGTCGGTGAGTTGGGTGGTGCATGTCTCCCGGGCCATGTGGGTGGGGGGTGTGCGGGGGCTGATGTTGCAGGCGTTGCATCCTTCGGCCATGCGGGGGGTGTGGCAGAACTCGGACTTCCGGGAGGATCCGGTCGGGAGGCTGCTGCGGACGGCCGACTTCGTGGGGAGGGTGACGTTCGGGAGTCCTGCCGAGGCGGAGGCGGTCGGGGAGCGGGTGCGGCGGGTGCATCGGGGGTTGCGGGTGCGGGAGCCCTCCGGGGTGGTGGGGCGGGTGGACGAGCCGGAGCTGCTGCTCTGGGTGCACTGCGCGGAGGTGGCGTCCTACCTGGAGACGGTGGTGCGCGCTGGGGTGCGGCTGAGCAGGGAGCAGGCCGATCGTTATCTGCTGGAGCAGCGGCGGAGCGCGGCTTACGTGGGGTTGAGGGAGGAGGACGTGCCGGGATCTCTCGGGGAGATGCGGGACTACTTCCGGCGGACGCGGCGGCGGCTCGATGTGACGCCTGAGGCGGCGGCCGCGGTGCGGTTCCTGGTCTCGCCGCGCGTGCCGGAGAGGTTGCGCCTGCTGCGGGTGGCGAAACCGTTGTACTGGCCGTTCGGAGCGTTGTGTTACTACACGTTGCCGGGGTGGGCCCGGCGGATGTACGGGTTCCTGCCGGAGGTGCCGCAGGCGGGGGTCACGGTCGCGCTGCGGGGGTTCAGGCAGGCGCTCGAGACGGTGCCTGAGCCACTGTACGAGAAGGTGTTCATGCCGACGACCCGCGAGATGCTCGACGGGGCTCGAGAACGGCTGGCGGCGGCGGGGTACGACGTGAGCGCGGGGCTCAGGGGGCTGCGGGACCCGCGCCGCCGGCTCTGATCTCGCCGTCCTCGCTCAGGTCGGCCAACCCCTCCCAGGGCTGGCGTGCCGGCCCGGCGGCCCGGCCTTCGGAGCAGTGGCGGCGGAAGTCGCACCAGGAGCAGATGGGGCCCGGACGTGCGGGGAAGCGGTCGTCGAGCGGAGGGGCCGCGGAGTCCTCGGCGCGGAGGGAGCGGTAGTCCTCGTCTGCCTTGGCGGCCTCCTCGGCGATGTCCTCGGCGCGGGACAGGTGGCGGCGCAGGGTGTCGGGGGTGTGGGTCCAGGTGGCCACCGAGGCGGTCGGCAGGTGGTGTAACTCGACCCGGTGGCAGGAGCGGTGCAGGACCCGGGACGCGCAGACGGCGTAGACGGCCAGCGCCAGGGAGGTGCGTGCGTCGTCCTCGGTGAGGGGACGGCGGCCGGTCTTGTAGTCGACGATGACGAGCTCGTCGCCGCGCCGGTCGATGCGGTCGACCCGGCCGGAGACGGCGATCACGGACGTGCGGGTCGCCACGGTGCGCTCGACGCCGACCGGCTCGTCGGACGGGTCCAGGGTGCCGGTGTACGACATCACCATGTCGCGCGCGCGGTCACGCCACTCGGTGGACTGCTCCTGGTCGCGGAAGCCGTCGGTGAGCCAGCCGCGGGTCAGCAGGACGCCGGCCACGGCGGGGGTGCGGCGCTCGTACGGCTCGCGCCACCACGCGGCGAGAGCGTTGTGCACCGACGCGCCGACGCTGTTGTGGGCCCACGGCGGGCCCTTCTGCGGCGCGGGCCGGTCGAGGTAGGTGTAGCGGTAACGCCTCGGGCAGTCCAGCCAGGTGTTCAGCCGGGACGGAGTGCACGAGTAGAGCCGCCTCGGCATGCCTTCGAGTTCGAGACCGAGTTGCCCCACGGCGTGCTGTGACTCCTCTCAGCGGTACCGCCGGGCCCGTGGCACGTACGGGACCCGGACGGTGAACGGGTGGCTCAGTCGTCGTCGAGGCCGAGCTTGATGCCGGAGACCTTGGTGCCGTCCGCCAGCGGGCCCTCCGCGGCGGCGGTGGTCTGGCCGGTCAGCGAGCCCGAGAGCCAGTCGTCGAACAGGGGCTCCAGGTCGCCGACGGTGGTCTCCTCGCCGTGCGCCGGCAGCACCCTGGTGTCGTGCGGCAGGGTGAACAGCCGCTCGCCGATGGCGGTGAGCTGGTCGGCCAGCGCGGGGTACTCCCCGTCGACCTTGCCGGGACCGTCGGCCAGCAGCGTCTTGCCGGTGAAGACGACGCCGAGCGCCTCGACGTACAGGCACACGCCGCCCTGGGTCACGCCAGGGGTGGTCATGACCTCGAGCTCGACGTCGGCGACGCCGAAGAGGCCCTCGTCCTCCATGTCGATGTCGGGATAGGTCTCCTGCCAGGTCTCCCGCCACAGGCGGCGGTCCTTGCGGTTGAGGGCGATCACGGCCTCGTCGCGCGCGGCCACCTCGATGGCCCCGCCGACGTGATCGGGCAGGCCGTGGGTGCACACGACGGCCAGCACCTCGCGTTCGCCGACCTCGGAGAGGATCGTCTCCGCGTCACGCGCGGGGTCGATCACGATGACCTCGGCGTCGTCGCCGATGATCCAGGTGTTGTTCTCGACCTTGTGCTCGGCGCCGTCGATTGTCACGACGCCCTCGGTCACCACTCGCTCGATACGCGCTGTCACGGCCACGACCTTACCGAACACTCGTGCCCCTCAGGGCAGGCAACTCGATGACGTTCCGCCGCGACCGGCCCCGATGTCATGGTTCCTCGCCGAGCCGCGGCGAGAAGGCGCCGAACGGCAGGTCGAACTCGTGGTCCCGCACGCTCAGATCATGCAGCCGGAACTCGGCGAGCGTCAGCAGCCACCCCGCCTCGGTGGGCCACCCGATGATCCACAGCCAGTTCCCCATGGCCTCGCCGACGTACGCCGCGCGGTCCGGCAGTCCCTCCACCCACCACAGCGGCGTGGGGTGGCCGTTCGCCTCGACCTTGGCGTTCGGCGGGCCCTCGTCGAACCCGGGGCCGGGGTCGGGGCCGTCCAGACCGGCGAACGCCGCGCCGAGGCCCATGCCGGGCTCCTCGGCGACGATGAGCAGATCGGCGGGTCCCTGGGTGACGGACGGCCCGGACAGCGCGACGACACCGGCGCGCGCGCCGGTGCGCTCGTCACCGGCGTCGCCGAAGCCGGTGACGAGCCAGCCGGCCGGCAGCGGCCACGGCAGCCAGAACGGCACCTTGGCGATCCTCGTGACGAGGCCGAGCGCCTCGGGGGACGGCCGGCGCGGCTGGTACGGCAGCACCGAGCCGTGGACGGCGCAGCGCCACGCGCTGGACCACGCGCTCGGTGGCCGCAGAGCGCCGAAACAGCGAGGGCAGGTAGGCGCGGCTCTCACAGTTACCCACGGTGCTTCCGCCGGTGCGCGGAAGTCAAGGGCATCCCCGTTATCCCGGCGTAATCTTGGTGCATGCGGGTGAGGTGCGTGGGTGGGGTGGTGCTCGACGGCGCGGGCCGGTTCCTGCTGGTACGGCGCGGCCGTCCGCCGGGTGAGGGCCTGTGGTCGCTGCCGGGGGGCCGGGTGGAGGCCGGGGAGTCCGACGCCGAGGCCCTGCGGCGCGAGCTGCTGGAGGAGACCGGCCTGCCGGTCACGGTGGGACGGCTCGCGGGGACGGTGGAGCGTCCCGGGCCCGGTGGTGTGGTGTACGAGATCCACGACTACCTGGCGGCCCCCGGTGGCGGCACGGCCCGGCCCGGGGACGACGCGGCAGATGTGGGGTGGTTCACACCCGATGAGCTGGCGGCGCTGCCGCTCACCTCCGGGCTGCTGGACGCGCTCACGTCCTGGCGACTGCTCGGACCGGCCCGGGACGCGTGAGACCTCACGACCTCGGACCCGGCCCCGCAGACCTGGGAACCCCGAGGTTCACCCCCCTGACCTCGACCTCCAGACATCTCGGAAAGCGCGGGCCGAGGCCGTTCAGCGGCTGAAGGTCGTGCGCCACAGGGTCAGGTGGTCGGTCGTGTAGGTCGTGGAGCGGCCGACGGCCACCACGCGGTCGCCGATGACGGCGATGGCGCCGAGCCATTGCGCGCCGTCGCCGGTCATGCCGTCGCCGGTCAGCGCGTGACGCTGCCAGTCCAGGCCGTCGCGTGACGTCCACACCGTGGCGTCCTGCGTGGCAGGCGCGCCGTACGATCCGACGGCGACGAGGCCGGACGGCGCCGACGTCATGTCGAGCACGACGGCGGTGTCGTCGGCCGGCAGCCAGGAGTACTCCCAGCTCTCCCCGTCGTCCCCGGAGACCGCGGCGAACGGCCGCTCACCTCCCTTGTCGTCGGTGGCGGCACCGACCGCGATCACGTCACCGTCGCGCACCACCACCCTGCGCAGGGACGCCGACCGCGCGCCGTCCGGCACCACGCGTTTGCGCGCCGTCCAGTTCAGGCCGTCCTGCGACACCCACACCACGCCGGACGTACGGCCGGCGCTCCCCGAGCCGCCGACCGCGATGTAGCCGCCGCCGGTCGCGGCGACGTCCTCGATGCGCACGTCGGCGCCACCGGCCGGCAGGCTGCGCGGCGCGGCCCGTGAGAAGCGTTTGAGGTCGGCGGTGAACCACAGCGCGGCGACCACCCCGCCGGGGCCGCTGTCGTCGCCTGCCAGCACGTACCCCTTGGGTCCGGCCGCGACCACACGTGGCACGACGGCGTACCGGCCGGACGCGCCGAGCGCCGGGGACTGCGGCGCGGCCCGCCAGTCGCGGCCGTTGCCGGAGACGGCGAGCATGGGACGGATGAACGCCGAGTCGGCGGTGGCGCTGCCGACCGCGAGCCACCCGTGGGGGCCGTGCGCGACGTCGTTCAGCGACTGCCGTCCCGCGCCGCCGAGCGCCGGTGAGCCGGCCGGCCGCCAGTTCTCGCCGGTGGAGCTGGTCCAGATGCCGGCGTCGCCTTTCACCGAGCCGACCGCGACGAACGTCTCACCCGCCGCGACGAGGGCCGCGGTGTCCCTGGCCTGGCGGGTCAGGCCGTCCACCTCGGCGAGCGGCACCGGCGCGGCGGCCCGGCCCTTGGCCGCGGTCATGAGCACAGCGAGGTTGTCCAGTCCGTCGGCCCGCTGGTCCCCCGCGGCGACCAGGGTGCCCTTGTCGGTGACGGCGAGGCCGCGCAGGGTGCCGGGGATCTGGCCGAGGTCGGTGCTCTCGGTCCACTTGCGGCCGTCGGTGCTGGTGTAGACGGCGTACCGCTCCCAGCCGGACTCGGCGACGGCCGCCACGCCTGCCTTGGACGTCGCGAGGCCCCGCACACCGGTCGCCTCACGGCCGAGGCCGTCGATGACGCCGCACTGGCGCCACGCGTCGCCGAGCTCGGAGCAGTACACCTTGACCTCGCCGGAGGAGGACTTCTGCAGGGTCGGGACCAGCACGAACCCCTTGCCTGTCGCGGCGAGCGCACCGGGTTCCGGACGTACGCCGGGGAGCGCGGCGGCGGTGCGCAGCCAGGTGCGGCCGCCGTCGGGGGAACGCAGGATGACCGAGGTGCTGTCCCCCTTGCCGGGGTCGGCGAGCGCCACGACGGCGTCGCCGCGTGCGGCGACGGCCCTGATGGCCCGCACCTTGTCGGTGGTGCCGATGTCGCGGCTCTCGACGCGGCTCCAGCTCTGGCCGTCCGGCGAGACCCAGGCGACCGGGCCGTACCCGTCGGGGAGCGCGGTGGAGCCGACGGCGACGAAACCGCTACCGGTGCGTGCCAGGTCGGTGATGCGGTCGCCGCTCCAGAACGGCGCGAGGCGTGCGGGGTCCACGGCGGTCCACGTGCCACCGTCGGTGCTGGTCCACAGGCCGCGGGCCGCCGGGCCCGCCGCGCCTGGGGCCTCGGTGCCGGCGGCGAGCCACAGTCCGGCGCCGCCGGCGACCCGGCCCGCCGCTCTGGCCTGCTGGTATCCGGCGGGCCCCGCGACCCGGCCGAGCCGCCAGGTGCCGCCGCCGTCCTCGGAGACCAGGAACAGGGGCCGGGGGACGGGGCTGGTGGTGTCGCTGCCGACGGCCACCACCGTGGAGCCGACGGAGGTGACGGCGCTCAGCACCTGGCGCGAGCCGCTGCCGCTGGTGCCTGCGGGGGCCACGAACGCCTGGTCCCCCGAGCCGCCGTCCCCGGCGGCGAGGCGCAGGCCGGCTCCTGTGGGGGAGTTCACCCAGTTGACGATGACCAGGCCGAGTCCGGACGCGGCGAGCAGCACCACGACGACGAAGACCGGGGTGAGCAGGCCGCGTCCCGGCCGGCCCGGCCGCGGCGTGCGGCGGGGTGGACGTGTGGTGGTCTGCTCTCTGTGGTGCCGTCCTCGTCCGCGGCTTCGCGGCGGTCCTGACGCGACGAGGACGTCGGGACGGGGTGGGCTGGTGGCGAGGGGTCGTCTCGGGGTGGCGGGCCGGCCCGCCGGGGGGCGGCCGATGCGTTCGCCGGTGGTGGGGTCGTCCGGTGGATAGGTGATCTCCGGCTCGGCGGGGATGTGCGGTTCGACCCGGATGCCGGGTTCCGCCACGCCGGGTAACGCGCCGGTGTGGCCGGGGTCAGGGGGTTCGTGGTGCTCGGCGAAGGTCGCGTGCCGCGGGCTCGCGCCGCGCGCCGCCTCGCCGGCGTACCCGGCACCCGCCGGGTAGCCCATGGTGGCGCCGTCGTCGTCGCGCCGGGGTTCGCTCGCGTGCCGCGGCGGGGGCTTGCGCGGGGGGCCGGAGGCGACGAGCTTGTCGGGACGGTCCACCAGGCGGCGGGGAGGCTCGTGCGGTTCCGTCGGCGGGCCGGGGTGCCGGTCGGCGGTGTGGGGCTCCGGCGCGCTGTGGCGGGCCTCAGGACGCGCGTAGGGGTGACGGCCGGAGGCGGGCCGGGGGTCGGGGGCCGGGTCGCGCGGGGGCTCGCCGGGGGTGGGTGCGCCGAAGGGAGGCAGAGCCCATGGGGACTGCAGAGGGGTGCCGTGGGGCTGGTCGGCGCCGGGAGGCGGCGGCGCGTGGTGGAGAGCCGGTGGAGGAGCCTCGGACATGCGGGGGCCGAAGTGTGGCGACATGTCACCATGGCCGGCGGAATCGTCCGGCGGCCATCCTGACGAGCGCGGGTCGTGGGGGCCCGAGGCCACGCTCAGCACCTCCTCGTCGGCAGCCTAAGCCTGTGTGATAGCCGTGATTCGGGACCGTTCCACCGAACCTCCGCGCATCCGGTGTGTCGGCCACAGATCCGCTGTGATCGTACCGATACCCACCCGTGCCCGTAGATCACACGGCCGAGCTCCCTCGCCCTCGCCGACAGCGCGCACCTCCCTGGGGCCGGCCACCCGGCCCGTACACATTCCAGGGCAACATGCCGAGACCCTTCCTGGCGAGACCTCTCTAGTCAGATTTATCTAGAGACCGTCGGAATTGCCCGCCTTTGGGCGATTATCACGACCACGATCGCGAACACGGCCAGCTGCACCACCGTCCCGCTGACCGCCTGCCACGGCACCGCCCCCTGCTTCAACGCGTCCCCGAGCTCACCGGCCGCCGCAGCCGGCAGGAAACTCACGACGTTGTTGAGCACGTGGAGCGCGATCGGCGCCTCCAGGCCGCCGGTGCGCACCGCCAGCCACCCCATCAGCAGCCCGAAGCCGAACACGTCGAGGATGCCCCAGTCGGTGTAGGCGTGCAGCGACGTGAAGGCCGCGGCCCCGATCACGATGCCGGGCCACGGCGTCGTGAAGAAGGAGCCGAACGCCTGGATCAGCCACCCGCGGAACATGTACTCCTCGGCCGCCGCCTGGAACGGCACCAGCAGCAGGATCACCACCAGCCCCGGCGCGAACCGCTCCCAGCCCACCCAGCCGAACATGCCGTCGAGCCCCTCGCCGGTCACGGCGAACGTGAGCATCATCGCGAGCTGGCCGAGGACCATCGCCACCAGCGCCACCACCGAGCACAGCAGCAGCCACCTCCACCGCAGCCGTCCCGCCACCGACGACAACGTGCCGGGCCTGCGGCGCTGCACCAGCCACGCCGTACCGAACACCACCGGCAGCACCAGCGCGATGGACAGCAGCGCCACGGCCAGCTCGAACACCGGGTCGCCGAACAGCCGCTCGTCCGACATCACCACCGCCACGCCGGCGAACTGCGCCACCACCGCGCCGATCGTGATCACGATGACGCCGACCAGAAGGTACGCCATCGCGACGACCACCGTGCCGACCACCGGCCGCCACCAGCGGTGCCACGGCGTGCGGCCGAGGTGGTCGTACCGCGTGCCGCTCGGCGGGGGGACGGTCCACGGCGCCGGCGCCGGCGCCTGACCCCACGGCGCGGGCCCCGGGTAGGGGCCGTACGGACCCTGCGAAGGCGGCCCGCCGTGCGGACCCTCCGCGGGAGGGCGGCCGTGAGGCGTCCGCGCAGGCGGCCCTCCTGGAGGCTGTGGGCCGTTCCCAGGCCACCCTTGCCGCTCCGGGGACCCCGGCTCCTCCCCCGGAGGCTTCCACGGGTGCTGCGGCTCCTGAGGCCCCTGCGGCGGTTCGTGCATAGTGGTCATTCTTCCCATCTGACGGCCGAGCCGCGCCGGTCGGAGCGTCGCGCGCCGTCAGTCCGGCGGGGTGCGCCGCAGGCCGGCCGCTCTGCCTTTGGCCGCCACGACCAGCGCCATCTTGCGGGACGCCTCGTCGATCATCTCGTCACCGAGCATCACCGCACCCCGGCCGTCCACCGTGGTGGCCTGCTCGTAGGCCGCGAGGACGCGCTCGGCGTGGTCGTAGTCGTCCTGGTCGGGTGAGTACACATCGTTGGCGGCGTCGATCTGGGACGGATGCAGCACCCACTTGCCGTCGTAGCCGAGCGCCGCCGACCTGCGTGCCACCTCGGTGAACCCGTCGAGGTCCCTGATCTGCAGGTACGGCCCGTCGATCGCCTGCAGGCCGTACGCGCGCGCGGCCATGAGGATGCGCATCAGCACGTAGTGGTAGGCGTCACCTTCGGTGTACCCCGGTGGCTGGCGGCCCACCACGAGCGTCTTCATGTTGATGGACGCCATGAAGTCGGCCGGCCCGAACACCAGTGTCTCCAGGCGCGGCGACGCGGCGGCGATGGCGTCCACCTCGACCAGGCCCCTGGCGCTCTCGATCTGCGCCTCGACGCCGATGCGGCCGACCGGCAGCCCGTTGGCGCGCTCGATCTGGGTGAGCAGCGTGTCCAGCCACGCCACCTGCCGCGCGTCCTCGACCTTGGGGAGCATCAGGCAGTCGAGTCGGTCCCCCGCGCCTTCGACGACCTCGATCACGTCGCGGTACGTCCACGCGGTGGACAGGTCGTTGACCCGCACGACCCTGGTACGGCCGGTCCAGTGGCCGTCACGCAGCGCCGCGACGACGTTCTTCCTCGCCTGTTCCTTGGCGGACGGCGCGACGGAGTCCTCCAGGTCGAGGAAGACCTCGTCGGCGGGCAGTCCCTGCGCCTTTTCGAGGAACCTCGGGTTGCTGCCGGGGACCGCGAGGCAGGAACGACGGGAACGCATGCGATCACCGTAACGCGTGGCGGAGGCGGTGCCGGGCTGTGGGGGCGGCACAAAGGCCGCGGCTCGTTCTTGGCGCGGACCTAACAGGTCCAAATCCGCAAATGTCATGACAATGGACACGCTGACTACCTGCGGAGAGAAGAGACATGACGATGAGCAATGCGTACGTGGCCGATGGTCCCGCCGTACTGTCCGACCTCATCCCCGGCATCCCCGGCAAGCTGGCCAGGGACGTCGCTCTCGTGGTCGGTCTCGCGGGCCTGACCGGCCTCGCCGCGCAGGTCGCCGTCCCGCTCCCCGGCACGCCGGTGCCGTTCACCCTGCAGACCTTCGCGGTGCTCCTCGGCGGCGCGGCGCTCGGCCTGCCGCGCGCGTTCCTCGGCATGGCGCTGTACCTGCTGGTGGGACAGCTCGGCGTGCCGTGGTTCGCGCCGTCAGGCGGCAACGCGACCCTCGGGTACGTCGTGGGGTTCGTGCTCGCCGCCTCGGTGACCGGCGCGCTGGCGAGCCGCGGCGGCGACCGCACGCCGCTGCGCACGGCCGTGACCATGACGACCGGCACTGTGCTGATCTACCTGGTCGGCGTGCCGTGGCTGATGGTCGCCACCGGCATGGACCTGGCCGCCGCCGTCGCCGCCGGGATCGTCCCGTTCCTCATCGGGGACATCATCAAGGTGATCGCCGCGACCGGCCTGCTGCCGGCCGCCTGGAAGCTGTCCGGCCGCTGACGTCCCGCCGCGCGGGCCCGCGCGTACAGTGACCGGTGTGAGCCTTGCACTCATCGAGGAGGGTGCCCGCAAGTCCGGCATCCTGTGGATCACGGTCGGCGGCCGGGACCTCGCCGCCTGGCACGTCTGGCACGAAGGCGCCGTCCACGTCGTCACCGGCGGCGGAGAGCAGCGCCTTCCGGGCCTCGCCGAGGCGTCGCGGGTGCGGGTCACCCTGCGCAGCAAGGACAACGGCGCCAGGCTGGTGACGTTCGACGCGACCGCCGAGGTCGTCGATCAGGCGTCACCCTCGGCCGCCGGCGCGCTCGCCCTCCTCGCCAAGGAGCGCCTCAACGCCGTCGACGCGCCGGGGCTGCTCACGCGCTGGGCCGCGGAGTCCTCGGTGATCCGGCTCACCCCCGACGTCGCCGACTGAGCGAGCAGGGCCCCCGCCAGCACGACGGCGCCACCGGTGATCTGCGGCACGCCGAGGCGCTCGCCGAGCAGGAACCACGCGATCACCGACCCGGTGACCACCTCCAGGGACGCGAACGTCGCGCCGATGGCCGCCGACAGGTGCCGCACCGCGTACACCCCCGTGCCGTACGCGAGCACGGTCGCCACGCCGATCAGGACCAGCGTGGGGACCGCCGCCGGCAGCGTGAGCCCCGCCTGCGTGACGGTGCCGCCGAACGCCTCCCACGGGATGTCCCACGGCGCGGCCAGCGGGGTGAGCACAACGGCGGCGCCGGCCAGGCCCCAGGCGATCAGGCCGAGGGGCTGGACGTCGTCCGCGTATCCATCGCTCATCAGGAAATATCCGGCGCAGCACGCCGCTGCGACCAGTCCGAGCGCCAGCCCGAGCCCGTCCAGGGCCAGCCCCCGCCACACCTCCACGACCACGCACAACCCCACCACGACGATCGCCGCACCCGCGTACGCGGCCCGCGGCAGCCGGACCCGCCGCACCGAGCGCACCCACAACACCACGAGCACCGGAGAGCTGTACTCCAGCAGCAGCACGACGCCGACCGGCAGCCGGGTGATCGCCAGGAAGAACAGCGCCTGCACCCCCGCCACCGCGATCAGCGCGTACGCGGCGAAGAACGGCCCGCGGCTCCGCGGGACACGCAGCGCTCCCGGCCGCACCACCGCCAGGATCACGATAAGCAGCACGGCGGCGCCTGCCATGCGCACCCACACCGCCTGCAACGGGGTCAGCCCGGCGGCCCCCACGAACTTCGCCGCGGTTCCGGAGAAGCCGAAACACCATGCCGAGACGACCGCCGCCACGAGTGCCGCGCCGCGCGTACCGTAATTACCGTTCACGCTTTTTGATGCTGTCATAGCCGCTCCGACGGCGGCAACCCGGTTTCGCGGGGTGAAACGACCCGGATTGGGGTTGCTTTTACCGGCCCCACCGGTGCGCGTCCCCCACCCCCCTCGTACGCTTCCAAGGTGAGGATCTTCATCGCCCGGCTGGCGGGGACCGCGGTGTTCGATCCCGCCGGAGACCGCATCGGCCGCGTCCGGGACGTCGTGGTCGCCATGCGGCCCAACGACCCGCCACGTGTGCACGGCCTCGTCGTCGAGGTCATGCCGCGCCGCAGGGTGTTCCTGTCGATCACCCGCGTGCGGGGCATCGAAGCCGACGCCGTCGTCTTCACCGGCACACTGAACATGAGGCGCTTCGAGAAACGCGCCGTCGAGACCCTGGCCATCGGCGAGATGCTGGACCTCGCCGTCGAGGTCTCCGGGGAACGCGTGACCGTGCTCGACCTCGCCATGGAGCGCACCAGGACCGGCGAATGGCTCATCACCAAGGTCGCCGTACGGCGTCCGGGACGCGGCCTGCGCAGGCGCGGCGAGACCCTGGTGGTCGACTGGGCCGACGTGCAGGGCTTCGCCGCCGTACAGGCCGACCAGGGAGCCGCCAACCTGCTCGCCGCCTTCGAGGAGACCCGGCCCGCCGACCTCGCCAACGCGCTGCGCCACCTCACCGCCAAACGCCGCGCCGAAGTCGCCGCCGCGCTCGACGACGAACGACTCGCCGACGTGCTGGAGGAACTCCCCGAACGCGACCAGATCGCCATCCTCGGCAAACTCGACGGCGACCGCGCCGCCGACGTCCTCGGCGCCATGGACCCCGACGACGCCGCCGACCTCCTCCAGGACCTGCCACCCGCGCAGGCCGAAGCCATGCTGGCCCGCATGCGGCCCGACGAGGCCGACCCCGTACGGCGGCTGCTGACCTACCCCGAGAACACCGCCGGCGGCATGATGACCAGCGAACCCGTCGTCATGCCGCCGCACGCCACCATCGCCGAGGCCCTCGCCGAGATCCGCAAACAGGACCTCACCCCCGCCGTGGCCGCCGCCGTGTACGTCACCCGGCCCCCCGCCGAGACCCCCACCGGCAAGTTCCTCGGCGTCGCGCACTTCCAGCGCCTCCTGCGCGAACCCCCGTCGTCCCTGCTCGGCGGCGCCATCGACACCAGCATCGACCCCATACGTCCCGATCTTCCGCTGCGCCAGGTCACGTACTACCTCGCCACGTACAATCTTGTCGCGGCGCCTGTGGTGGACGAGAACGGACGCCTGGTAGGCGCCGTCACCGTTGATGACGTCCTCGACCACCTGCTGCCTGAGGACTGGCGCGAACACGACGAGCAGCCCCACGAGGGCGAGACGACCGGCCACGCCGGGCCGGAGGTGCGCGGTGGTGGTTAACCGGCTGGACCAGCCGCGGGAACTGCGCCGCATCCGTCCCCACTACGACCCGGAAGCCTTCGGCCGCCTCTCGGAACGCTTCGCGCGTTTCCTCGGCACCGCCAGATTCCTGGTCTACATGACCGTCTTCATCCTGGTCTGGGTCTCCTGGAACTGGCTCGTCCCCGACCCCTTGGTCTTCGACCCCTACCCCTTCATCTTCCTGACCCTGATCCTGTCCCTCCAGGCGTCCTACGCGGCCCCGCTGATCCTGCTGGCCCAGAACCGCCAGGCCGACCGCGACCGCGTCCAGGCCGAACGGGACCGCCTGGCCTCCGAACGCAACCAGGCCGAAGTCGAATACCTCACCCGCGAGATCGCGGGCCTCCGCCACGCTCTCGGCGAACTGGCCACCCGCGACTACATCCGCGGCGAACTCGACCACCTCATAGAAGAACTCCGCCACCCCACCCCCGACGACCACTGACCCACCCGACCGGCCACCACCCCCGAACCACACCCCCCCCGGACGACCACCGACCCCCTCCGGCCGGCCACCGTCTCCCCGGACGACACCACCCACCTCCCAGGCCACCACCGCCTCACCCTTACTGCGCGCACCGGCACAGTCCGTCCATTGACTCCCCTTTGGCACCACATGGCGCCACCGGTTTCGTTTTGACGGCCCTGGGTTCGTAGCATGGATCCATGGCACCCACCCCAGAACTGGTGACGGCCGCTCTGGCGACGGTCAACGACCCGGAGATCCGCCGGCCGATCACCGAGCTCGACATGGTCAAAAGCGTCGATGTCTCCCCCGACGGGGTGGTGCGGGTCGGCGTCTATCTCACCGTCGCCGGCTGCCCCATGCGCGACACCATCACCCGCGACGTCACCAACGCCGTCGCCAAGGTGGAAGGCGTCACCCAGGTCCACGTCGACCTCGACGTGATGAGCGCCGACCAGCGCAAGACGCTCCAGACCAAGCTCCGCGGCGACCGCGGCCCGGAGAAGGAGATCCCCTTCGCCAAGCCCGGTTCCCTGACCCGCGTCTTCGCGGTCGCGAGCGGCAAGGGCGGCGTCGGCAAGTCCTCCGTCACCGTCAACCTCGCTGCCGCCATGACCGCCGGCGGCCTCAAGGTCGGC
This sequence comes from Sphaerisporangium rubeum, assembly GCF_014207705.1. Lineage (NCBI taxonomy): Bacteria > Bacillati > Actinomycetota > Actinomycetes > Streptosporangiales > Streptosporangiaceae > Sphaerisporangium > Sphaerisporangium rubeum. The sequence goes on from NZ_JACHIU010000001.1 coordinate 6,648,842, forward strand.
ATCGTCGACGCCGATATCTACGGCCACTCCGTCCCCCGCATGCTCGGCACGGACGAACGACCCACCAAGGTCGAAGACATGATCATGCCCCCCGTGGCGCATGACATCAAAGTCATCTCGGTAGGCATGTTCAAGCCCCCCGGCAACAACCACCCCGTGGTCTGGCGCGGCCCCATGCTCGACCGGGCCCTTCACCAGTTCCTGGCCGACGTCTTCTGGGGCGACCTGGACGTCCTCCTCATGGACCTCCCCCCCGGCACCGGCGACATAGCCATCTCCGTGGCCCAGCGCATGCCGACCGCCGAGATCCTCGTCGTCACCACCCCCCAGCAGGCCGCCGCCGAGGTCGCCGAACGCGCCGGCTCCATCGCCTTCCAGACCCACCAGCAGATAGCCGGCGTCATCGAGAACATGGCCTGGCTCCCCTGCCCCCACTGCGACGAACGCATCCCTGTCTTCGGCGAAGGCGGCGGCCAGACCGTGGCCGACGGCCTCACCCGCCTCCTCGGCACCAACGTCCCCCTCCTCGGCCAGATCCCCCTGGACCTCCGCCTAAGAGAAGGCAGCGACAACGGCAAACCCCTGGTCCTCACCGACCCCGACTCCCCCGCCGCCACCGAACTCCGCCAAATAGCCAACACCCTCAGCAAAAAACCCGGCTCCCTGAAAGGCATGCGCCTGAACCTGTCTCCTTCAGGCCGCTGACCCCACCCTCACCACATCCCACCGCTCCCTGAAGCGGTGGGACGCACGCCTCACCAGCAGACGGTGAACCACACCGTCTTGCCACCGGTTCCCTGAGGCTCGACACCCCACCGAGTGCTCAAGGCCGCCACGACCTGGAGGCCACGGCCATGTTCGGCGTCTTCCGAAGGACGCCGACGAAGGACGAAAACAGCTCCGGCGTCGCCGACCCGTACGGGGTTTCGGGGGGCGAGAGGGGCGGAGCCCCAATGCCGGGAAGTTAAGGCGGGGGGTTGGTTGTCAATAGCGCTGAGATGAGGATGGAGCTCCTGCTAGAACGTTGATCGACCAAGATCTCGTTCGTAGGCAGGAGCTCCGTGTGTGTGAGTGTGTCATGCCGGTGGGTGGGTGTGTGTGGGCTCCGGCGCATCTTGGGGTGCTGAGTGACGGGGTGCCGGTGGAGTTGGTGGATGAGGTGCTTGTGGAGTGCCGGCGAGGTGAGCGGCGGGTGCGGGTGTTGCCTGCACGGGTGGTGGTGTTTTTCGTCTTGGCGATGACCTTGTTCCCGGAGCGGGGGTATGCAGGGGTGTGGCGGGCGTTGTGTTGTTCGGTGCGGGGGGTGGGGGTGCCGTCGGCGGCGGCGTTGCGTCAGGCCAGAGCACGGCTGGGTGAGGCGCCGGTACGGATGTTGTTCGATCGGCTGCGCGGTCCGGTTGCCCCGGTTGCGACGCCGGGGGTGTGGTGGCGGGGGTTGCGGCTGGTGGCCTGGGACGGTTCCACGCTGGATCTGGCCGATGAGGCGGCGGTGCGTAAGGAGTTCGGGGCTCCGGTGCACGGCAGCGGGCGCGAGGGTGCGCCGCAGATGGCGTTCGCGCTCACCATCGAGTGCGGGACCCGGGCCGTCATGGACGCGGTGTTCGGGCATTGCCGCACGAGTGAGTCGGCATTGGTGGAACGGATGCTGGGCGCTCTTGCGCCGGGGATGCTGCTGCTTGCCGATCGCCGGTTCATCGGTCTTGGGCTGTGGCGGTCGGCCCGCCAGACCGGGGCCCACCTTTTGTGGCGCGCCACCGCTACCTTGGCCCCCACCGTGATCGCACACCTCCCCGATGGGTCCTACCTGGCCATGCGCCGCGGCCACAAGCACGAACGGCACCTGCGCGAGATGGTGCGCATCATCGAGGCCACCATCACCGTGACCCTCGCCGACGGCACCACACGCCACCAGACCTACAAGCTCATGACCACCCTGCTGGACCACCGCACCCACCCCGCCGCCGACCTTGTGGCCTGCTACCACCAGCGCTGGGAGATCGAAACCGCGTTATACGGCCTCAAAGCCATCCACAAAGGATCACTGCGACCCCTGCGATCACGCACCGTCCCCGGCATCGTCCAGGAGTTCTACGCCCTGCTGCTCACCCACCACCTGCTACGCCGCCTGGCCTGCCACGCCGCCCTGGACACCGGCCTGGACCCCGACCAGATCAGCTTCACCACCACCCTGCACACCACCCGCGACACCATCATCACCGCACACGGCACCCAGCCCCGCCACGCCCCCCAGGACTGGGCCTACACCCTCACCATGCTCACCAACCGGCCCATGCCCGCAACCCGACGCCCAAGGACCAGCCCACGCGTCAAAAACCGTCCCAAAGTCCGCTACCCCTTCCGACAAACACACCCCGACCCCAAACCCAAAACCGCCAGCTACACCATCACCATCCGCAGCCCCTTGACACTCACCCTCGCCGCCTAACTTCCCGGCATTGGGGCGGAGCCCCCTGGGAGAACACAGCCCGAGCCGGAAGGCGCTCTGGCGCCTGGAGGGGAGGACCGCGACGTGAGGCGGAAGGCATCGCGGTGGTCACATGAGACGGCGCGGTGGCCGCTACAGACGGCGGAGAAGAAGTTCGGTCAGGTGGCTTCGGGGTCGTAGGGGGGGACTTCGCCGTAGCCGAGTTCGGGGGTGGGGGTGGTGGTGGCGTAGGCGGGTTCGTGGTCGTTTATCAGGGGCTGGGGGTCTTGGGAGCCCGGGGTGCGGTTCCAGTCGTCTTCGAGGTCGGAGAGCAGGTGTTTGCGGACGAAGTTCTTGGGGTGGAGGTCGGTCGGGTCGAAGTTGGCGAACTCCGGGCCCAGGTTGTCCTGGAGGTCGTTGCGTGCGTTGGTGGCCATCTGGCGGATCTGGCGTAGGGCACGGCCTGCCTGCGCGGCGGCTTGGGGAAGTTTCTCTGGGCCTAGTACCAGTAGTGCGATGACTACCAGGGCCAAGACTTCAGCCCAGCCGAGTCCGAACACCGCATGCTCCTCGTGTCTTGCGCACCGGCGTCTCGCCGGGGCAACACCCAGACTAATGTGCCCGGACGGCGGGAGCGCCATGTGGTGTTTATGTCCGGTTCAGGATGGGTGGTGGGGACGCGTGGGACGAGGCCGGTGAAGGTTCGTCCTGGACCGGACCGTGGGGCTGAACTGTGGGGCTGATGGGTCCGACCCCGTGGTCGCTCGCCGTGGTGTCGGCGGCACAGACGGCCTGCCTGGGGCTCGGCCGCCGGCCACACCGCGCCGGGGTCACCGGCCTCGCGTCTCTGGGACGCCGCCGGGGTCCGGGCCGGTGGGAAACTCGGGGACGAGGTGCGATGCGACGTCCGGTGCGCCTGCCGCCGGGGTCCGGGCCGGTGGCGTACGCGGACCCCGGGTCCGGGGTGGTGCGTGGACCCGGGTCCGGGGTGGTGCGTGGACCCGGATCCGGGGTGGTGCGTGGCCCGGGGTCCGGGGTGGGGAGTGGACCCCGGGTCCGGTTCGGTGCGTGGGCCCGGGGTCGGGGTGGGTCAGGAGGGTTGGGGGGTGGGGACGGAGACGGCGTCTACGGTGAGGCTGGTGGTTCGGGTTTCGCCGTTGCGCTGGTACTTGACGTTGATCTTGGTGCCGGGGGCCTTGCTGCGGACGGTGACGATCAGCTCGCTGGGCTGGGTCATGGGGTTGCCGTCGATCTCCAGGATGATGTCACCGGCTTTCAGGCCGGCCTTGTCGGCGGGGCCGCCGGGGATGACGGGTTCCTGGCCGGCGACGGCCTCGGTGGCGATGCGGACGCCTTCGCCCTGGTAGTTCTCGTCGAGCTGGACACCGATGCGGGACTTCTTGGCGGTGCCGGTGGTGATGAGCTCTTCGGCGATGCGGCGCACGTGGTTGATCGGGATGGAGAAGCCGAGGCCGATGCTGCCGCTCTGGCCGCCGCCGAGGGAGCCGCCGAGGGTGGCGATCGCGGAGTTGACGCCGATGACCTCGCCTGCGCCGTTCACCAGAGGGCCGCCGGAGTTGCCGGGGTTGATGGCGGCGTCGGTCTGGATGGCGTTGATGAACGACGACTCCGAGCCGCCTTCGCCGCCGGCGGTGACCGGACGGTTCAGCGAGCTGATGATGCCGGTGGTGACGGTGCCGGTGAGGCCGAGCGGCGAGCCGATGGCGATCACGGGGTCGCCGACGACGACCTTGTCGGAGTTGCCGAGCACGATCTCGGGTGCGCCGAAGGTCGTGTCGGGCTTGACCACCGCGATGTCGGAACTCGGGTCGCGGCCGACGATGCGTCCCTGCGTGGACTTCTTGCTGCTGAAGGTCACCTTGATGGTGCCGGTCGAGGAGGCGGCGGCCACCACGTGGTTGTTGGTGACGATGTAGCCACCCTTGATCAGGAAGCCGGAGCCGGTGCCGGCTTCGCTGTTGCCTCGCACGTCGAGCGACACGACGCTCGGCAGCACCTTGGCCGCGACACCGGCCACCGAGTCGGGGGCCCGGTTGACGATGGCGCCGGTCGGCGTGCCGAGGGAGTACGAAGGGTCACGGCCGGGGCCGTCGCCGCGGGTCAGCAGGTAGGTGCCGAGGCTGCCGGCGGTGGAGGCGATGAGCGCGATCACCACGGCGAACGCGGCGAGCGTGCCGGTGCGCGGGCCGCGCGGGGCCGGGCCGGCGCTCTGACCCGGAGGAAGCCCCGGGCCCATGCCACCCGGCTCGCCGAAGGGACGGCTGCCCGGAGGCGGCGGAGCCCAGCCACGGCCCATGCCGGACGCGGCGCGCGGCGGCGGCGGGCCGAAGGAGGAGGTGTCGGACGGGGAGGAGAAGACGTCGGTGGAGCCGTACGTCTCGGTGCGGCCCCCGTAGGACGACGAGCCGCCGAGGCCGTCACCTCGCGACGCCGGGTAGGACGGCGGCACCTGGTGCGCGCCGGTGGTGTAGGCGCCGTACGGGTCGGAGGAGCGGCCCTGGCCGCCGTACGGGTCGGACAAGTGGCCCTGACCGCCGTACGGGTCGCCGGAGCGGCCGTAGGTGTCCTGGCCGCCGCTCGGGTAGGACGGCAGCGGGCCGCCGGCGGGGTTGCCCCACGAGCCCCGGTCGTCCGAGCCGGCGAGCCTCTCCGGCGGCGTGGCGTACGACCCCGTGCTGAACAGGTCGTCGGAGTAGGAGCCGGTACCGGAGCGACCCGCGGGGGTGGCCCGCTCGGACACCACCTGGTCGGCCGGCAGGAAACCCGGACGCGCGGTTCGATCGCCGTCCCCGGCGGGCTGCGTCTCGCCGCCCCCCGAGCGGTGCGATGGACCGGCCACGTCCTCGTCCTCGAAGGCACGTGTGTCGTCGCTCATCGATCGCTCACTCCCGGAACACAGTCGACTCGGCTACGCCAGATTTTCCGTGTGACCCCATACGCGGGGCGTAAACGCCAGGACAGACGCCCCATCCGATCGTATGCCCGCCGGGGAACGAACGAGCCCCCGTCTGTGGACAGACGGGGGCTCGCAGGACGCCGGACGGCGACCGTCACGGGTGCGGGGTGGGTACTCCCGCGCGCCCGTGCCAGATGCCACCCGACGGGGTCGTGGTGGTCCTGTGCTGGTTGGCGAACATCTCGACCGGGGCCGCGGGACGGTTCTCCGGGCCACCGACCATGAACAACGTGCCGATGGCCACGGCCGCCGAGGCCACCCCCACCGCGACGTACCCGGCTCTGCGGCCGGGACCGGTGCGGCCGGGGCCGCGCAGGGACGCGCCGCGCCGTGGCCGGTTGTCTGCCGGCGCGCCGGTCAGCGAATAAGAGGCAGGTGCCGGAAAGGGCCGCACTCTCGGCGGGAGCGGCCCCCCGGGCTCCGCCATGCGGAGCAGCGACGCCGTGAGGTCCCCCGGCATGCCGGGTGGCGGCAGGGAACGCAGGCGGCTCTTCAGCGCCCTTATCGCGTCGAGCTCCGCGCGGCAGTCGGCGCAGAAGGTCAGGTGCGCCAGCGCGCGCTCGCGCTCGGCGTGCCCGAGTTCACCGTCGACGAGCGCGGACGCGCGCTCTCCAAGATGACTCATGCTCCCTCCCTGGTTACGGTCGGGGGGAGTTCGTCGCGACGCGGCGCACGGTGTTCGAGCGCCTCGCGCAACTGACTGCGACCGCGATGGATTCGGCTGCGTACTGTGCCCAGCTTCACGCCGAGCGTCGCGGCGATCTCTTCGTAGGACAGGCCTTCGATGTCGCACAACACCACGGCGGCGCGGAACTCCGGCGCGAGCGCGTCGAGCGCCGCCTGGATGTCCGGCTCCATGTACGCGTCGTCGAGCACCTGGGCCGGGGACGGCTCCCGCCCGCGCAGCCGCTCCGCGGCGTCGTCGGCGAGGCCCTCGAACCGGATGCGCTGCCTGCGGCGCGCCATGTCCAGGAAGAGGTTCGTCGTGATGCGGTGCAGCCACCCCTCGAACGTGCCGGGGGTGTAGCTGGACAGGGATCGGAAGACCCTGACGAAGACCTCCTGAGTGAGGTCCTCGGCGTCGTGGACGTTGCCGGTCAAGCGGTACGCGAGGCGGTAGACGCGCGCCGAGTGCTCGCGGACGACCTCCTCCCATGTGGGAGGCTTCCAGTCCGCACCTGGCAGCCGGGGGTCACCCCCCGGGAACGCACTGTCGGGAGTATCGGTCTGGTGGTTATCGTCCACCAGGACTCCTCTCTCCGGGACCACCGCTACAGCCATAGTGCCTGCTTTCGTCCCTTCCCGCGTACCCGTGGGCCGATGCCTTCGGCCCATGTCTTGGAAACGTCCGTGGATGCCGTCGTACAAAGGTCATTCAAAGCGTGCAACGTACGCGATGTGGCGTGAGTTCCCGTTCGGGCCCGACTCCCCTAGGCTGCGACCAAAACGTGTCGCAAGAGCGGGAAGGAGAGGCCGATGGCCCCGACACCGACCAGTCCGGTGCAGGCCACGCTGGCCTACGCCGAGGAGTTCCATACCGAGGACGAGATCCTGCTCGCCGCCAGGCGGTACGGCGCGGAGGTGGGGGCGGTCCCCATCCTGCCGGGCGGCGGTGCCGCTCTGTGTTTCCTGGCGACGGCGATCAGCGCGAGGTCGGTCGTCGAGATCGGCACCGGCTGCGGCGTGTCCGGGTTGTGGCTGCTGCGTGGCATGCGGCAGGACGGCACGCTGACCAGCGTCGACGTCGAGCCTGAGCATCAGCGTCTGGCCAGGCAGGCGTTCACCGCGGCCGGGTTCTCCGGCAGCCGGGTACGGCTGATCAGCGGCCGGGCCCTGGACGTTCTGCCCCGGCTCGCCGACGGCGGCTACGACCTGGTGTTCTGCGACGCCGCCAAGCAGGAGTACGGCGACTACCTGGCCGAGGCGGTGCGCCTGCTGCGGCCCGGCGGCATCGTGGCGTTCGACAACGCCTTGTGGCACAACCGTGTCGCCGACCCGGCGCAGCGTGACCCGGACACGGTGGCGATCCGCGAGCTCGGCAAGTTGATCCGCGCCGACGACCGCCTCCGTGCCCTGATGATCCCTCTCGGCGACGGCCTGCTGACCGCCGTGAAGATCTCCGACTGAGGTCTCAGCCGGTCAGCCACTCAAGGAGCAGGCGGGTGCCGAAGCCGGTGGCCCCTTTGCTGTAGAGGCCGTCGTCGGCGGTGCTGCGCGCGACGCCGGCGATGTCCAGGTGGGCCCAGCGGCGGCCGCCGGTGAACTCGCGCAGGAACAGCGCCGCGGTGATCGCGCCGCCGCCGTACTTGCCTTCGGCGTCGATGTTGGACAGGTCGGCCACCGGGGAGTTGAGTGCCGCGCGGTAGTCGTCGATCAGCGGCATGTGCCACAGCCGGTCGCCGCCTCTTCCGCCGGCGGCCGTCAGCTCGTCGACCAGGTCCTCGTGTGCCGAGAAGACCGCGCCGAGGTCGCGGCCGAGCGCGATGCCGATCGCGCCGGTCAGCGTGGCGATGTCGAGCACCGTGTCGGGTTCGAGCACCTCGTCGGCGTACGCCAGCGCGTCGGCCAGCACCAGCCGGCCCTCGGCGTCGGTGTTGAGCACCTCGACGGTCTTGCCGCCGTAGTGCCTGATCACGTCCCCCGGCCGTTGCGCCGAGCCGGACGGCATGTTCTCCGCCGCCGCGACCAGACCGGTGACGCGGGCCCGCGCGCCGAGGTCGCGCAACGCGCCGAGCACGGAGATGACCACGGCGCCACCCGCCATGTCGGTCTTCATGAACTTCATGCCGTCGGTCGGCTTGAGCGACAGGCCGCCGCTGTCGAACGTGATGCCCTTGCCGACCAGCACGACGTGGGTGCCGTCGTGGTCGTCAGGCGTGTACGACAGCTCGATCATGCGGGGTGGGCTCACCGAGCCCTGGCCGACGGCGAGGATGCCGCCGAAGCCGCCGGCCACGAGGTCGGCGGGCTCCCAGACGCGGATGTCCAGGCCGGACCGCTCGGCCACCTCGGTGGCGCGCGCGGCCAGCCAGGCAGGGTTCTTCTCCGACGACGGCGTGTTGGCGAGGTCGCGGGTGAGCGCGGTGGCGCGGGCCGTCACCTCGGCTCTGCGCAGCGCGGACGCGGCCTGCTCGGGGCCGCGGACCTTGATCTCGGCCACCGCCTTGGCGCGCTCGGCCCCGACGCGGAAGGTGTAGCAGGCGAGCAGTGCTCCCTGCAGCATCGCCGTCCACCCCTCCTCGCCGGCGCCGCGCGGCAGCGTGAGGTCCAGGACCCGCCGGCCCTTGGCGCGGCGCGCGACCGCGGCGCCGGCCTTGCGCAGCGCGGCGGAGGAGAGGTCACCCACGCCGTACAGCAGCACGCGGCGCACGGCGTCGCCGTGGCTCACGGGGACCTCGATGATCTCGCCGGCGTCGCCCTTGGCGTCGTGGTGCACGAGCAGGGCCGGCACGGGGACGGGGAGCGGCACGTCGACGGTCAGGTCACCGCCGAACGGCACGGCGGTCAGCTCGGCGTCGTCCTGGTCGCCGGACGCCGCCTCCGTCAGGCGGATCGCGGTCTCGATGGGCATGGTCTCCCCTGCCTGGATATGCGAGGGCCCCGGCTGGGGGGCACGCGGCCCGGCCGCCGGGGCCGTCGACTCGTCTGTGTCGAAGTGGGTGTGTCAGGGGTATGTCAGCCGACGACGTTCTTCAGAGCGTCGCCAAGGGCTCTGGCTTCATCCGGTGAAAGTTCGACGACGAGCCGGCCGCCACCCTCCAGAGGGACCCGCATGACAATGCCCCGTCCTTCCTTGGTGACCTCCAGCGGACCATCGCCGGTCCGCGGCTTCATCGCCGCCATGCGTCTGTTCCCTTCCTGCCTCGGCCTGTGCGACGCCGAACACGCTCCTCGTATCCGGCCGCTCGCCGCTTTCACGTCTTCTGTGACGTCCTATTATCCCGCCTCGCGAGCGCGCATGGGTAACGATCTCCTCCCAGAATGCGTTGTCCGCGGCCCCCGCTCGGACGAGACTTGACTGTGTGAACGCCCGTGCCGCGCTATTCGATCTCTATGGAGACCATCTGCGAATCCGTTCCGGACGCGCGTCGGTGGCCGCTCTGGTGCGGCTGCTCGCGCCGCTCGACATCGCTCCGCCGGCGGTACGCACCGCGATCTCCCGCATGGTGCGTCAGGACTGGCTGACACCGGTACGGCTGCCGCAGGGGCCCGGATACGCGTTGACGCGCAAGTGCGCGCGGCGGCTGGACGAGACGGCGCTGCGGGTCTACCGCAGCGGCTCGGCGCCGTGGTCGGGACGCTGGCACGTGCTCGTCTTCCAGCCGGTGCGCGAACGCGGCCCACGCGAACGGCTCCGTGCCGACCTGTCGTTCCTCGGGTACGCGCCGCTGTCGGAGAACACCTGGATCGGTCCGCGGCCCTCCCCCGAGCTCGACGCGCTGCTGGAGGGCCAGGCCCTGTCCGCCGACCGGTTCGACAGCACCCTCGACGGCGATCCCCGTGCGCTCGTCGCGCGCGCGTGGGATCTGCACGCCATCGCGCACGCGTACGAGCAGTGGATGACGTCCGCCGCCGGCCTGATCGGCGAGCTGCCCCCCGCCGCCCCCGACGACCACGTGTTCGCCGTACGTAGCAGACTGGTCCACGGGTGGCGCAACTTCCTGTTCCGCGACCCCGGACTGCCGCAGGAGCTGCTGCCGCCGGGGTGGCCGGGTGACAGGGCCCGCGCCTACTTCGAGCAGGAGGCCGCGCGGCTGCTGCCGGCGGCGGCCCGTTTCGTCGACCACAACCTGGACAAGGGAGTCCATTGATGGATCAGCCATCCGCCACGTCACCGAGCCCCCTGTCGTCCACCGCCGACGTGCACGGCCACGACCATGTGGTGACCACCGTGGCGGACCAGGTGGCCACGATCACGCTGAACCGGCCCGAGGCCATGAACGCGCTGACCCTGGTGATGAAGGCCGGGCTCCTTGAGGCGCTCGAACGGGTGAGGGACGACCACGGTGTGCGTGCCGTGCTGCTGACCGGCGCGGGGGGAGCGTTCTGCGTGGGTCAGGACCTGCGTGAGCATGCCGCGAACCTTGAGGCGGGGGTCGGGCTGGACGACACCGTGCGCTCGCACTACAACCCGATCGTCACGACCATCATGACCATGGAGAAGCCGGTGGTGGCCGCCGTGAACGGCGTCGCGGCCGGCGCGGGTGCCTCACTGGCGTTCGCGTGCGACTTCCGCGTGGCGGCCGAGGAGGCCCGCTTTGTGACCGCGTTCGGCTCCATCGGCCTCGCCCCCGACTCCGGCGCGTCCTGGACGCTGCCGCGCCTGGTCGGCCCCGCCAAGGCCAGGGAGCTGCTGATGCTGGGGGGTGAGGTGGACGCCGCCGAGGCCCTGAGGCTCGGTCTCGTCACCTCTGTCGTCCCCGGCGGGTCCGTGGCCGCGAGCGCGCGTGAACTGGCCGTACGGCTCGCTCAGGGCCCGACGCTGGCGTTCGGCGCCATCAAGCGGGCCCTGGACTTCTCGGCCGCGCACTCCCTCGAGGATTCCCTGGAGGTGGAGGCCGAGCTCCAGGACACCTGCGCCAAGAGCACCGACCACATCAGGGCCACCGAGGCCTTCCTGGCCAGGCGGGCCCCCGTCTTCGAGGGCCGCTGACACCGGCGCGGCTACCGGGGCAGGCGGGTGCAGCAGGTGGCCAGGTGGTCGTTGACCAGGCCGATGGCCTGCATCATCGCGTAGGCCGTGGTGGGGCCGACGAAGCGGAAGCCGTTGCGTTTGAGCTCTTTGCTCAAGGCGGTGGAGGCCGGGGTCGTGGCGGGGACGTCGGCCGGGGTGGCGGGGACCGGGGAGGCGGGGTCGGCGTACCGCCAGACCAGGTCCGACAGCCCTCCTGGCAGGGCCTCGGCGGCGCGCGCGTTGGCGACCGCGGCTTCGATCTTGGCCCGGTTGCGCACGATGCCGGGGTCGGCGAGCAGGCGTGCCACGTCGTCCTCGCCGAACGCCGCCACGGCCGTGATGGAGAAACCGGCGAACGCGGCGCGGAAGTTCTCCCGTTTGCGCAGGATCGTGAGCCACGACAGCCCTGACTGGAAGGCCTCCAGGGTCAGGCGTTCGTACACCTGGTCGTCCCCGCGCACCGGCCGCCCCCACTCCTCGTCGTGGTAGCGGACGTAGTCAGGCGACCCGTTCGCCCAGCCGCAGCGGACGACCTCGATTTCTCCCATGTCGGGTTACATCCTCGGTGAAGCTTCAGACTTCCCGAGACGCGGACCGCTCACCGGCCGGCACATCGGCCCCGTTCACGACCCGCTCCTCGGCCGGCATCCCGGCCTCCGGCGCGGCGGCGTCGCTCGACGACTCCGCCGCGGCGACACCACTCGACGGACCCGCCGCGGTGTCACCACCGCTCGAGGAATCGGCGTCGCCACCGCTTGAGGGACCCGCCGTGGCGTCATCGCCGCCGGAACGATCCGCCGCGATGTCACCGCTGGTGAAAAGCCCCCCGGAGACCTTCTCAGGCACCGTACCCGACGGCCGCGCGTCCTCCGGCACAGGCACCGGGGCCCACTCAGGACGTGGCTGCGACTCCTTGCGCGCCTGCACCCGGTCGGCCATCAGCTCGGCCAGCCGCTGCTCCAGGACCGCGATGCGCGTGTCGCGCTCCCCGAGTGCCGTGGCCGCGCGGTGCAGCGCCTCGTCCACGCTGGGGGTGTGGTAGCCCACAAGGCTCACCGGAAGCCGCAGCGCCATGACGTCCACAGCCGCGAGTTGCCCCGGCTCGGGCAGGTCCAAGGAAGGCACGTCGGGGACGAACTCCGCGAGTTCCCCGCCACGTCCCTGGGAGACCATCACCACGCAGTACAGCACCGCCAGCGCGGCGATCGCTATAAGGACCAGCACACACGAATCGTGCCACATCGCGGCCTTTGGTCGCGCGCGGTTGCCTCTCAAGGAAAGATCTCTGCCGACCCTGGCCACCGGAACCCTGCCTGCGGGGGTGTGCGAGCATCGGTGGTGTGGACGTGGTGAAGGTGGTCGGCTGGGACGAGGGTGGGGACGAGGCCTGGGTGGAGGGAGGGTCACCGGAGGAGGTCGAGCGGTTGGCCGGGGAGGGGAGGGTGGTGCTGGTGGTGTTGGAGGGGGATGTGTCCGGTCAGGTGGCGGCGGCTTCTGTTTACGGGTGGCTGGGGGCTCGGGTGTTCCGTACGGCGTTTCCCGAGGAGGTGCGTACGGCGCTGGACATGGTCGAGTCGCTGGCGGGGCGGCGGCCGCCGGCTGTTACGCGTCGGGGGCTCGCGTGAGGCGGAAGTGGTCTGACCGATTTGTGCTGAATGTGCAGATCGGAGCATAGGGTCGTGCCGCGATGCCGACATGACAGGGGTCGTTGACCTCATCGTGACCGCTTCCACCTGGGGCGGGAGGCGTTCGGTATGAGAAGTCCCTTTTGTGCCGGATGGGGGAAATCACCGGCGGGGGATTCGCCGACGACCCCGTGCGAAAACCTAAAACCAGAAGAGTTATGTTCCACTCCATATCTGGTCAGAGGTATTTCCTATAACGATCAGAACTTTCGTCGATGACGAATTGACAATTCGCCTATATCATCACGCCTCGTGGCTAAAGGTGATCTTTCGCGCCCGTCGCTGGCCGACGATCTGTACTTTGTCATGCATGACGACGTGACAGGCCGTCCACGGCTGCATCCCCGCCTCGCGGGGCTCGGTCTGGCCGCGGCCGTCGTCGGTGAACTGATGCTCGCCGAACGGGTCACCATCGAGCTGGCGTCCGGACAGGATCGCCTGTACGTGACGTCGCGGACGGCCACGGGTGATCCGCTCACGCAGAGCGTGCTCGACCAGGTCGTCGCGGAACCCCAGCATCCGGTGCTCACCTGGCTCGTGTTCTTCGCCAAGACGGTGCCGGCGGGGGTCACGGACCGGATGATCGCCGCGGGGCTGCTCAACCCGCCGTCGAAGAATCTCTTCAAGCAGCAACCTCCCGTCCCCGTGAGCACCAACACGGCCGCCTGGCCGCTCGCCCGTCTCAACCTCGCCGTACGGCAGAAGCAGCCGCCTGCCGCGCCGGACGACGTGCTGTACGGGCTCTTCGCCGCCACAGGCGGCGCGCAGCGGGCCCTGTGGGAGCACGACCCGGCGTTCGTGGCCGCCACGATCGCCACACTCCCTGTGCCGCTGCGCCGACTGATCGTCCAGACCGAGGTCGCCGTCGGCAAAGCCGTCATCAGCCGCCGGTGACCAAGCAGCCCTCTTCCCTCTCTCACGGAGTTCCGGATGCCCCTCACTGAACAGCGGCCGAGCGCCGTCTCCGCCGCACTGGCCAAGGACCGCTTAGGCGTCCCGTCGGTCGTCTTCTTCGTCGTGTCCGCCGCGGCGCCGCTGATGGTCGTCGCGGGGTCGGTCCCGACGGCGTACGCGGTGACGGGTGTCATCGGCGTGCCGTTCGCCTTCCTGATGCTCGGCGCGATCTTCGCGTTGTTCGCTGTCGGGTACGTCACGATGGCCCGGCATGTCGTGAACGCGGGTGCTTTCTACGCCTACGCCGCGCAGGGCCTCGGCAAGACGGCGGGTGTGGCGACGGCGTGGGTGGCGCTGCTGGCGTACAACGCGCTGCAACTCGGGCTCTACGGCATCATCGGGTCGGCCGCCGAGCCGCTGCTGAACGACTGGTTCGGCGCCTCACCCCCGTGGTGGGTGATCGCGTTGGTCGCGTGGGCCCTGACCGGTGTGCTCGGCCTGCTGCGCGTGGACATCAACGGCAGGATCCTTTCCGTGCTGCTGGTCAGCGAGATCGCCGTCGTGCTGCTCTTCGACCTCGGCGACCTGCTGAACGCCGCGCCGAGCGGCATCAGCTTCGAGGGCTTCACCCCGGGGTCGCTGTTCGTGCCGGGTGTCGGCGCCGCGCTCGCCACGGTCGTCGCGGGGTTCGCCGGCATCGAGTCGTCGGTGGTGTTCGCCGAGGAGTCCAAGGACCGCAGGCGCACCGTGCCGCTCGCCACCTACCTCGGCATCGCGATCATCGCGATCCTGTACTCGGTGTCCGCGTGGGCCCAGACCGTCCCGACGGGGCCGGACGGCATCGTGAAGGCGGCGACCGACGAGGGGCCGCTGCTGATCTTCAACCAGGCCGCCACCCACATGGGCTCGTTCGTCGCGACGCTCGGCTCGGTGCTGTTCGTGACCAGCAGCATCGCCTGCATGATCGCCTTCCACAACACCACGGCCCGCTACATCTTCGCGCTCGGCCGCGAGAGCGTGCTGCCCTCGGTCTTCGGCCGCACCTCGGCGCGCACCGCGGCCCCGATGACCGGCTCACTGCTGCAGACGGCGCTCGGCCTCATCGTGATCACCGTGTACGCCGTCAGCGGCCTCGACCCGGTCACGAAGCTGTTCTTCACGTTCGGCGCGTTCGGCGGCCTCGGCCTGCTCACCCTGCTCACCGTCACCTCGGTCGCGGTGATCGTGTACTTCTCCCGCAACCCCGCGGGTGAGACGACCTGGCGCACCCGCGTCGCGCCGGCGCTCTCGATCGTCGCGCTGAGCGTGATCATCGGCATGACGCTGATCAACTTCGACACGGTGCTCGGCGTGCCGTCCGACTCGGCCATCCGGTGGATCCTCCCCGGCATCTTCGTCGTCGCGATCGTCTTCGGCGTGATCTGGGCCCGGGTGCTGAAGTCGACACGGCCCGAGGTGTACGCCGGCATCGGCCTCGGGCCGCAGGCGGTCGGCGGAGGTGCCAAGTGATCGAGATCGTCCGCCTGGACGACCCCGTCCCCGCCGGCGAGATCATCGCGGACACCTTCAGCGGCGACGACATCAGCCGCTGGCTCATCCCGCCGGAGCACGAGCGGCTGCCGATCCAGCGGCGGTTCTTCACGATGTACACCACGCACGCCATGGAGCACGGCGAGGTGTACGGGATCCTGGAGGACGGCGAGCTGTCCGGCGCCGCGGTGTGGTTCGCCGCGCCGTTCCCGCCGATACCCGGCGAGGAGGAGGCCATCGCGGAGTTCGCCGGTGAGCACGCCGAGCGGTACGACGTGCTCGGCAAGGAGATGGAGAAGCTGCACCCGCACGACCCGCACCACTATCTGGCCTTCATCGCGCTGGTGCGGGGACGCACCGGCCGCGGGCTCGGCAGCATGCTGCTGGAGGATCGCCACAGGCGGCTGGACGACGACGGCGTCCCCGCCTACCTGGAGGCCAGCAGCGAGGCCAGCCGCCGTCTGTACCTGCGGCACGGCTACGTGGACATGCCGGTGCGGCTCCGGCTTCCCGACGGCCCGGTGATGTACCCCATGTGGCGGGACCCCGTCACCCGATGAGCGCGTCCCGGCCGTCCGGCAAGACGGCCGGGAACTCTCCCCGGTCAGCCCGCCGCGGACTCGCCGATCTCCTCGGGGGCCGGGGAGAGCACGCGCGCGGGGGCCTCCAGGTGGTCCATGGCCTCGTCGACGGTGGTGGTCCACGAGATCGCGTCGAAGACGTCGGCCCTGGTGAAGCCGGCGTCGTAGAGGTCGGTGACCAGGCCGCGCAGCGCCGTGTACAGGCCCCAGGGGTCCAGGATGACCAGCGGCTTGTCGTGCAGGCCGAGCACGCGGGACGTCCAGATCTCGAACAGCTCCTCCAGCGTGCCGATGCCGCCGGGAAGGACGAGGAACGCGTCGGAGCGCGCGTCCATCAGGCCCTTGCGCTCACGCATGTCCCCCGTGATGATCAGCTCGTCGGAGTCGGTGTCGGCGATCTCCATGTCCACCAGGGCCTGCGGCATGACGCCGACCGTGCGGCCACCCGCCGCTCTGGCGGCGCGGGTCACCGCACCCATGGTGGAGACCACGGCGCCGCCGCTGACCAGGGTGTGACCTCGCCTCGCGATCTCGGTGCCGACCTCGGCCGCCAGCTCCAGGTAGCGGTGGTCGATCCGCTGACTCGACGAGCAGAACACGCAGATAGCCAATGCCACCC
This sequence comes from Sphaerisporangium rubeum, assembly GCF_014207705.1. NCBI lineage: Bacteria > Bacillati > Actinomycetota > Actinomycetes > Streptosporangiales > Streptosporangiaceae > Sphaerisporangium > Sphaerisporangium rubeum. The sequence continues at coordinate 6,665,227 of NZ_JACHIU010000001.1, forward strand.
GGCCACCTTATCCACCCGGATCAGACCGTCTCACCCTGGTTTCCCGGCACTCGTCCTGATGGCGGCCGATGAAGTGCCAGGAAAATCCGCCGCGGTGGCGACTGGCGGCAGATGATCGGATTCGGTACGGTCCAGCACGGCGGACGGCGTCCCGGCCGCCGCGACGACCCGAGCCCCCGCCTCCCTGGAACGACGTGTGACGCTGTGAACGCCACCTCTCCCGACACCGGTCGAGGACCGATGCCGCCGACCACCAGACGCGGGTTCTTCGCCGGCACCGGAGGCCTGCTCGCGGCCGGGCTCGCCACCGCGAGCGCGGCCGAGCCCGCGGCCGCCGCGGCCCGCGGACCGCTCAACTTCGTCCTGATCCTCGCCGACGACCTCGGCTGGGGTGAGATCGGCTGCTACGGACAGCGCAAGATCGTCACCCCGAACATCGACCGCCTCGCGGCCCGCGGCGTGCGGTTCACCGACGCGTACGCCGGGTCGTCGCTGTGCGCGCCGTCACGGTGCGCGCTGATGACGGGCCTGCACTCCGGCCACGGCACGGTGCGCGAGAACCCCGAAGGCGGGCCGCAGCGCTCGCTCGGCGCCGCCGACCTCACGTTCGCCGAGATCGCCAGGCTGGCCGGGTACCGCACGGCCTGCATCGGCAAGTGGGGGTTCGGTCCCGAGGAGCCGGGCCAGGTGTCGCACCCCAACGCGCGGGGCTTCGACGAGTTCTTCGGCTACATCACCCACGCGCACGCGCACCAGTACTGGCCCGCCTATCTGTGGCACAACCAGGAGAAGGTCACCTTCGGCCGCGCTCAGTACGCGCCTGACGTGCTGCGCGACCGGGCCGTCGAGTTCATCGAGGAGTCGGCGGGCCATCCCTTCCTGCTGCACTTCGCGACCAATCTGCCGCACTCCCCCAGCGAGATCCCCGGCGACGCCGGCCGGTACGCGCACGAGCCGTGGACCCGTTCCAACCGCCGCCACGCCGCACAGGTGACGCGCATGGACGCGCACGTCGCCGACATCGTGCGCGCCTTGGAGGAGGCCGGGGTGGCCGACCGCACCGTGGTGCTGTTCACCGCCGACAACGGGCCGCACCACGAGAAGGGTGTGACCCCGGAGGTCTTCAACTCCAACGGGCCGTTCCGCGGCGTCAAGCGCCAGCTCTACGAAGGCGGCATCCGGGTGCCGATGGTCGCCTGGGCCCCGTTCCTCAGCCCGAAGGTCGTCCACGACCCGGTGGCGCTGTGGGACATCCTGCCGACGGTCGCGGAGATCGCGCGGGTCCCCGTCCCCGCCGGCCTGGACGGCAGGTCGTTCCTCGGCCTGCTGACCGGGGGGAACCACAAGCGGCACGACCACCTGGTGTGGAACCGGCCGCGCAAGATGCAGGCCGTCAGGCGCGGCCACTGGAAGATGATCCGCTTCGCGCCGGAGATCGCGGGAGCCGGTCCCGAGGGCCGGGTCGAGCTGTACGACCTGCGCGACGACCGCGGGGAGCGCCACGACGTCTCGGTCACACACCCGGACCGCGTCATCGAGCTGAACGACCTGCTCGACGCCTCCATCGGCCCCGACCCCCGCCTGCCGTACGGCCTCACGGCCTACGAGGAGGGGGCCGAGGTGGAGGTGACCTTGATGAACGGCTCCGCCAGGCCCTGGCGCGACGTCCGCCTGAGCCTCGACGCCGGCGGCCGCCGCAGCACCCGCAAGGGTGGCCGCGCCGAGGTGCTGGAACCCGGGGAGTCCCTCACGGCGACGTTCACGCTCACCGGGGAGAGTGAGGAGGGGCCGCTCGCGGGCCGGGCCAGGTTCACCGTGGACGGCCGCACGGTGCGCTTCCACGCCAAGGCCGGCGGACGGCCCGCCGGTGACGGCGGCCATCCGCCGGCGGCCGGCGGGTTCGCGCTGTAGCGGCGGTCACCCTCGGCGAGCCGGTCGGCGTGGCGGGTCAGGCCTTGGCGAGCCAGTCGCGGTAGCGGGTGGCGGCGATGACCGCGCCGGCCGGAGCGGTGAGGACGTCCCCCTTGACCTCGGCGAACATGCCGGCGGTGTCGTCGGCGACGACGGTGCGGCCGTCACCCTTGGCCGCGAGGGTGATCCTGCCGAGTTCGTCGAGCGTGAAGACCTCCGGGCCGCCGACGTCGCGCACGCCGTTCAGCGGGTCACCGGCGGCGACCTCGGCGACGGCGGCGGCGACGTCCGCGGCGGCGATCGGCTGGATCGGGGTGCGCGGCAGGCGGACGGTCGTCCCGTCGGAGGTCCACGACAGGACGGCGTCCACGAACTCCATGAACTGCGTGGCGCGCACGATCGAGTACGGCACGGGCCCGGCCCGCAGCACGTCCTCCTGGAGCACCTTGGCCCGGTAGTACACCAGGTCCGGCACCTGGTCGACGCCGACGATCGACAGGACGACGAAGTGACCGACGCCGGCCTTGGCGCTCGCGGCGAGGAGGTTGTCCATCGAGGTCTGGAAGAAGGCCGGGGAGGCGTCGTCGAACGTCGGCGAGTTGGTGAGGTTGACGACGACGTCCGCACCCGCCACCGCGTCGTCCACACCCGCGCCGGTGACGACGTCCACACCTGTGGACAGCGCGTGCGGCACGGCCTCGTGGCCCGCGGCCGTGAGGTCGCGCACCACCCGCGAGCCGATCAGGCCGGTCCCGCCGATTACCGCGATCTTCATGATGGTCCCTCTCCGTCGATGTCGTCTCTTCACCACCCACCATACTCGGACAAGTTTTGTCCGAGTTACCGGGGTGCGGATAATGGCAGGGTGAAGATGTCAGGAGGCGTGGAGTGGGCCCTGCACTGCTGCGTGGTGCTCACGTCCGTCGCGGAACCGGTGCCGGCGGCCCGGCTCGCCGAGTTCCACGACGTGTCGCCGACCTACCTGGCCAAGCAGCTCCAGGCCCTCGCCAGAGCGGGCCTCGTGGCGTCCGTGCAGGGCAAGTCCGGCGGCTACGTCCTGACGCGTCCCCCGGAGACGATCACTCTGCTCGACGTCGTCGAAGCCGTGGACGGCCTCGGCCCGGCCTTCGTGTGCACCGAGATCCGTCAGCGCGGCCCGTTCGCCACCCCCGCCGAGGCCTGCACCACCCCGTGTCCCATCTCCCGCGCCATGGCCGAGGCCGAGTCGGCCCGCCGCGCCGCGCTGCGCGCCACGACCATCGCCGACCTGGCCGCACAGGTCGAGATCACCAGCGGCCCCGGCACCCTCGGCCGCGTCGGCACCTGGCTCGGCAGCTCTCCCACGTGACGGCAGCCGTGCGGGTGCTTCAGGTCGCGAGACCCCGGCGGTAGGCGTAGACCACGGCCTGCACGCGGTCGCGCAGGTCGAGTTTGGTGAGGATGCGCGACACGTAGGTCTTGACGGTCTCGTGGCTGATGACCAGGGTCGCGGCGATCTCGTTGTTGGACAGGCCGTCGGCGATGAGGCGCAGCACCTCGAGCTCGCGCGGCGTGAGCGGTACGTCGGCGGGGTCGCCGTCGGCGGGACGTATCCGTGCGGCGTACCTGCCGACGAGCTGCCGAGTCACCTCCGGGGCCAGCAGCGCGGCGCCGGTGGCGACGGTCCTGACGCCGTGCAGGAGCTGCGGCGCCGGCGCGTCCTTGAGCAGGAAACCGCTGGCGCCGGCGCGCAGCGCCTCGTAGACGTACTCGTCGAGGTTGAACGTCGTCACCACGAGGACCTTCACGGGGTCGGCCACACCGGCGCCGGCGAGCAGGCGGGTCGCCTTGATGCCGTCGAGCACCGGCATCCGCACGTCCATCACGACCACGTCGGGACGCAGCCGTCCCGCGAGCTCGACCGCGGCCTTGCCGTCCCCGCACTCCCCCACGACCTCCATGTCGGGCTGCGCGTCGATGATGGTCGCGAAACCGGTGCGGATCAGGGCCTGGTCGTCGCAGACCAGCACCCGGATCGGCACCCCGATCGGCACTCCGGTCGGCGCGGTCACGCGGCGCTCGCCACCGGGATGCGGGCCCGCACCACGAAGCCGCCGCCGGGCCGCCGGTCCGCGCTGAACTCGCCGCCGAGCACCTCGACCCGTTCCCGCAGCCCGATGAGACCGCGACCGCTTCCGCCAGGTGAGGCGGCGAGCGACCCCGGGCCCTCGGTGCCGACCTCCACGGTGATCTCGGTGGCGCGGTGCCGCACGTGGACCTCGGTACGGCTGCCGTGCGCGTACTTGAGCGCGTTCGTCAGGGCCTCCTGCACGACACGGTACGCCGTGGCCTCGGCGCCGCCGGTCGTCTCCCGTGGGCTGCCTTCCTCCGACAGCTCCACCGGCTGGCCGGCCAGACGGGTCTGCTCCACGAGCTCGCGCAACTCGCCGGTCCGCGATGTCACCGGCCCGGGGCCATGGCCGGGGTCGAGCAGGTCGAGCAGGTGACGCAGGTCAGTGATGGCTCGCCTCCCGGTGTCGGTGACGGCGGTCAGGCTCTGGTCCAGGCGCTCGGGGGCCGCGGTCAGGTAGCGCGCGGCCTCGGCCTGCACGACCATCGCCGTCACGTGGTGGGTCACGACGTCGTGCAGTTCGCGTGCGATGCGGGTGCGCTCGGCGGCGCGGGTGGCCTCGGCGACGTGGCGGCGGCGCTCGGCCTCGGCGGCCCGTGCGGTCCGCAGCCACGCGCCGGCCCCCCACGCGACCGCAAGCACCAGGTAGAACGTCGCGAACCCGGCCAGGTCCTCGGGGGACCCGAGCCGGTTGAGCGTGACCGCCAGCAGCACGTACGCCGCGGACAGGACGACCGCGACCTCGCGCCGGTGACGTTCCAGGTGGGCCCCCGCGCTCAGCAGCGCGACGGCCAGCGCGGCGCCGGAGAACGTGTGGTACGTGAGAAGCTGGTCGGCGGCGAAACCGGCCGACACCAGCGCGAGACAGGCGGCGGGCCACCGGCGGCGTACGGCCAGCGGCAGGCACTCAAGCGCGACGACGGCCAAGGTCAGCGTGTCGAACGGCCGGTCCGGCAGGTCGCCGAGCTGCGTCCCCTGCTCCTGGAACGCCGGCACGAACGACAGGACGGCGAGCAGGAGCGCGACGGGGAGATCCCGGACCGTGACGTCGTATCCCCGCCAAAGGTCCGGGACGCGCCGGAAGCCGATCACGGGACGAGGGTAGCGTCACGGCCGGTGGCGCCGGAACGGCCGCGGCGGGGGACGATGGTGCCGCGCCTGCGGGCCAGCCGCATGAACAGGGCCGTCAGCACCAGGCCGGCGATCACCGTCACCACGCTCGCCTCCGGCCCGAAGGCGCCGCCGCTCAGCGCCACCGGCCCCGACGTCACGGCGTCGAGCAGCCCGTCCGACCCGCTCTTACCCGACACGTCGGCCCCGAAGATCGCGGCCCCGCTGTAGTTCCACGCGAAGTGCAGCCCGATCGGCAGCCAGAGCGTGCGGGTGGCGGCGTACGCCGCGGCGAGCATCCAGCCGGCCTCGATGCCGATGGCGAGCGCACCCCACAGGCTGGAGTGCGGGTTGACCAGGTGCACCATGCCGAACACCAGGCCGGTCAGCACCAGCGCGACCCACGTGCCGACGCGTTCTTCGACGATGCGGAACAGCACGCCGCGGAACATCAGCTCTTCGGTCACGGCCGCCGCGGCCATGACCCCGATCAGCGCCACCGGCCCCGCCACGGACCCGAACCCGGTCACGTGGTAGCCGCCGAACGCGGCGATCAGCCCGATGACCACCGTGAACATCCCCGCACCGAGCAGCACCCCTCTGCCGAGGGCCGCCCCGGCCCCCGTCCTCGCGACCTCCACCGGCTCACGCCGCTCGGTGCGCCGCACCACCCACGCGTACGCCAGGACCGCGAGCACCGCCGTCGCGCCGCCGAGGACCAGCGCCGGCCAGGCGACCCCCCGCACCGCGCCGACCAGCTGACCCCCGATGAAGGCCACCACCGCGACGGCCCCGAGCTGCTTCAACAGCCGCATGACGACTCCTTGTGCGTTCCCCGCGGCCGTGTGCCGCGCCGTGCCGAGAACGCTATGGATGCGAGGCACCCCTGATCGTCACCGCGCGGTGGACACCTCCGGGTAGCTCGCATGGGGGACGAGCCGGCGGGAACCCGCGACCGGAATCAGAACCGTGTCGAGAATCCACGCCGATGTTAGCGGTCACATTCAGGGTTATTCCGCTTTGCAGGAGAAGGCACGAATCGAGGGAAAGAACGAGCGGAGGTCTGTTCCCGGCAGCCCGTGGCCACCAGCATCCAGACCTCCGCCCGAGACGTCTCACCCGATCGCTGTGCCGAGCCGGATGGCCGGGATCACGTGCGCAGGGTCCATCGCTGGTTGGCCTGACCGTTGCAGGACCACAGGATGAGTTTCGTGCCGTTGGCCGTGCCCGCGGCGTTGGCGTCGAGACACAGCCCGGACTGCACGCCGGTGATGGTGCCGTTGGAGTTGACGTTCCACTGCTGGTTGGACTGGCCGTTGCAGTCCCAGATGATCACCTGGGTGCCGTTGGCGGTGCCCTGACCGTTGGCGTCCAGGCACTTGTTGCCGTACACCTGGAGCTGCCTGCCGGAGGTGCTGGTCCAGCGCTGGTTGGTGCCGCTCCCGCAGTCCCAGATCTGTACCTGGGTGCCGTTGGTGGTGCTGGAGTTCGGCACCTCGACGCACCGGCCGGACTGGCCCCCCACGATCTGGACACCCTGCTGCGGTGTGCCGCCTCCCGACGGCGCGTACCCGGCGGCGGCGATGTTGGCCTGCACGGCGTCCTCGGTGGCGGCCGTCGGATAGCCGGAGGTCAGCACCCCCTCGAAGAAGGTGCCGCGGCCGGAGACGCTGTTGTCGCCGCCGATGCCGAGCAGGATGGCTCCTTCCTTCTTCATCGGGTGGTAGCCGTTCGGACGCCGTCCGTCGTAGTAGGTCGTCAGGCCACCCGACTGCGCGTTGCCACCCCTGATCGCCCAGTGGTTCGACTCGCCCTTGACGACGGCGGTGACGAAGCGGTGGTTGATGGAGGCGATGTTGTTGTAGCCCGCGTTCACCCCGGAGAACAGGCCCCACTCCAGATCCGCCATGATCCAGGGGCCGGCTCCGGCCCCGTAGCCCCATTGCTTGTTGGCGCCGAAGTAGACCGTCTCCATGATGGCGGGAGCGTCGGCCTGGCCGTCGGTCTGCGCGTTGCCGTAGTCGAAGCAGCACCACTGGTTGTAGTGCGTGCCGTCCACGACGGCGTAGATGCCCTCGGGCTGGTCACCGGTCGCCACACCGTTGGTGTTGTTGTTGCGGTACCCGGTGCCGGGCTCCACGCGGACGCCGTACGCCTTCTGGCCGCCGATGGTGATCGGCGCCGCCTTGGCGTCGGCGAGGTTGTCCCATCCGCCGGCGGCCGGGCCCTTCCAGTAGCCCGGAGGCGCCTGGGTGAGCCGGTTGTTGCGGCCGGTCTGGTCGTAGAGAATGGTGATCACGCAGTTCGTGCCGGCACAGAACGAGTCCTGCGTGGCGGCGTTGACGACTCCGCCGGCGCTCAGCACGCCGATGTCCCGGGTGGTGTTGTCGGAGGACCGGCGCACCTGGTACAGCGGGCCGTTGTACGCCCCGAACAGCGCACGGGTCGTGCTGTGCGCCGCCACACACGGCGTACCGCCTGCCGCGTAGATGTCACACGGCTGCGAGGCGGCGGCTCGTGCCGTGCCGCCGCCGACCAGGCAGGTGGCGGCGAGCAACGCGCTCGCCCCGGCCGTGAGCACTCTTCTCAGGCTCCGGAAGAACATCATGCCTTCTCTCGATCAGGAATCGTGATCGGACGGCACAGGAACAAGGGCCCGGTGAATGTTAGCGCTAACATTCACTTTCGTCCGACACCGATTTACGGTTGGCAGTACGCGGAGTCAAATGAATGAGGGTCCCGGCGTCAAGAACGCGGATCTGATCTCTCGGACGTCCGGGTGCCCCCGGTGCGCCGCCTGGGCTGTTGTCGTGACGCGTTCCGCCCCCGGGACGCGATGCCGTGGAACTTTCACTCCGGCGCTAGCGTGGCGTGGCCGTGCTCGCCCGGACCACCAGCGTGGTCGCCAGCTCCACCCGGTGGTCGGCCGGTGCGCGGCCGCCGGCGGCGGCCATGACCATCTCGGCGGCGACGGCACCCATCCTGGCCAGCGGCTGCCGCACGGTCGTCATCGGAGGGTCCGCCCACTGGGCCAGCGGCAGATCGTCGAACCCGACGACGCTGAGGTCGCCGGGGACCCGGAGCCCGCGCCGCTGCGCGGCCTGGTAGACCCCGAGGGCCTGCAGGTCGTTGGCGGCGAACACGGCGGTCGGCGGATCCGGCAGCGCGAGCAACGCCTCCGCCTCGGTCCGGCCTCCTTCGACGTAGAGCGGCGCCGTACGCAGGAGCGCCGGATCGGCCGGGACGCCGGCCACGTCCAGGGCCGCGCGGTGGCCGTCCACCCGGGCCCGGCAGCACATCAAGGTGTCCGGGCCGTTGACCATGGCGATCCTGCGGTGACCGAGCTCCAGCAGGTGGCGCGTGGCGGTCAGGCCGCCGTTCCAGTTGGTGGCTCCGACCGAGGGCACCCGGTGGTCGGGCTCGCCACGCGGGTCCAAGGCGATCAGCGGGATGGACCTGCTGGCGAGCCGTACCTGCTGGCGTTCGCTGAGGTCGGCGGAAACGGCGATCACCCCCGCCGGACGCCGGGCCAGCACCTGGTCGATCCAGCCGCCGTGCGGGGAACGCCGTCCCCGCATGTCGATGAGGGCCACGACCATGCCGCGGGCCTGGACCACCTCGTCGATGCCGCGGATGATCTCCAGGGCCCACAGGCTGTCCAGGGACTGGAAGAGGACCTCCACGACCACGCCGGCCCCCGCGGTCTCCGGCCTGCGCCAGCCGTGCTCCCTGACGAGGTCCTCGATCCGGCGCCGCGTCCCCGTCGACACCCCGGGATGACCGTTGATCACCTTGGACACGGTGGGGGGAGAGACACCCGCCAGCCTCGCGATGTGCGCCAGCGTCACGGCCTGCCGAGCGGACGGTCCCGGCGGCGGATCGTCGGGGGTACGGGTCACGCGAAGATTCTACGGACCACCAGGAAACGTTCGTGAAAAGTGCAGAATCTTACCGTGAATCATCGCGGTTGAACTGCGGAAACGTCGTTCCATTTCCGCCGGTGCTGTTCCTGTCCCGGTCCCGGGTCCACGATGGCGAACCTTGAAGCGCACAGCAGAAGGGACCCGCCGTGCAAGGATCACACCGGACGGTGCTGCCGCGAGCCGCGTTGGCGCTGCTCGTCGGAGCGGTGTCGTTCGTCATGGTCACCGGGACGGGGATGGCGCGCGCCGCGCGGCCGCCGCTCGGTCAGAACATCAAGGTCAACCAGGTCGCCTACGCACCCACCGCCGCCAAACAGGCCACCGTGGTGAGCGGTTCCGGCTCGCCCCTCACGTGGAACCTCCTGGACGGCGCCGACCAGGTGGTGGCGAGCGGGACCACGACCGTCGTCGGCGCCGACGCGCCGTCCGGGGACAACGCTCACAAGATCGACTTCTCCTCCTACACCGGATCCGGCAGCAACTACGTGCTGACCGTGAACGGTGAGTCCAGTCACCCGTTCGACATCGGCACCGACGCCTGGCGCAAGCTCCCCTACGACGCGCTGGCGTTCTTCTACCACCAGCGCAGCGGCATCGCGATCACCGCGCAGTACGCGGGAGGCAGCCAGTACGCGCGCGCGGCGGGCCACCTCAACGTCTCCCCCAACCAGGGTGACAACAACGTGGCCTGCCGCAGCAGCTGCGGCTACTCGCTCGACGTGCGCGGCGGCTGGTACGACGCCGGCGACCACGGCAAGTATGTGATCAACGGCGGCATGTCCGCCTGGCAGCTCGTCAACGTCTACGAACGGGCCAAGAACATCCCGGGTGCCGACATCTCGGCCTTCGGCGACGGCACCATGTCCATCCCGGAGCGCGGCAACGGTGTGCCCGACATCCTGGACGAGGCGCGCTGGGAACTCGACTTCATGATGAAGATGCAGGTCCCCGACGGCCGTCCGCTGGCCGGCATGGCCCACCACAAGATCCACGACCAGAACTGGACCGGGCTGCCGCTGCTGCCGGCTCAGGATCCGCAGACCCGGCTGCTGTCGGCCCCCAGCACCGCCGCGACGCTGAATCTCGCCGCCGCCGCCGCGCAGTGCGCGCGGGTGTGGACCGGCATCGACTCGGCCTTCGCCACGCGCTGCCTCACGGCGGCGGAGAAGGCGTACGCCGCGGCCAAGGCCAACCCGTCGCGGTTCGCCCCCACCTCCGACGACGTCGGCGGCGGCTCCTACTCCGACAACAAGGTGACCGACGAGTTCTACTGGGCCGCCGCGGAGCTGTACGCCACCACCGGGAAGCAGACCTACCGCACCGACCTCACCTCGTCGTCGCTGTACTACGGCAGGAGCTTCACCACCGAAGGCGCGCAGTGGGGGGAGGTCGGCAGCTTGGGTGACATCACGCTGGCCCTGGTCCCGAACGGCCTGACGTCCTCCATCGGCCAGCAGTTGCGCGGCGCGTTCGTCTCCAACGCCGACAACCTGCTGAACATCATGCGCGGCCAGGCGTACCCGGTGCCGTTCCAGCCACCCGGTGGCGGCTACATCTGGGGCTCCAACAACCTGATCCTCAACAACGCCGTGCTGCTCGCCCTCGCCTACGACTTCACCCAGGCCGAACGGTTCCGCACCGGCGTGTTCGAGACGATGGCGTACGAGCTCGGCCGCAACCCCCTCGGCTACTCCTACGTCACCCAGTACGGCGACAAGCCGTCGCGCAACGTCCACCACCGCTTCTGGGCCAACCAGCTGAACTCCTCCCTCCCCATCGCACCCCCCGGAGCCCTGGCCGGCGGACCCAACAGCGGCCTGCAGGACCCCGTGGCCCAGCAACGTCTCAGCGGATGCCGTCCCCAGAAGTGCTACCTGGACGACATCGACGCCTGGTCGGTCAACGAGGTGGCCGTCAACTGGAACGCCGTACTGGTCTGGGTGAGCGCCTGGACAAGGGAAAAGGCAGGCGGCACCGGCCCCACCCCGACTCCCACCCCCACCCCCACCCCCACACCGACCCCCACCCCCACGCCGACACCGACACCGACACCGACACCGACACCGACACCGACACCGACACCGACACCGACTCCCACCCCGACACCCACCCCGACACCGACTCCCACCCCCACGCCGACACCCACGCCGACCCCCACCCCCACAGCCGGTAAGGCGTGTTCCGCCACCTACAACATCAACAACCAGTGGCCGACCGGCTTCGGGGCCGATGTCACGGTACGGAACACCGGCACCACCCCCATCACCGGGTGGACCGTCACCTGGACGTTCCCGTCCGGCCAGCGGATCACTCAGCTCTGGAGCGCCTCCTACAGTTCCTCCGGCGCCGGTGTGACCGCGACCAACCTCTCCTGGAACGGAACGCTGGCTGCCAACGCCACGACATCGTTCGGCTTCAACGGTTCGTGGTCGGGGACCAACGCCGTCCCCTCACCGGTGACCTGCACCCCGGCCTGAGCCGGCCGCACCCCACGGCCTCACGGGACGACACCGTGAGGCCGTGGAATCACGGCGCCGGGTCTCGGACCTGGAGTCCGTCGCCGCCTCGGCCCACCCTGGCCCGCACGGAGCGCCGGATCGCCCTGGCCGGAACGATCCGAAGCACACCGTCAGGACTTCGCCTCTTGTTCGGCGGCGGCCTGGACGCGGGCCTCGACGACGGCCTGTTCCGCTCGGCGGCGGCCGTCCACGATGTGGCGCACGGCTTCCTCGGGGTCGTCGGTGACGTGGAGCAGCTTGGGGTCGTGCGGCGAGATCATGCCGTTGGCCAGCAGGGTCTCGTTGATCCAGTTGATCAGGGGACGCCAGAACTCGGTGCCGATGAGGACGATGGGGAACTGGGTGACCTTGCCGGTCTGCACCAGGGTCACGGCCTCGAACAGTTCGTCGAGGGTGCCGAAGCCGCCGGGGAGGACGACGAAGGCGTCGGCGTACTTGACGAACATGGTCTTGCGGACGAAGAAATAGCGGAACTCGATGCCGAGGTCCACATAATCGTTCAGTCTCTGCTCGAAGGGGAGCTCGATGCCGAGGCCCACCGAGATGCCGCCTGCTTCGCGTGCGCCTTTGTTGGCGGCCTCCATGCAGCCGGGGCCGCCGCCGGTGATGACGGCGAAGCCGGCCTTGACGAGGGAGCGGCCGAGCTGGACGCCGAGTTCGTAGTCGGGGGTGCCGGCGGGGGTGCGGGCCGAGCCGAAGACGGTCACGGCGGGAGGGAGCTCGGCGAGCTGGCCGAAGCCCTCGACGAACTCGGCCTGGATGCGCAGGACGCGCCAGGGGTCCATGTGGAGCCACTCGGTGGAGCCGCGTTGGTCGAGCAGGCGCGCGTCATAGGTGGACTGGGGGAGGAACTTGCCGCGGACCAGGGCGGGGCCCTGGCGGCGCTCCTCACGTGTACTTTCGGTCATGCCGCTCACGCTAACGGGCCGGGACGACGCGCGGGACGCCCGTAGGTTGCCCGGCCCATGAAAGAATCTTGAAAAATCCGCGAAGAACCGGGGAACCGGATCTCCGGTAGGCCACGTCTAAGTGACGAGGGTGCTGCTCGGGACTGAAAGTGGCTTTCCCCGCCAAATGGCCGGCGAGGAAAGCCACTTTCTTTTGTGCCGTCCTGCGTGGCGCCACATGAGCGATATGAGGGACACACAGCCCGTTCAGGTGGTTTTGGGCCCCCTGGACCGCTCAGCCGGCCAGCCAGCGCAGCATGCGCCGCTCGCAGTCCACGATCGTGTCGAGCGTCACGTACTCCCCCTGCTGGTGCGCCAGGTGCGGGTTCCCCGGGCCGTAGTTGACGGCGGGGACGCCGAGGCGGGAGAACAGCGACACGTCGGTCCAGCCGAGCTTGGCACGGGGCTCGCCGCCGATCATCTCGGCGAAGGCCGCGGCGACCGGGTGGGTGAGGCCGGGCCTCGCGCCGGGGGCTCCGTCGGTGAACCGCACGGTGTGGCCGGCGAACAGGTCGCTGATGTGCGCCTGCGCCTCCTCCAGGGAACGGTCGGGTGCGAAGCGGTAGTTCACCGTGACCACGCACTCGTCGGGGACGACGTTCCCCGCCACCCCACCGCGTATCCCGACGGCGTTCAGGCCCTCGTGGTACGCGAGCCCGTCCACGACCGGTTCCCTCGGCCGGTAGGCGTTCAACGTCTCCAGCACCGCGGCCGCGGCGTGGACGGCGTTGACGCCGAGCCAGGACCGCGCGCTGTGCGCGCGGCGGCCGGTGGTGACGATTTCCGCGCGCAGCGTGCCCTGGCAGCCGCCTTCGATCTCGCCGTCGGTGGGCTCCATCAGCACGGCGAAGTCACCGGCCAGCAACTCGGGCCTCGTGCGGCTCAGCCGGCCGAGGCCGTTGCGTGCGGCCTCGATCTCCTCGCACTCGTAGAACACGTACGACACGTCGCGGGCCGGCCGCTCCACCGTGGCGGCGAGCTTGAGCGCGACCGCGACGCCGCTCTTCATGTCCGAGGTGCCGCAGCCGTACAGCAGACCGTCCTCGACGCGCGACGGCAGGTTGCCGGCGACCGGCACGGTGTCGATGTGGCCGGCGATCACGACCCGCTCGGCGTGGCCGGCCTCGGTGCGCGCCACGACCGCGTCGCCGTCCCGCACGACCGTCAGGTGGGGAAGCGGCGCGAGGGCCGCCTCGATCATGTCCGCGAGGGCCTTCTCGCCGCCGCTGACCGACTCGACGTCCACCAGGGCCGCCGTCAGGTCCCTGACGTCGGCGGACAGGTCGAGCGGCGCGGCGTCAGGCATTGACGCCGTGCCTGCGCAGCACGTCGTTCAGCTCGGACTTGCTGTGGCGCTGTCCCGGCTCGAGGCGCTTGAGCACCAGCACGCACGGCAGGCCGAAGGTGCCGCCGGGGAACTCCCGCTGCCGGGTGCCGCCGACCGCCACGCACCAGTCGGGGATGTGGCCGCGGCTGATCTCCTCGCCGGTCTCCACGTCGATGACCGGCACCGAGGCCGACAGGATCGTGCCGGCGCCGACCACCGAGCCCTTGCCGACCCGTGCGCCTTCGACGATCATCGCGCGGCTGCCGATCATCGCCTCGTCCTCGACGACCACCGGCACGGCGTTCGGCGGCTCGAGCACGCCGCCGATGCCGACGCCGCCGGACAGGTGGACGTTCCTGCCGATCTGCGCGCAGGAACCCACGGTGGCCCAGGTGTCCACCATGGTGCCGCTGGCGACGTACGCGCCGATGTTGGTGAACGACGGCATGAGCACCACGCCGGGTGCGAGGTGCGCACCCCAGCGCGCGATGGCACCCGGCACCACACGCACCCCGTCCAGGGTGGTCTTCAGCGGCACGCGGTCGTGGTGGCGGAAGTCGCCGACCTGGCTCTCGGCCATGCCGAGCACGCGGAAGGCGAGCAGGATGGCGCGCTTGGCGCGCTCGTCCACGACCACCTCACCGGTGGCGTCGTCCACGAAGGCGACCCGGGCCTGGCCGGTGTCCAGCATGTCGACCGCGCCGACGACGACGTCACGCGCCTCGGTGTCGGCCGGCGACAGCTCGTCGCGGCGCTTCCACAGGTCCTCTACGGCGGCGGGAAGGGGGCTCTCGAAGGTCTCGCTCATGGAACGGGAGCTTAGTGCCGCACACACACCGCGATCGGGCCGGTAGGTTCTTGTGCGTGGCACGGCGTTTCTCACGAGCGGTTCTGACGATCATCGCGATAGTTGTCGTGCTCAGCGTGGCAATATTTTTCGGCATTTATCACCTTTTGAACAGAGCGAAGCCTTTCGCCCTCGGTGAGCACTGCCAGGTGACCACCGCACTCGGCACCCTCGACCTGGACATCGAGCAGGCCCAGATCTCCGCCACCATCGCCGCGGTGGCCGCGCGCCGCAAGCTGCCGGAGCGTGCCGTGCAGATCGCGTACGTCACCGCGATCCAGGAGTCCAAGCTGCTCAACCTGACGTGGGGCGACCGCGACTCGGTCGGCGTCTTCCAGCAGCGGCCCTCGCAGGGGTGGGGCACCGTGGAGCAGCTCCAGGACCCGGTGTACGCGACGAACAAGTTCTTCTCCGCGCTGGTCAAGGTCAAGCGCTACCTGAAGCTGCCGCTGCACGACGCCGCACAGGCCGTGCAGCGCTCGGCGGACGGCTCGGCGTACGCGCAGCACGAGACCGACGCGCGCATCCTCGCCGACGCGTTCACCGGCAAGGTGCCGAAGGCCGTGCACTGCTGGTACCCGCCGCCGGACAAACCGGTCGCGTTCGAGGCGGCCAAGGCGCGCAAGGAGCTCGGCAGGGCCCTCGGCGGCGGCGCGCCGCAGAGCAACCAGATCGACGCGGCGTCCCAGCGCAGAGGCTGGCTCATCGCCGCCTGGTCGGTGGCCCACGCGCAGAAGTACGGCCTCCACCAGGTGCGCTACGCCGGCGTCTCCTGGACCGCCACCGCCGGCCACGACGGCTGGCTCGCCGACGCCAAGGCCGGCGCCGGCCAGGTCGTCATCGCCTGAGTCTTCTGACGAGCCCGCGGCACCGGGCCGGACGCCGAGGCGCCGGGCCGCGGTCAGATCGTGACGACGACCTTGCCGGGGACGGACCCGCGTACGGGCCGGCCGCCTTGACCGGCCTCGAAGTCCTGCGCGGCGGTCAGGTCAGGCGGTCCACCTTGATGGACCCCGGGGCCAGCGGCTGCGCGTGCGCCGCCGTCCACGCCTGGCCCTGCACGCGGTTGAAGGTCAGCAAGCGGCCGTCGCCGGCACGGTAGTCGGCGAAGTCGATGAGGCCGCGCTCGGGGTACCCCGTCGTTCCCTCGGAGCGGAACGCCGCCGTGCCGCGCTCGATGGGGAAGAACTCGACCCCCTGCATGATCAGCATGCTCTTGGCCGGCACCATGCCCTCGGTCGGCACCGGTGTCCACAAGTGGACCTCCAGGTGCGACAGCTCGCCGTGCGCGTCACCCCGCTCGCGGACCGAGAGCCACTGGTAGTGGCGCATGCCTTCCTCAAGCAGGTACTCGACCCACTGGTCACCCTGCCACGACAGGTGGAGCGCGCCGATGACCCTGGCGCGCACGCCGCGCCGGTCCACCGTGTCGCCGACCTTGATGGTGCGCGGATCGAGGTAGTCGGGGTCCACGTGGGGAGCGGCCTCGGGCTGGACCGGTTCAGCGAACGACGGAGCCGCGTCGCGAGCCGCACGGGCCCCGCGTTCGGTACGCCGCGTGCCAAGGTAGGTGCCCAGCACGACGACCAGGATGGCTGCGCTCACGGCGAGCACGACCGCAACGGTCATGCCGCGGGATATTACTGGAGCCGGAGCACCGCCGCATTGATCCTCTCGTCACTCGCGGTCATCGCGACACGAATGTGAGAAGCGCCGGCCGGTCCGTAGAAATCACCGGGGGCCACGAGGATGCCGAGATCGGCCAGCGCGCCGGCCTGCTCCCAGCACGGACGGCCGTCGGTGGCCCACAGGTAGAGCCCCGCCGTCGAGTGCTCGACGCGCCAGCCGGCCTTCTCCAGCGCCGGACGCACCAGCGCGCGCCGCGCGGCGTACCGCTCGCGCTGCTCGGCCGCGTGGGTGTCGTCGTCGAGCACGGCGGCCATCGCGGCCTGCACCGGCTCCGGCACGATCATGCCGGCGTGCTTGCGTACTTCGAGCAGCCGCGCGACCAGCGCGGGGTCGCCGGTGACGAAACCGGCGCGGTACCCGGCGAGGTTGGAGCGCTTGGACAGCGAGTGCACCGCGAGCAGCCCCTCGTGGGAGCCGCCGCAGACGTCGGGGTGGAGGATCGAGACCGGCTGGTCCTCCCAGCCGAGCTCGATGTAGCACTCGTCGGACGCCACCACGGCGCCGTGCTCGCGGGCCCAGTCGACCACCTTGCGCAGGTGCTCAGGCGGCAGCACCCGGCCGGTGGGGTTGGACGGGGAGTTCACCCACACCAGCGGCACCCGCTCGGGGCCGAGCGCGAGCAGCCCGTCGGCGGCGTACGGCGTGGCGCCGGCCAGCCGCGCGCCGACGTCGTAGGTGGGGTAGGCGAGCGTGGGGTGGACCACGCGGTCACCGGGGCCCACGCCGAGCAGCGTCGGCAGCCACGCGACCAGCTCCTTGGAGCCGATCGTGGGGAGCACGGCCTCGGGGCCGACGCTCACGCCGTGGCGGCGCGCCAGCCAGCCGGCGGCCGCCTCGCGCAGGCGCGGCGTGCCGTACGTCAGGGGGTACCCCGGGCTGTCGGCCGCGCCGGCGAGCGCCTCGCGCGCGACGGCGGGAACCGGGTCCACGGGGGTGCCGACGGACAGGTCGACGATGCCGCCGGGGTGCGCCTTGGCGCGTTCCTTGTACGACGCCAGGCGGTCCCACGGGAAGTCCGGCAGGCCGATCACCGCATCACTCCTGAGTTGCGAACACTCCAGCCGCACCGGCCCCGCGGCACGTCACAGCGCGCTTCACGGGGCATGGCACAGGCATGGACGGGTGGTACCGCGACCTGAGTCACGGTACCTGTGGCACCACGTGCGAAGCGCGAGGTGGTCAGTGTGCCTCCGCCTGCGGCGGCAGCGCCGCCACGATCGGGTGGTCACGCTCGATCTTGCCGACCTTCGACGCACCACCCGGCGAGCCCAGCTCCTCGAAGAACTCCACGTTGGCCTTGTAGAAGTCCTTCCACTGGTCCGGCGTGTCGTCCTCGTAGAAGATCGCCTCGACCGGGCAGACGGGCTCGCACGCGCCGCAGTCCACACACTCGTCTGGGTGGATGTAGAGCATGCGGTTGCCCTCGTAGATGCAATCGACGGGGCACTCTTCGATGCACGCCTTGTCCAGCACATCCACGCAAGGCTGCGCGATGACGTAGGTCACCTCGGACTCCTTCTTTTCCGCATGACGACGACCGCGGGTTGCTAGACCTAGTATTGCCGCGTGGGCCACGTGTCCGAAACGGAGGGGGGCAAAGCCGTTGACTGCGCGTTTCGCGGGCAGGCTGGTCATCGCGGTCACCCCGTCCGACATCGGCCGTCGTGTCACGATCCGGCGTGCCGATACCGGGGGTTTCCGTGACACCGTAGGGGTGCTCGTCTCCTGGGAGCACGGGGTGCTCCGGGTGCGCAGGCGCGACGGCGAGCTGGTCGAGATCTCCGAGACGTCCGTGGTGGCCGGCAAGGTCGTCCCCGACGCGCCGGGCCGCGCGCGCTGATCCCCGGCTCCCCGCAACGACCCGGCAGGCGCCGGCCCAACACCGGTCAAAGCCCCGCGTGCCTCCTCGACCCACGCCGATGTGACGCCGAGTATTCGATACGTGACCACACGTGCCGCATCCGCAGTCTGTCTCATGCTCCTCGCCGCCGCCGTGGCCGCGTGCTCGTCCTCACCGGCCGAGCCGAAGCGGGAGCAGCCGATCGACCCCCGCGCCACCGGGCTCGCCGAGGGGTTCGGCACGATGGACCGCCTCGTGGAGGCGGCGCGGCGCGAAGGCGCGCTGAACCTCGTCGGCGTGCCGCGCGACTGGGTGAACTTCGGCGCCGTGATGGACCGCTTCACCGGCCACTACGGCATCAGGATCAACGTGGCCGAGCCCAAGGCGAGCAGCCACAGGGAGATCGAGATCGCCAAGGCCGCGCGGCCGCAGGACGCGCCGGACGTGTTCGACCTCGGCCTGGACGTGGCCGCCGCCAACGCCGAGCGGTTCGCGCCGTACCGCGTCGCCGCGTGGCAGGACGTGCCGGACGGCGTCAAGGACCTCGGCGGCCGGTGGTACGGCGCGTACGGCGGCTACATGTCCATCGGCTACGACCCGCGCAAGGTGAAGGAGCCGCGCACCTTCGCCGACCTGCTGCGGCCGGGGTACGCCGTCGCGCTGGCCGGCGACCCGCTTCGTACCGCCGCCGCGTTCCACGGCGTGATGGCGGCCTCGCTGCGTAACGGCACGCCGGAGGCGAAACGCGGCGTCGAGCTGTTCGCGCGGCTGAAGAAGTCAGGCGCGTTCAGCAAGCCGTCCAAGGCCAACACGCTGGTCGACTGGGACTACGTGAACGCCGCCAAGGCCGCGCAGACCGCCGGCGACGACAGACCGGCCTGGAAGGTCGTGGTCCCCAAGGACGCGGCGCT
Organism: Sphaerisporangium rubeum; assembly: GCF_014207705.1. Lineage (NCBI taxonomy): Bacteria > Bacillati > Actinomycetota > Actinomycetes > Streptosporangiales > Streptosporangiaceae > Sphaerisporangium > Sphaerisporangium rubeum. The sequence goes on from NZ_JACHIU010000001.1 coordinate 6,684,361, forward strand.
GGCGTCCTACTACGTGCAGGCGATCAACAAGAAGGCCCCGCACCCCGCGGCGGCCCGCCTGTGGGAGGAGTTCCTGTTCGGCGACGAGGCGCAGAACCTGCTGCTGAAGGGCTTCGCGCGTCCCGTGCGCATGGAGGCGCTGGAGATGAAGGGAGCGCTCGACCGCCAGGCCGCGGCCCGGATGCCTGCCGTCCCCGGCCGGCCGGTGATGCTCACGATCCCGCAGTACGACGCCGGCCGGACGTACCTGAAGTCCACCTGGGCCACCGCCGTGGGCTGAGTCCGCACGCTCGCGAACGGGCCAGAGCAACCATCGCGACCGATGTGTGGCCCGGACATCGAAGCCTTAAAGTGTCTCTACCCATAAGGACCCGTGAGGACCGGTAAGGACACGGACAAGCGATGTCGGAGAATGCGAGCTGATGGCCGTGCGATACGACACGCCGAGTTTGATGCGGTGGAACGCTCGCGCCTACGACAGCTCCTTCGGCTACGTCTCGGCGCACGGCGCGCCGCTGATCGAACTGCTGGATCCCCAGCCAGGTGAGCGCATCCTCGACCTCGGCTGCGGCACGGGGGTGCTCACCGCGGACATCGCGGCACGGGGCACGACGGTCCTCGGCATGGACGGCTCGGCCGCGATGATCGAGGTCGCGCTGCGGCACCATCCGGGGCTGGACTTCATCGTGGGGGACGGCGCCAACTTCCGGCTGCTCGACACCTACGACGCGGTGTTCTCCAACGCGGCGCTGCACTGGATGGGCCGCGACCCCGACGCGGTGATCCGCTGTGTGCGCACGGCGCTCGCGCCTGGGGGCCGGTTCGTGGCCGAGATGGGTGGCGCCGGCAACTGCGCCGCGCTGACGTCGGCGATGATGACCGCGTGGCGTGAGCACGGCCTGCGCGAGCCCGACCTGCCGTGGTACTTCCCGACCCCCGCCGAGTACGCCACACGGCTGGAGAAGTGCGGTTTCACGGTGCGGCTGCTCGAGTACTTCGACCGGCCGACCCCGCTCGACGAGTGCCAGAACGGCGCGGCCGACTGGGTGCGCATGTTCGCGGGACACCTGCTGGACGATGTGCCGGCCGAGACGGTGGAGCCGCTGCTGCGGCGGGTCAACGAGCTGGCGGCCCCCGCGCTGCGCCGGGAGTCGGGGTGGGTCGCCGACTACGTGCGGTTGCGCTTCGCCGCCGTACGAGCGTAACGGCGCCGACGATCGTGCGGTTTGCCAGACTATGTTCTGGTCCTGAAATCACCGGAGAGGGAACGGGATGAACTTCTGCCTGAGTGATCTCGTGCCTCCGCTTCGCTGGAGTGACGCGGCGGGGTTCTCGCAGTTGCGCGACCTGCCGGGACTGCCTGACGCCTGGTGGCGTTCGCTGCCGGTCACCCAGGTGTTCGCCGTGATCGGGCCGGAGGCGCTCGGTGAACTGCTGACGGAGCTGGCGCTGGAGCACTGGCCGGCCGCCGCCGTGGGGGACGTGCTGCCCGCGCTGCACGTCATGGACCCCGAGGAGGCCGACGAGCCGCAGGTGTCCATCGCGCTGGACCGCGTGGGCTCCTGGCACGGTCTGCTCGCGCTGACCGGCAGGGAGCTGACCGACCAGCCGTTCATCCGGCCCCGTCCGGTGCTCGCCGCGTTGTTCACCGCGGTGTTCACCCGCATGACCGCCGGCGCGAAGACACCCGCGGAGAAGGCCCCCGCGGAGAACGCGCAGGAGGAGCGGGCCCCCGCCGCGCTGCGGGCCCCGGCCCCCGCCGAGCGTGAGCCGCTGCCGGTGCGCCGTCCCGCGCTGCCGAAACGGCAGTCGCGCCAGAGCCAGGCCATCGACCCCGGCGACCCGCTCGGCCTGGCCGCCGCGCGCATGGCCGCCGCCGCGCTGGAGCAGCGGGTCTTCGGCGACGCCGTCGCCGGCACCCCCGCGACGTCCCGCCCCTCGATGTTCACTCCTCCCCCCCGTCCCGAGCGTCCCGCCAGGTACGAGCCGTCCCCGACCCCGCCGGCGCCGAACGCCGTCCCCTTCCCGCCGCAGAGCCCGGTGTCGAGCCCGGTGCCGAACGGCATGCCGGCGCCGCTCGCCGTGCCGCTCCCCGTGCCGATCCCGGCCCCGGTCCCCACCTCGGAACCGGCCCCCGTCCCGGCGCAGGGTGAGCACGACCCCGACCCCCTCGGCACCGATCGCACGCACCGGGAGCCGTCCCCCGATCCACGGGACGAGCCGGCCCCCGGCCCGCTCGGCCCCGACACCCCGCGCGCCGCCGACGAGCGGCCCGGCCAGGAGTCCGCCGGGGAGCCCGAGCGCACGCAACCCGGCGACTCCACGGACGCCGTACCGGCCGACCACCCGGCCGACCACCTGGCCGACACGTCCGACACGGCGGACGCGGCCGGCGCGGAGCCGGCCGGCGGGACCGGGGCCGACGGCGAGGAACGTGACATGGTCGCGATCATCGACGCCGCTTTCGCCGACCTGGACGACAAGACGTGGACGGTGGCGCAGAACCACGTCTTCACCGACGCTCCCGCCGCCCCCGAGGAGCTCGCCAAGCTGTTCGCCGTCCCCGCCGAGGAGATCGTGGCGCTCGAGCACGAGCTGCGCCACCGCCTCGCCGAATGGCTGGAGAGCCCGGACGCCGCCCCCTACGCGCAGTACCTGGAGAAGCTGCCCGGCACCCTCGGCGTCGCCGCACCGAGGTCGCGCCTCATCGCCGCGGCCCCCTGGCACACACGTGAGCTGCGTTCGCTCGACGTGCCGGCGTGGCAGTTCGTGCTGAGCACCCTGCCGGGCTACACCGTGCAGGAAGGCTGGCTGGTGTCGGAGGACGTCAACGACCTGCGCGAACGCACCTGCGCACTGATCTTGGACGCCGACCGTCCGCCGACGGTGGCCCGCGCGCTGGAACTGGTGACCACGCTCGGCATCCACCCCGAGGTCGCCAAGGAGTGGCTGGAGAGCGTGCCGCAGCTGCGCATCCAGAGCCCGAAACCCGTGCCGGGCCAGGAGGGTGAACGGCAGAGGCAGCAGGAGGTCGCGCACTCCGCGCCGGACGGCCGCCTGAAGGACGTGTCGATGACCCGCAGGTGCTTCAGGCACCCCGACGGCCTGTGGTGGCTACGGGTCGACGTGGCACCCGAGCAGATCAACGGCGGAGAGTGCCCGCTGCCGAGCGGCTTCGCGGCCTACCTCGGCATGGCCCCCGGCGAGAGCCGCACGGTGGGGAGCGCGGCAGGCGAGGTCACGCTGAGCTGGCAGACCCGTCCGGTCATCGAGTCGTTCGGCGGCCTCCTCACCGACATGGAGGCCACGCCGGGGGCCCATCTGTTCCTCACGGTCGCCGAGGACGACGAGGTGCTGCGCACCCGCCTGGTCCCGGCGGCGTCCGGCGACTCCGACAAGGGGGCGATGGCGCTGCGGCTCGCGGGCCACACCTCGGGGGGCACCGAGTCGCTGGAGGAGACGATCCGCGTGCTCGCCACCCGCATCGGCATGACCGGCCCGGTCGGCCTGCCGGACCTGATGAACCGGCTACGTGAACGCGGGGACCGCGATCTGCTGTCCCTGATGGTCTGACAGGAGCCCCGGTGCCCCGGCTCGCCATCGCCCCAGAGGTCCACAGCGACCTCGGCGCGCTGGCATCCCCGGCACGCGAGGAGGCGGTGGTGTCGCTGCGGCGGTTCCTGCGCGGCGCCACCTCCGCGCCGCATCCCGAGCGGGTGCGCAACACGCGTGACCCGCGCGTCGCGACGATGCGGCTGACCGACCGGCACCGCGGCGTGGTGGTGCGGCAGCGCGACGTGTACTGGATGCTGACCGTCCAGCCGGACGCCGAGGCGTGGTCGTACGCGCAGCGGCACAGGTTCGCGGTCAACGCCGCCGCCGGGATGGCGGAGATCTGGGACGCCGCGGCGCTGGAGTCGGTGGAGCCCGCGCTGCGCCGCGCCGCCGGGTCGGCGGCCCGGCGGCTGTTCGCGCACGTCTGCGACACCGACCTGCTCGGGCTCGGCATCGACACGTGGCTGCTGCCGCTGGTGCGGCTCATGGCGAGCGAGACGGCCCTCGACGCGGTGGAGCCGCTGATCCCCGAGAGCCAGTTCGCACCGTTGTCGGTGCTCGCCGCCGGCGGGTCGATCGCCGAGGCGTGGCGCGCGCTCGACGCGTGCGCGGCCGTACCGGCGGGGCCGATCGACGTGAGCGACCTCGGGGCCGCGCTCGACCGCACGCCGAGCCGCGCGGTGTTCGTCGCGGACGCCGAGGAGCTCGACCACCTGCTGGACCGGCCGCAGTGGTGCGGCTTCCCCTACGCGGTCCAGTACCGCATCGCCTACCACGACGTCCACGACGGCCCGGTGCTCGTGACCGGCGGCGCCGGCACCGGCAAGACCGTGCTCGCGCTGCACCGCGCGGCGCATCTGGCGCGCACCGGCGGCGGCCGGGTGCTCGTGGTGACGTTCTCCCAGGCCACCGCCGCCGACCTCACCGCCAAGCTGGACCTGCTCGTGGACGACACGCGGGTGCGCGACCGCATCGAGGTCGGGAACGTCGAACGTCTCGCGCACCGCGTCGTCGCCGAGGCCGAGGGCCGGCCCCCGCTGCTGGTCGGCCCCCCCGACCTCGCCTCGCTGTGGCAGGAGGCCGCCGAGCTGTACGGCACGACGCACAGCCCCGCGTTCCTGCTGCGCGAGTGGGAACAGGTGATCCTCGCGCAGAACCTGTGCACCCTGCAGGAGTACCTGTCGGCGGCCCGTCCCGGCCGCGGCGTGGACCTCGACCGCGGCGAGCGAGCCGAGGTGTGGCGTGCCATCGAGCACGTCACGGGACGGCTGCGTGAGACCGGCAGGCGCACCCTGCTGCAACTCGCGACACGCGCGAGCACGCTGCTCGGCCGCACCACCGGCGACCTGCTCGACGACGCGCCAGGCGGCGAGCCGTACCGGCACATCGTGGTCGACGAGGCGCAGGACCTGCACCCGGCGCAGTGGCGGCTGCTGCGGGCCGCCGTGCCGGCGGGCCCGGACGATCTGTTCATCGTCGGCGACCCCCATCAGCGGGTCTTCGACACCCGGGTCGCGCTCAGCAGCCTCGGGGTGAAGGCCGAGACCTACCGGCTCACCGTGTCGCGCCGCCTGCCGCGGGAGATCCTCACCTGGGCCGTGCGGCTGCGCGGCGGCGGTCCGGTGGACGGGCTGGTGGACGGCGTCACCGAGCTCGCGGGGTTCCGCGCCGGACAGGAGGGCCCGCGTCCCGTCGTCCGGGAGTACGTCTCGCCGCAGGCGGAGCTCGCCGGGCTGGTCACGCAGGTCGGGGAGTGGCTGGCCGAGGGGGTGCCGGCGAGGGCCGTGGCCGTCGCGGCCCGCTCGGCCGGCCTCGTCAGGGACGTCAAGGCGGCGCTGCGCGAAGCGGGCCTCGCGGTGCGCGCCACCCCGCTGCACGGGCTCAAGGGCCTGGAGTTCCGCCGGGTCGCACTGATCGGCGTCGCGGAAGGCGTCGTCCCCGCGCCTGGTTCCCTCACGCCGGCCGAGGAGGACCCGACCGCCAGGGCACACGATCTGCAACGGGAACGGGGGCTTCTGTACATGGCCTGCACCCGGGCCACCGAACGCCTTTACGTGTCCTATTCCGGGCGAGCAAGTCCATTTCTACCGCCCTGACCCAATACCCTGAACCCGGCGGAACCCGTCCGATGCCACCACATGCCCCATGCCGGTTTGGACCTTCATGAATCTGAGCCTTAGCGACATCGTGCCTCCCCTGCGCTGGACCCCGCCCGGCCAGGTCGAGCCGATCGCGAGCGATCCTCGTCTGCCGGACGCGTGGTGGCAGGCGCTGCCGCTCGACCGTGCGTGCCTGATCGCGGGGACCGCTCAGGTGGCCGCACGGCTGGCCGACCTCACCATGGCCTGCTGGGGACACCTGCCGCTCGGCGACATCCTGCCGCCGCTCAGGATGATCGATCCCAAGCGGTCCGCGCGGACCCCCGACGCCAGGGACACGGTGCGCACGGTCTTCACCGACGTGCTGGAACGGCTGGTCGCCTCCGGCAGCCACGAGTCGATCGCCGCGCCGGCCGCACAGGTGCGGCAGGACCGGCCGATCCCCGAGCTGATCGACGACATCTTCTCGGCGCTCGACGACCGGCAGCGGGCCATCGCCAGGGACCGGGTGTACGCCGAGCATCGCGTCACGCTGGACGACCTGGCGCAGCGGTTCTCGGTGACACGTGAACGCATCAGGCAGATCGAGCGTGACCTGCGCGACCACGTGCAGGCCCGGCTGGCGGCCCCCGAGGCCGCGCCGCTCGCCGCGCACCTGACGTGGCTGCGCGGCCGGCTCGGCACCGCCGTACCCGCCGACGACCTCGCCGCGGCCGTACCCTGGCACCGCGCGGAGCTGACGACGCTCGGCGTGCCGGCCTGGCGGTTCGTGCGCAGCCTGCTCACCGGGTACGACCAGGTGGACGGCTGGCTGGTCGCCGGTGGCGCCGACGAGCTGAAGGACAAGACGCGCCGCCTGTTCACCGACGGCCCGGTGAAGCTTCCCGAGGCGGTCGGCATGGTGGCGCGGCTCGGGGTGCGCGAGGACGTCGCCGAGCGGTGGCTGGCCTCGGTGCCGCACCTGCGTGTGCTCGAAGGCCACGTCGTGCCGTGGCCGCGCAGCGTCAACGACAAGGCCGAAGCGGTGCTCGCCGTCGCCGAGGCGCCGCTCACGCCGGAGGAGATCCAGGCGCGGATCGGCGAGGACTACAGCATCGTCGGCATACGCAACCAGCTCACCGCCGACAGCCGTTTCCTGCGGGTGGACCGCAACCGGTACGGGCTGGCGCGCTGGGGTGGCGAGGAGTACATCGGCATCCGCGAGATGATCGTGCGCGAGATCGAGCGGGCCGGCGGCGAGGTGTCGGTGAACGACGTCGTCGCCAAGCTCACCGCCAAGTACGAGGTCAGCGACAGCTCGGTGCGCGCGTACGCCGGCGGCCCCGGTTTCGAGCGCACCCAGCGCGGGTGGATCAGGGTCGCGGCGCCGGAGCAGGCCGAGCCGTACAGCCCGCGCAGGGACGTGTCGATGACGCGGCGGTCCTTCCGCAGCCGCGACGGCCGGTGGTGGCACCGGGTGGACGTCAACGGCGAGCACCTGCGCGGCTCGGGTTCCCCGCTGCCGACCGGTTTCGCCGCGCACCTCGGCATGGCGCCAGGCGGTCAGCTCACCACGTCCACCCCGTCGGGTGACGTCGTGATCAGCTGGCACAACCAGCCGACCATGGGCTCCATCCGGGCCATACTGGCCGACTACAGCGCCGGGGAAGGCGACTCGATCTTCCTGACCGTGTCGGACGGCGGCGAACTGCTCACGCGCTACCTCCCCCAGGCCGCCTCCGGCCTGCCGCCGATCAACATGGCCCTGCACCTCATCGGCTACACCGCGCCGGTGGCCTCGGAGGCCGAGGCCCTGCGCCTGATCGGCGCACGCATCGGCCTGCCGGACGGCGCGTCCCGCGAAGAGATCGTCGCTCGTCTCCGCGAACGCGGCGACCGCGACATCCTCGCCTTCATCGAGCCCGAGACCGTCTGACCGTCCACCCCCCGGCCCTGACCGTCCACCCTCTTGCGGCCTCGGGACACATCCGGCCGCACCGGCACCCGGGGTTGCCCTCCCCCGCCGTCCACAGGTCTGCGGCGGGCTCCGGACAGGTGACCCGACATGTCCTAAGCTCTTGGTCATGTTGAGGCTGTACGACACACGGACCAGGCAGGCGGAATCGATCGTTCCAGAGGGTGCGCGCGTGGTGCGCGACTACACCTGCGGGCCGACCGTCTACCGTTACGCTCACGTCGGCAACCTCCGTTCCTACCTGCTTCCCGACCTCATGCGCCGGGTGCTCGAGCGCCGCGGCGTCCGCGTCGTCGTGTGCCAGAACATCACCGACGTCGGCCACCTCGCCGACGACGACCAGATCGACGCCACCGGAGAGGACAAGATCCTCGCGCAGGCGCGCCGCGAGGGCCGCTCCGCGCTGGAGATCGCGCGCTTCTACGAAGAGGCCTTCCGCCAGGACACCTTGAAGCTCAACATCAGGCCGCCGGACCACACCCCTCGTGCCACCGAGAGCATCGACCTGATGATCGAGATGATCGCCAAGCTCATCGAGCGCGGCCACGCCTACGCCGCCTCCGACGGCTCGGTCTTCTTCGACGCCACCAGCTTCCCCACGTACGGCGAGATCTCCGGCAACCGCCTCGACGCGCTGAAGCCCGGCCACCGCATCGAGCCCGACGAGCGCAAGCGCTTCCACGCCGACTGGGCCCTGTGGAAAGGCGCCACGACCCCCGGCGAGATGACCTGGGACAGCCCCTGGGGCCTCGGCTTCCCCGGCTGGCACATCGAGTGCTCCGCCATGTCCCTGCGCTTCCTCGGTGAGCACATCGACGTCCACACCGGCGGCAAGGACCTGCGGTTCCCCCACCACGAGGACGAGCGGGCCCAGTCCAACTCGACCGTGGGTCACGATGTGGTCTCCCACTGGGTCCACGGCGAGCACATCCTGTTCGACGGCCGCAAGATGGCCAAGAGCACCGGCAACGTCGTCCTGCTGAGCGACGTCGAGGACGCCGGCCTGGACCCCCTGGCCGTCCGCCTGGCCCTCCTTGAGCACCGCTACCGCCAGCAGATGAACCTCACCTGGGACACCATCACCGCCGCCGACCGCACCCTGCGCCGCTGGCGCACCCAGGTCGCCACCTGGGCCGAGTCCCCGAGCGCCGCTCTGGACACCACCTACGCCACCCGCGTCACCGCCGCCTTCGAGGACGACCTCGACACCCCCCAAGCCCTGCGCATCCTCCGCGAGCTCGAACGCGACGAGTCCATCCCCCCCGGCTCCCGCTTCGAGACCTTCCTCCACCTCGACCACCTCTTCGGCCTCGACCTCTCCGCCGACATCGGCAAACCCCCCACCGTCCCCGTCCTCCCCGAAGGCGCCGCCGAACTCCTGGAGGCCCGCGCCAAGGCCAGGGAAGCCAAGGACTGGCCGACCTCCGACCGCCTCAGAGACGAGCTCGCCTCCCTCGGCGTCAAGGTCACCGACACCCCGGAAGGCCAGACCTGGACCTGAACGGCTAGCCGGCCGGGGACGTGGTGGACAGCAGGGTGGGGTTGGCCTCGGTGAACTTCAGAGGGGCCGGGCCGTAGCGTTCGGGGAGTTCGGCCGTGGCTCTTTCCACGTCGGTGGTGCCTATTTCCACGGCGGAGCCGTCGACCAGGGGGGCGACGGTCGTTATGGGGACGCCTTGTCTGTTCCAGTGGTCGATGTCGGCGGTGATCCGGCCGGCCAGGGCCTCCAGTTGGCGTGCGGAGTGGTCGGCGTCGTGGAGGGTCAAGGGAGCGTCGGGGAACTTGGCGGCCAGAGAGGCGTCCAGGGATGTGGAGGGGATTCGGTAGACGACGAGTTTCGCGCCGTCGAGTGCCACGCCGGCGTACTGCGCGGGGTGGGTCTGGCGGAGGTACTCGGTGACCCGGCCGGCCAGAGTGAGGAGTTGGCTCTGTGCGGGGTTCGTCGTGGCGGGGTGGGATGTGGGTGCCGTGGGGGGTTCGGGGGAGGCACCGGTGTCGCCGGAGGGTGTGCCTGGAGCGGCGCAGGCCGTCAGTGCGGTGATCAGGCAACCGATGAACGTCGCGCCGAGGACGGTGGTCGCGGAACGGATGTGACGGTTCGGATTCACGATGAACGCCTCCCGATCGTCGGCTCTCCTACTTGTGAGACGAAAAGTGCGGACGATGCGTTCACGGCGCTCCGCAGAGGTGGGAGAACCGCCGGCCAGACGCTCGGCTCGTCCAGGACTCAGGAGATCGACGGCGAACCCGACCGCTCGAACCGCGCGAAGATGCCCGCGCTGTTGGAGCCGCCTTCGGGGCTGTCGAACTGGGTCACCTTCCGCTTGTTCCGGAGGAAACCGGTGATCGACACCTTGTACTCGACATTGTCGACGTACACGATCTCGTTCTCGTGGACTTTCGGCAGCTTCACCACGTCGTTCGGGTGCGGCCCCTCGTTCGGCGTCTCGTCGTGGCGGAAACGCACGGTGAAATCGTGCTCGATTCCTTCGTCCTCGAACGCGACGTTGACCGTGAGGTACACCCAGAACTGCTCGCTCGTCGGCATCGGGATCACGCGGTTCTGGTGCGTGAACGTACCGAGCAGAAAATCGCTGCCGTCGAGTTGCGCTTCGACGACGGTGCCTTCGAAGATGTAGCCGCTCCTCTTGTCGTCCGGGACGTCACCCCATCTGATGTGCTCAGTACCGATGCCGGCGAAAAGCGACACATCGTCAAGGCCGACACGCGACCATATTCCGCTGGTGACCACTGTACCCATTAAAGAAGTGCTCCTGTCTCGCGGGCATAACCGATCGACTTCGGCAGCTGCTGCGTTCACGGCGCGCGATTCCACTATACGCGGAAAGCAGGACGACTCAACCAGATGAATCACGATTTCCGACCGGATTCCCGGAAGGAGGCAGGAACCCCAGGTTACGCGTCGTTAAATTCAGGGGAACGATCCGTGGTGTTCCGATAATTCGGCTCAGACCTTTTCCAGGCCGAATCAGCCCGTTTCCGCCTGGCCGCCGTCACTCAGCACGGCGACCGTGTTCATGGACATGTCCTACCAGCCCTGAGAAAGTTCGCGTGCGGTGTGTCCGGCCTCGCCAGGGGCCGAGGGCCGTTGTCTCCCGGCCCCCGGCCTCTCACGATCTGGTGGGCTATCCGGTGACGATGGCGATGCCGGGATAGGCGGTGGTGGCGTTGGTCCAGGGGGAGTAGTAGATGCGCCAGGTGCAGACGCGGCCGGTGGGGCGGTAGCCGGTGCAGGGGACCTGGGTGCCGAAGTCGGTGGCGGTGATGATGCCGGCGGCGAAGACCTGGTTGGTGTTGGCGGGGTTGGTGACCTCCACCGGGCCGCCGCTGTCGCCGCCGCCGGCCGCGTTGGTGAAGGCCTGCTGTTCGGCGCGTACGGTGCCGGTGATGATCCAGCCCGGGTTGATGGTGACGTTGATCGCGGTGACCTTGATGTTGCAGTTGGTGCCGGAGAAGCCGCCGGAGGTGCAGACGAACATGCCGACGAAGGAGCTCTGGGTGCCGACCACGGCGTTGCTGAACTCGGTGGCGACGCTGCCGACGGGGTTGTTGAACACGCGGCCCGCGGCGCTCGCGCCGATGAGCAGCGAGTCGCGGGTGGCGTCGTCGTGGGTGACGGGGCCGATGACCTGGCCGGTGGGGTCGACGGCGGTCTGGCCGACGTTGGCGCAGTGCGCCGACGTCCAGATCTTGCTGGCCCCCTGGTAGGTCACCGCGAAGCCGGTGGTGCAGGCGGCCGTGGGGACCCCCCAGACCGAGCCGCCCCACCACGGCGGGCTGTCGTCCCAGCGGCTCGCCACCTTGGGCCGTACCCCGTGTTCGAAGGTGACGGGGACGGACGTGCCGGTGATCGCGGTACGGGCCACGCCGGTCGCGGCGGTGGTGGCCCGCAGGCCTGAGCCGTCCTGGTTCGGCTCGACCGAGGTGATCAGGTCGCGGTTGGCGGCGATGAGGCGAGCGGCCTCACGTGCGAGTTCGCGCGCGGAGTAGCGCGCCGGCAGGACGCTGATCGCCACGTCGCGGCGCAGCACACCGATGAGGTCGCCGACCCGCTTGGGGGTGTCACCCTTCCAGTACAGGCGCAGTTCACGGTTCTCCGGCGCCAGCACGACGCCGGCGTAGCCGTCAGCCGACAGTGCGGTGATGCGGTCGGCGGCCTTGACCATCTTTTGCTGGTCGAGCAGCAGGTCCTTCCATGTGGCGTAGCCGCCAGGCACCGGGCCGGTGTGCTCGACGGCTCCGGTCGCCGGAGGTTTGACCGGGTCGGGTGCGCTCGCTGCCTGCGCCGTGCCGGTGCCGGCGGCGATCATGATGCTCATCGTCACGGCGAGATGGCGAAAGGACAGTGAACTCACGATTCTTCGGGGGGTGCTCACTGGTACCGTCCTCCTCAAGGCATTAAATAGCCACAAACTTCGCAATAGGTATAACGAACCCGGTCAGCGACCCATTTGTTGGACAAGCGGACCGGCCGGTACTCCACATTTGCTTGCCTAGGGCTACGAAAAGGGGACCGGCGCATGAGCGCCGGCCCCCTGATCGCTGAAATCAGATCACTGTGGCTTCGCCGGTCATCCGGTGATGATGGCGATGCCGGGGAACGCGGTGGTCGCGTTGCTCCACGGCGAGTAGTACATGCGCCAGGCGCAGGTACGGCCGCTGGTGACGTAACCGGTGCAGGCGACGGCCGTGCTGGTGTCGATGGCCGTGTTCACACCCGCGGCGTACACCTGGAGGGTGTTGGAGGGGTTGACGACCTCCACGGAGCCGCCGCTGTCGCCCTGGCCGACGGCGTTGGTGTGCGCCTGCTGCTCGGCCTGGACGGTGCCGGAGATGATGTAGCCGACGTTGATGTTGACGCCGACCGCGGTGACCTTGATGTTGCAGTTGGTGCCGGAGTAGGCGCCGGAGGTGCAGATGAACATGCCGACGGTCGAGCCGATGGTGCCGATCACGGGGTTGCTGAACTCCGTGGCGACGCTGCCGACCGGGTTGTTGAAGACGCGGCCGGCGGCGCTGGTGCCGATGAGCAGCACGTCACGGCCGTTGTTGTCCTGCGTGATGGAGCCGATGGTCTGGCCGGTCGGGTCCGTGGCGGTCTGACCCACGTCGCCGCAGTGCCCGGCGGAGAGCATCTTCTGCACGCCGCCGTAGGTCACGGCGAAGCCGGTCGAGCAGCCGCCGCCGGTGCTGGTGTTGCGCCACGCGCCGCCACCCCACCACGGCGGGGAGTCGTCCCAGCGGGAGGCCAGCTCGGGCTTGGCGCCGTACTCGAGGGTGACCGGCACCGACGCGCCGGCGATCGCCGAGCGGGCCGCGCCGAGCACGGCGGTGGAGGCCTTCAGGCCGGAGCCGTCCTGCAGCGGCGCGGTCGAGGTGAGCGTGGCGCTGTTGGCGCGGATGAGGCGGTCGGCCTCGCGCTCCAGCTCACGCGCGGAGTACTGCGCGGGCAGCACGCTGATCGACACGTCGCGGCGGAGCTGGCCCACCAGGTCGTTTATCGCCTTGGAAGGCTTGCCCTTCCAGTACACCCGCAGTTCACGGTTCTCCGGCGCCGCGATGATGCCGGCGTAGCCGCCGCCGTTCTTCGCGGCGGCGGTGATCCGGTCGGCGGCGGTGGTCAGCTTCTGCTGGAACAGCAGGAGGTCCTTCCAGGAGGCGAAGCCACCCGGAACGGCACCGGTGTGCTCGACGGCACCGGTGGTGCTCGGCTTGACCGGGTCCGGCGCGGTGGCGGCCTGTGCGGTGCCGACGCCGGCGACGGCGATCGCGATTCCCATGCTCACCGCGAGGTGACGGAACCGACGGCTCTTGAGAGTGCTGGGGGGGTTGTTCACCGTTGTGATCCTCCTTGGGGAATTACGGTGATTCACCCCGGTATTGCATGCGAGTCACGCCGTCCGATCAATACCTTGACCTGCTTCGTCAGAGATGATAACTGCCATTAGTTTTCATCCACATGGCCCTGTTCTGGTCAGACGCTTATCGCGGCAAAAAAACCGGATCTTTGCCGCAAGCTGGGACTCCCATTCGCGGCAGCCTGAAAATCCCGATACGGACACCGGCCGGACGCTGTCCGCATCCGGACAGCCCTGAGGCGTGCCGCCATGCCACGCGTAGATCGGAATATCCGCAGGCCAGGGGCACCGGGCCCGCCGGCCAGGGACCCATGCGGCCATCCCCAGGGACGGCCGCACAGGTGGTCAAGGGCTCCTGCGGCGGCCCGCTCAGCCGGTGAGGACGCGGGTCTCGCCGATGGCGAGGTCCCACAGATCGGCGGACGCGCGGCCCGCCGCCGTCCACGCCTCACGCGCCTCGCGGACCGGCGCCATGAGGGGTTCACCCGACAGCACGAACGTCCCCCAGTGCATCGTGGCCATCCGCCGGGCCCCCACGTCCTGACAGGCCTGTACGGCCTCGGCGGGGTCGACGTGCGTGACGTGCATGAAGGACCGCGGCTCGTACGCGCCGACCGGCATCAGGGCCAGGTCGATGCCGGGGTAGCGGTCCCCGATCTGCTTGAACCGATCACCGTACGCGGTGTCGCCGGCGAAGTAGACCCGCTGGTGCGGCGAGGTCAGCACCCAGCCACCCCACAGGCTGCGGCAGGTGTCCCGCAGGCCGCGGCGGCTCCAGTGATGGGACGGCACGAAGTCGAAGGAGACCTCGCCGATGCTCGCGCTCTCGAACCAGTCCAGCTCGGTGACGTCGGTGAAGCCACGGCGGGTGAACCAGCGTCCGAGGTTGGCCGGCACGAACATCGGAGTGTGGCGCGGCAGGCGCCTGATCGTCGGCGCGTCCAGGTGGTCGTAGTGGTTGTGGCTGATCACGACGGCGTCCACGGGAGGCAGGTCGCTCCAGGCCAGCCCCGGCGGGGTGAGCCGCTGCCGCACGCCGGGGATCTTCCTCGACCAGACGGGGTCGGTGAGCACGGTGAGCCCGCCGATGCGCAGCACGTACGTCGCGTGCCCCACCCAGGTCGCGGCGGTGTCCCGTGGCCCCACCGGCGGCAGTCCGGCCCGCATCACGGGGATCTGGTCGGCGTCACCGATGTCGGGTCGCAGGCCCCCGTGCCAGGTCACGCTCAGCACTTCGCGGAAGTCGGGAAGCGGGCACGTCAGGCGGTCCTTGAAGCCGGCGGGCCAGGTGCGTGTGCGTGGCGGAGTGGAAGGGGAGATCTCAGGGCTGACGGTCTGCGACATACGACCCCTCCTGTTCGTGCCAGGCCAGGTGCGAGTCACGCGGCGAATGAGGCGATCAGACTCTGGATCTGATAATTACCCGTGGACGGAAAACATGCGTCAACCGTCCGATGTATCCGGCATGTACTTCCTGAAGTGGAGGACTCCCCCGATCGGAGTAGGTATGCCCAGTTTTCCTACTCCAGGGTGCCTCGTCGCCATCGCGAAGGGTGCCGCGGGTAGCCCCCGTCGTCCAGGTCGGCCAGACGTTCGAACACGTTCCACGCGGCGGGATGTCCGCTCAGGGCCCACGAAAGCACCACCGCGAGCCCGTACAGCGGCAGCATCGGCAGGCCGACGCAGAAGGCGTACTGCGTGGCGTGCCGGGACTCGTGCCGCAGCAAGGCCCCGGTCAGGTGGCCCTCGGGGTAGGCGGTCAGCACGACGTTCCCCACCGTGAAGGCACCCGCGACCGGGAAGCGCAGGCGGTAACCGTGCGCGTACAGCAGGCCGTACTCGCCGCGGCGGACGGTGGCCCCGCCGACCAGCGCGATCACCACGCCGAGCGGCGTGGAGAGGTTGACGTAGTTGATCACCTGCCGAGCCCGATGCCGCCGGTGCATGTCTCGATTGTCACCCGCCGGAGGCGTCCCGTCACCCCTCACGGCCCCGGGTCGGGCGGCGTACCGGGAGGCGCACCAGGAGCGAGGTGACGGTAGTGGGCCTTGTGGTAGATCAACGGCTCGGCCTCGCGGGGCAGCCCCGCGCTGACGACCTCGCCGATGATGATCGAATGGTCCCCGCCGTCGTGCACGGCCGTGGTCCTGCACTCCAGGGTGGCGATCGCGGAGTCGAACAGCGCCAGCCCGAGCGTCCCCCGCCGGTGGGCCCAGCGGTCGAGCTGTCCCTCAAGGATCCGGCCGCGGGTGGCGAACGCGCGGGACGCCTCCTCGCCGTCCTCGCCGAGCACCGACACCCCCCACTCGCCGGCCGCGATGACCGCGCTGTGGAACCTCGCGACCTTCTCCACGCAGATCAGCACGAGCAGCGGGTCGAGCGACACCGAGGTGAAGGCGTTGACCGTCATCGCGTGGTCCACGCCGTCGCCATGGGTGGTGACGATCGCGATGCCCGTCGCGAACCGTCCGGCCACCGTCCGGAACAGCTCCTGGGTCACCTTTTTGTCCACAGATCGCACGGCTGTCAGCTTAAGCGGACCGACCATCCGGGAAGTTGACCGGGTGCTTGCTCGGGTAACTCCCCTGGTGGAGCAGCCACGACCCCGACGACGGGATCAGCAGCACCGCCGCCACCAGCGCCAGGGCCCCCGCCGCCAGATACCAGTACCCCGCCGGGTTGGCCGCGATCACCAGATCGCCCTCGGGCCGCTGCACCGAGAACAGCAGCGCCACCAGCATCCACCCCATGCCAGGCACGAACGCGCCGAGCTTGGACGACATCAGCCGCCCCGCGCCGTAGAGCAGGCCGAACAGCACCACGCACAGGCCGATCGGGACAAGAGGCACCAGCGGGACGGAACCGCCGCGGTCCCAGGAATGCTCGAGGCCGGCGACGGCGCCGAAGACCACGCCGAGGACGAAGAGCACGGCGTACGCCAGGCCGCCGACCAAGGCGGAGACCACCGGGTGACCCCGGCCGGCCTGCTCTTCCTCCATGGGTCAGAAGGCTATCCGATGCCCGCGAAGAGATCGTCTTCACGGTCGAAGGGCTCGCCGAGCCCCCACTCCTCCGGCGGCATCTGCCGTCCCGCCGGCCCGCGCTCCCCCGCGACCAGCCGGAAGTGCTCCACGCCGAGGCCGTCGGTGCCGAACCGGTCCGCCATCACGAACCACGGCATGTCCGCGGCGATCTGGGAACGGTGGGCCCGCAGCGCGTCCAGCTTGGCCGCGCCGTACGGCCGCGCGTCGATCACCGTGGTGATCTCGGCGTCCTCGGACCCGAACGGCAGGTCGTCGATGCTGTCCTCAGTGAAGAAGTCGAAGTCGGTACCGCGCATCTGCTGCGCGATGCGCCGCATGCCGGACTTGGCCATCGCGATGAAGTAGAACTTGGCGACCTGCCACGGCTCCCCCGTGCCGTGGGACGGGTCCCCCGACAACTCGTAGGCGCGCCACGCCACCCGGTACGCCTGGATGTGGTCGGGGTGACCGTAGAAGCCGTTCTCGTCGTAGGTCACGATGACCTGCGGCCGCACCTCACGGATGATCGTGACCAGTTCCGCCGCCGCCTCGTCGAGGTCGGCACGCCAGAAACACCGGGGGTCGTCGTTGGTGGGCTCCCCCATCATGCCGGAGTCGCGCCAGCGTCCCGGCCCGCCGAGGAAACGGTGGTCGTCCACACCGAGGGCCTTGCACGCGGCCTCCAGCTCCTCGATGCGGTGCTCACCGAGCCGGTCCTCCCGGCTGGACGCCAGGTGCGCGAGGTCCGGCACCACGATCTCCCCCTCCTCACCGAGTGTGCAGGTCACCAGGGTCACGTGCGCGCCTTCAGCGGCGTATTTGGCCATCGTCGCGGCGGTGCTCGACGACTCGTCGTCGGGGTGTGCGTGGACGAGAAGCAAACGGCGATCAGTCATTCCCCGAGACTACGTCCGCCTGTCCACAGGCCGCGTGGCCCTCTTGCGACGGGCTGGCAGGATGTGGGCATGAGTGAGAG
Organism: Sphaerisporangium rubeum; assembly: GCF_014207705.1. Lineage (NCBI taxonomy): Bacteria > Bacillati > Actinomycetota > Actinomycetes > Streptosporangiales > Streptosporangiaceae > Sphaerisporangium > Sphaerisporangium rubeum. The sequence goes on from NZ_JACHIU010000001.1 coordinate 6,701,847, forward strand.
CTTCCCGCGCATGTACGCACGCACCCGTCGTTTCACCCTCGGCGTGCCGAGGGGCTTCACCGTCGCGCCGCACGGCGAGCGCGCCACCTTCCTGCGCAGCCGGTCCGGCACCGACGCCGTGACCCTGCTGTGGGAGCTCGACCTCGGGTCGGGTGAGGAGCGGCTGCTCGTGGACCCCGCCGAGCTCGGCCCCGCCGACGAGGACCTTCCCCCTGAGGAGCGGGCCCGCCGCGAGCGTGCCAGGGAGTCGGCCGGCGGAGTGGTGGCGTACGACGCCGACGCCGCGCTGACCACGATCGTCTTCGCGCTGTCCGGCGCGCTGTACGTGCTGGACGTCGCCGCCGCGCGCACACGCGCGCTCACCACCCCCGGCCCGGTGATCGACCCCCGCGTCTCCCCCGACGGCACCCGCGTGGCGTACGTCAGCGGCGGCGCGCTGCGCGTGCAGGAGCTCGCCACCGGCGAGGACCGCGCGCTGGCCGAACCCGAGGCCGGCGGCGTGACGTACGGCCTGGCCGAGTTCATCGCCGCCGAGGAGCTGGAGCGCCTGCGCGGCCACTGGTGGTCACCGGACGGCACGGCGCTGCTGGTGGAGCGGGCCGACGAGTCCCCGGTGAACCGCTGGCACATCGCCGACCCCGCCAACCCCGACCGCACCCCGGCCACGGTCGCGTACCCGGCCGCCGGCACCCCCAACGCCGTGGTGGAGCTGTTCGTGCTCGGCGTCGACGGCTCGCGCGTGCCGGTGCCGTTCGACGAGGAGTACCTCGTGTCGGCGGTCTGGGACCGCCACGGCCCCCTCATCGTCACCCTGTCCCGCGACCAGCGCACCATGCGCCTGCTCGCCGTGGACCCCGCGACCGGCGCCACCACCGAGGTCCGCACCGACACCGACCCCGCCTGGGTGGACGTCGTCCCCGGCGTGCCGGCCCGGCTGTCCGGCGGCGAACTGGTGTGGACGGCCGTGGACGGCGACGCGCGGCGCCTGCTCGTGGACGGCGGCGCGGTCACCCCGCCGGAGCTCCAGGTGCGCGAGGTGCTCGGCGTGCACGACGGCACGGTGCTGTTCCGCGCGAGCACCGACCCGGCCGAGGCCCACCTGTGGACGTGGTCGTCCGGCACGCTCACCCCGCTCACCGCCGACACCCCCGGCGTGCACCACGGCCGGCTGAGCAACGGCGTGCTCGTCCAGCTCGGCCAGACCCTCGACTCCCCCACCACCACCGTGCGCGTGGTGAGCGGCGAGCACCGCCGCACCGTGCGGTCCCTCACCGAGCCGCCGCGGCTCGAACCACGCGTGTCGCTGGTGCGCACCGGCAGCCGCGAGCTGACCACCGCGGTGCTGCTGCCGAGCGGCCACGTGCCGGGCTCCGCGCGGCTGCCGGTCCTCATGGACCCCTACGGCGGCCCGCACGCGCAGCGCGCCGTCGCCGCCGGCCGGGCCTACCTGGAGCCGCAGTGGCTCGCCGACCAGGGCTTCGCCGTCGTCGTCGCCGACGGCCGCGGCACCCCGGGCCGCGGCCCCGCGTTCGAGCGCGAAGTGCTCGACGACCTCGCCACCCCGGCCCTTGAGGACCAGGTGGACGCGCTGCACGGCGCCGCGCGCCTCCACCCCGACGACCTCGACCTGACGCGGGTCGCCATCAGGGGCTGGTCGTTCGGCGGTTACCTCGCCGCGCTGGCCGTGCTGCGCCGTCCCGACGTCTTCCACGCCGCCATCGCCGGGGCCCCCGTCACCGACTGGCGCCTGTACGACACCGCCTACACCGAGCGTTACCTCGGCGACCCCGGTGCGCGGCCCGACGTGTACGAGCGGTCCTCCCTGCTGGCCGACGCCGAGAAGCTCGAACGTCCCCTGCTGCTCATCCACGGCCTCGCCGACGACAACGTCGTGGCGGCGCACACCCTGCGCCTGTCGTCGGCTCTGCTGGCCGCCGGCCGTCCCCACACCGTGCTGCCGCTGTCCGGCGTGACGCACATGACGCCGCAGGAGGTCGTGGCGGAGAACCTGCTGCTTCTCCAGGTCGACTTCCTGAAGAAGGCACTGCGGGCCTGACCCACGCACATCGAAAGACCCCGCCGCGGCGGGGTCTTTCCTTTTCCGAAATATTCCGCACGGCGACATCTGACACGCGGATCGTAGCGCCTGTGCCTCACAGCCGCACTCCGCAGGATTTCATCGATCCTGATTCGCCGGATTCATTGACGGCGGATAATCCTTTGCCCTCTAATAGACGTTCTCCGAATGTGCACCGCACCAGGTGCGGAGGGAGAATAGAACGGCACGGGCCAACCGCACAGGCACCGGCCGAGGCCGAATTCGCAGGACCCCGGTAAGGGGCCGACCGAATTCACGGCGGCAGGGGAAACCCGGCCGCCACCTGAAAGAGCCGGCCCGTCCTCGTTCCGATGCAGCGCGGAACGGGGACGGGCCTTCTTTTCACGGCCGGCGCGGCGTGCCGTGCCAGCTCTCCCACAAAGCGGCGTACGCGCCGCCTGCGGCGACCAGCTCGTCGTGCGAGCCGAGCTCGCTGACCCGGCCGTCCTCGACGACGGCCACCCGGTCGGCGTCGTGCGCGGTGTACAGGCGGTGCGCGATGGCGATCACCGTGCGGCCCTCCAGCACGGCGGCCAGCGACCGCTCCAGGTGACGCGCGGCCCGCGGGTCGATCAGCGACGTGGCCTCGTCCAGCACCAACGTGTGCGGATCGGCCAGCACCAGACGGGCCAGCGCGATCTGCTGCGCCTGCGCCGGCGACACCGCGGCGCCGCCTGAACCGGCCACCGTGTCCAGCCCGTCCGGCATCGCCTCCACCCACTCCAAGGCGTCCACCGCGGCCAGCGCGGCCCGCACCTGGTCGTCGTCCGCGCCGGGACGGCCGATCAGCACGTTGTCGCGCAACGTGCCGCGGAACACGTGATGTTCCTGCGTGACGAGCGCGACATGGCCCCGCAGATCGTCCAGCGGCAGCTCCACCAGCGACACGCCGCCGACGGTGACCGACCCCCTGCGCGGGCCGTGGATGCCGGCGAGCAGCCTGCCGAGCGTGGACTTCCCCGCGCCTGACGGCCCGACGACGGCGATCCGCTCCCCCGGCGCGACGTCCAGCGAGACGCCGTGCAGCACGTCACGGCCCTCACGGTAGGCGTACCGCACATCGGTGGCGGCGATCCGCTCCCCCTCGGGCCGGTCCGAACCCGCCGCACGGTCGTCCGGCACGTTGGCCACCCCGAGCAGCCGCGCCATCGACGCGCCGCCGACCTGCAACTCGTCCACCCAGGAGAGCAGCCGGTCCAGCGGGTCGATGAGCTGCTGCACGTACAGTGTGGCCGCCGTGACCTGGGCCAGCGACACCCAGCCGTTGATGTGGAACAGGCCGCCGAACAGCAGCGTCGACGCCACCGGCACCGCGTAGCCGATCTCGACCGCGGGGAACCACACCGTGCGCAGCCTGAGGGTGTACCGCTCGGCGGCCCACGACCGCGCGATGTCGGTGTCGGTGCGGCGGTGCCTGCGCCGGGCCAGCCCGAACGCCTCGACGGTCCGCGCGCCTTCCACGGTCTCGCTCAGACCCTCGGTGATCTCCGCGTACGCGGCGTTCTCCCGCAGGTAGCCGTCCCTGGCCCGCTTCAGGTACCACCGGGTGGAGATCCACAGCAGCGGCACCGCGACCAGCGACGGCACCAGCAGCAACGGCCCCACCAGGGCGAGCGCGCCGAGCACGAACGCGCCGGCCACCACCGCGATCAGCGTCTCCGGCACGGCGTGCCGCACCGTGCGCGACAACGAGTCCACGTCACGGGACGTGCGCGTCACCAGGTCACCGGTGCCGGCGCGCTCCACCGTGGACAGCGGCAACGCCAGCACACGGTCCACGAACTCCTCGCGCAGCTCGGCCAGCACCATCTCGCCGAGCTTGGCGGAGTTGTACACCGCGAAGCGCATCAGCACCGCCTGCGCGACGACGAACCCCGCGATGGCCAGCGCCACGGTGTCCACGCCGATCCCTGTGCCGTCGCGGACCCCCTCCACCAGCTCGCCGAGCAGGCGCGGCGCCGCGAGCCCCGCGACCGCCGCCAGGCCGTGCAGCCCGAGCGCGACCGCCAGGCGGCGCGGGTACTTCAGCGTCAGCCGCCGCGCGTACGCACGCACCTGCGCCTCGTCGGCGACCGGCAGAATCGTCGCCTGGCTCATGCTCAGTCCTCCCCTCGGGTGACGGTCGCGGCATAGGCCGGTTCTGTGGCCATCAGTGTGCGGTGCGAGCCCTCGGCCAGCACCGTGCCGTCCTTCACGAAGACCACGTGGTCGGCGCGGTCCAGCATCAACGGGCTGGTGGCGCACACCAGCGTCGTACGGCCCGCGCGGGCCTTGGCGAGCCGGTCGGCGATGCGCGCCTCGGTGTGCGCGTCCACCGCGCTCGTCGGCTCCACCAGGATCAGCACCTCGGGGTCGGCGAGCAACGCGCGCACCAGGCGCAGCCGCTGCTGCTGGCCGCCGGAGAACTCCCTGCCTGCCTCGGCGACCCGCGACTCCAGCCCGTCCGGCAGCGCCTCGACGATGTCCTCGGCCGCGGCGGCGTGCAGCGCGTCCGCCACCTCGTCGTCGGTCGCCGTCCCCTTCGGGTCGAGCTCGTCGCGCAGCCGTCCGCTGAACAGCCTGGCGTCGTTGCCGGCCACCAGGACGCGTTCGCGCACCTCGGCAGGCGCCATGTCCTTCAGCGGCACCCCGCCGTACGTCACGTCACCCTCGGCGTACCGGCCGAGCCGGTCGGCCACCGCGATGGCGTCCTCCGGCATCGCGCACGCCAGCGCCGTCAGCCGTCCCGGCCGTACGACCACACCCGACGCGGCGTCGGCCAGGTCCCCCGGTTCGCGCGGCCCGAGTGCTGTACCGCCGGTGATCTCCGGCTCCAGGGTGAGAACGCGGACCACCCTGCGTGCGGACACGTGCCCCTTGGTGATCTTGTCGGCGGACTCGGTCAGCGTGCGCAACGGCCCCACCAGGAACAACGCGTACCCGTAGAACGACACGAGCTGGCCCACGGTGATGGCGCCGTCCATGGCGAGGTGTGCCCCCTGCCACGTGACGAACGCGATGAGGATGCCGGGCAGCAGCAACTGCGCGCCTTCCAGCGCCGCGTCCACCGACGCGACCCGCACCCCGGCCGCACGCACCCGCTGCGACTCCTCGCGGTACCGCTCGGTGAACACCTGCTCGCCACCGATGCCACGCAGCACCCGCAACCCCGCCACGATGTCCCCGGCCCGGGTCGCGAGATCTCCCTGCAGCTCACGCTGCGCGTGCTGCCGGCGATGCAACGGCCGCAGCAGCGGCGCGACCGCCGCCGCCATCAGCGGCACACCGATCAGCACCATCAGGCCGAGCCGCGCGGAAGTGTTCAGCATGATCACCGTGACCGCGCCGATCGCCACCAGCGCGCCGACACCACGCGACAAAATCTCCAAGGCGTTGCCGATGTGCGCGATGTCGGAGTTGCCGACGCTGATCACCTCACCGGTGGACAGCCGTTTCGGCAACGTCGCGCCGAGCCTGGTGGCCTGGCGAACCGTCACCTGCACCGTGCGGTACGCCGCGCAGAGCCAGTTGTACACAGCCGACCGGTGCCGCATGACGCCGGTGAACGCGCCGAAGCAGCCGAGACCGAGCACGACGAACGACCAGCGGACCAGCCCCCCGGCGTCCTGGACGGTGAGACTGTCGACGGCCCTGCCGACGGCCGCCGGCACGAGAGCCTGAGCGAGCCACCACAGAATCGCGAACCCGATGCCGCTGAACAGCGGCACGGGCTGACCGCGGACGATCCACCACAGGTAGTGGAAGGGTCCGCGGGCATCGGGAACGCCGGGATCGGCGAGAGGCAGGGAGCGCATGGCCTATCCAGGCTGAGGCACCGGCAGCCGGAGCGGCAAACCATTTTCCCCCCGGCAGCAGGTCACGGCGGGTCAGACCACGACCCCTGCCGTGAGCGACCGGACAGAGGTCGCGGCCGTTCCGTGGTCCACCCCGCAGCCGCTCACCGGCCCTTCCGTCCGGCCCCCGACCGATCCGTCAACCAAGGTTGACACCTCAAGACTGTCAACCTATATTGACACTTATGAGCGACACAGCCCAGCTGGCCTCCGACGCGAGCAGCCGCGACCCCGCCGTCGGCCTCCGCGCCGTACGAGCCCTGCGCGTCCTCGTCGACCGCCTCGAAGCCCTCCAGGTCGACAACGCGCGCGACCAGGGCTGGTCCTGGCAGGAGATCGCCGTCCTCCTCGGCGTCACCCGCCAGGCCGTCCACAAGAAATACGCCGGCGGCCGCGGCCTCCTCCGCCGCCACGACAACTGACCCCACCTATCGGGAAGGCCCTTCCATGTTCGAGCGCTTCACCCAGGAAGCCCGCCAGGCCGTCGTACGGGCCCAAGAGGAGTCAAAGCCCTTCGGCCACTCTCACATCGGCACAGAACACCTGCTCCTAGCCCTCCTCCACCAACCCGACTCCCTACCCGCACGCGTACTCCAACGCCACGGCGTCACCCACACCACCGCCGCCGAAGCCATAACCCACCTCGTCCCCAAAGCAGAAGACCTCGACGCCGAAGCCCTCAGTTCCATCGGCATCGACCTCGACGCCATCCGCGAGAAAGTCGAAGCCGCCTTCGGCCCCGGCGCTCTCGACCGCAAACCCACACCATCCCGCCGCCGCCTCCTCGTCGGCCACACCCCCTTCACCTCCCGCGCCAAGAAGGTCCTGGAACTCTCCCTCCGCGAAGCCATAGCCCTCAAACACCGCGAGATCACCAGCGGCCACCTCCTCCTCGGCCTCATCCGCGAAGGCCAGGGCCTCGCCGCCAAGGTCCTCACCGACGCGCACGTGGACCTCCCGGCCCTCCGCCAGGAGATCAAGGCCGAGCTACGTTGAGTTCCATCTCTCATCTTTGGGGACGGGCTGGGACCACGCGCCTTGGTGCCGACTCCCGGGTATCCCAGCGGGTACTGGCCAGGCGGCGTTCGGTGAGTGTGAGCAGGTCGAAAACGTCAAGAGCGAGATATCCGGTGGTGTTCCGCTCCACCTGCTTGGGCTGAAGGATGCCTGCCCCGGCCAGTTCCTCCAGAGCCTGGCGCGCAGCGGGATGCGTGATCGACAGGAGACGTTGCACGGTACGGGCAGTAACGACCGGGGCCGCCAGCAGCAGGTCCAGCAGCCGGGTCACCGCAGAACCGGCCCTGGGAACGGGCCGAAGTCCTCGCGATTCCCTATGAGCCCTGTGCCGCTCATCCCATTCCTCACGCAACTCGCCGAGTTCGTCCGCGAAGGCCTCGGCCTGTTCGGCCGCGGTGGCGGCCGCCGTGAGAAAAACCCGCAACCAGCCATCCACGCCGGTCTGCCCCTCCGGCGAGGTGGCAGCACCGCTGTATCGGTACGCGGTCAGCCCCTCAACGTACGTGTCCGACCTGGTGAGCAGCACCAGACTGATAGGCAGAACCGCGCCACGGGTCAGCCCTCGCCTCGCCAGTACCGTGTGGATCAGCGCTCGGCCCACTCTGCCGTTCCCGTCGGTGAACGGATGGATGGTCTCGAACTGCGCATGCACCAGTCCTGCCTGCACGAGCGGCGCATGCTCCGCGCCGTTGAGGTAGGTCGCGAGATCACCCATCAGTCCCGGAACCTCTCCTTGCGGAGGTGGCACGAACTCCGCGTCCAGAGGATGCCACGAACTGCCGCCGACCCAGTTCTGAACGTCGCGCAGCCCATGGTGACGCTCCTCTGGGAGCAGCGAACGATGGAGATCGATCACATCGTCCACGGAAACCACATCGCGACCGACCAGGTCCGTGACCGCACGCTGTAGCGCCGCGACATTGTTGGCGACGAGCCGCGCCGTCGCCGTGAACCCTTTCGAGACTCCCGCGTCCTGATCCGCGAGTTCAGCCAGCGCGACCTGCTGCGGGGACGCCTGCAAACCCTCTATCCGTGACGAGGCGATCGCCTCAGACCGGAGCAGGAACCTCGCCAAGCCGTCAACGCCATGCCCGGCAGGATGCCCAGCGAGCCGCCTCACCGCCGCCTCCGCGTCGGCGGCCAGCCGTGCCGTCCCCTCCGAGAGGACCAACTCTCTTCGGACGAGCCGATCGGGAACATAAGGCCGGTAGACACCACCTCGCCTGTCCCGACGGGACGGCGCGTCCCATGCCGCAGGCCAGGATGCCTCCAGATACCTGGCCATGGCGTCTTATCCCTTCACTCCTCCGCCTTCCATGAAAGGATAAGGCGTTTCCTTACACACACGGTCAGCAAAGATAAGGATACGATCACGCGTTGTCCCCAGTCAGGCACTTCGCGTTATTAATCGGCAGCCCCATACCGACTCACCAAAGCAAGCGGCACCCGCCCCAGCGGAACGGGTGCCGGTCGACATGTGGTCAGCCGTTGAGGCGGCAGCCGTCGGTGGTCTTGCCGTTGTTGCACTGGTTGAGCTGGAGACTGTCGAGGATGTAGGCGAAGGTCTGGCCCGAGGGGCTCACGACCGAGAGCTGGACGGAGGTGGCTCCGGTGGGGGCCAGCGCGGAGACGTTGTACTCCTGCCAGCCGGTCGTGAGGGCGATCAGGGAGCTGTCGCTGTTGGACAGCAGGGTGTTGGACGAGTTGTACCAGGACATCCGCAGTTTGACGTTGCCTGAGGTGCCGGTGGTGAGGCGCGCGAAGAACTTGTAGCGCTGGCCGGCGGTCACCGCGGGCTTGCGGGTGACCGAGACGAAGCCGTCGGCGTACGCCTGGACGTTCATGGTGAGCGAACGGCGGCCGTCGTAGTAGCGGGCCGAGGTGTTGGAGTCCGGGCCCGGCGGGGTGACCTGCATCCAGCCGCCACCGGAGACCGAGAAGGCCGTCGGGGTGCTGTACGGCGTGTTGGCCTCGATGGTGCGTTCCTGCGCGGTCAGCAGGTCGTTGCTGTACCCCACGTCACAACAGGTCGGGGTGGTGAACATCGAGTAGTTGGCGAGGTTCAGGTACCGGGTGTCGGGATAGGCGGAGGTGTAGAACGACGCCGTGGTCTCGCTCGGGTCGTAGTAGGTGTTGAACTCCTGGTCGAGCTGCCAGTCGTTGTACTGGCTGATCATGATGTCGTTGAGCGAGAAGCTGTTGGGAACCTCGCTCACCTTGGCGTGGTCCACGTCGTACAGGTGGATCAGCTCGTGCATCATCGTGGCGGCGTCCCAGTCGTCGGTGGTCGCCACACACACCGTGCCGCAGTGCGCCGTCGCGGTGCCGTCGAAGTCCTCGAACACCACGTACTTACGGTTCGCGTTGCCCCACCCGGCCGCGGCCAGGTCGTCGGCGACGATGTACGGCGAGGTCTCGCCGCCGATGACCCCGTTCGGGATCTTCACCGGGATGACGAGCGCCTGCGCGTACCCCGAGTAGGTCGAGGTGTCGTAGCCGGTCCGGCAGCTCGTCTTGATGTGCTGGTCGTAGTTGGTGGACTCGTCGAGGATCCAGTCCATGCGGTCGACCATCTTGGCGATCTGGTTGACGTAGGTCGAGTAGTTGTTCCCGTTGCCGTCATGCCAGGCGTAGATCACCTGAATGGCCGGGGTGCTGGACGAGGCGTTCTTGGGGTCCGACAGCGTGGTCGTACAGCCGCGCTTCGGGACGTCGGCGTCCACCGGCTGCGCGTAGGGGGCCTGCGCCTCGGTCCCGATGGGGTTGAAGACGGCATGCGCAGGGCTCGCCGCCAGCACGACGGCCATCGCGGTCGCGACCGCACCGGCCACGAGACGCCTGATTTGTAATGACAAAGTACTCCTCCCGTAGGCCACTATCAACCCATTCCTTCCGAGTGAACGGGTTAAGTGAGCGTTACAGGAGTAGCAACTTTCGCGCAAAATTGCCAGTTTATATGAAGGTTCAACAATTCGTTTTGGGCCCCGGGCCCAAAAACCTCGAACCAGGCATATAACCGGACAGCCGTGACGCGCCTCACTAAAGAACCAGAACCAGCACACCAACGTTCTCAGCTCCCCAAACCCCACCGCCGCCCTCCCTCAGCCGACATAAGCACCACTAACACCGCCGACATAGCCCCCATGACCCACAGCCGATAACCCACTCCGGACCACCATCACCCGACAGCCCCACCCCCACCCGGCCGCCGCCACGACCCGCACCTCCAGCCGAGGACCCCACTCCCAGCCGATCTTCGGCTCCGGACCGACATCAACTCCCGGCACCCCCACCAACACCCGACCCAGCCGACACGAGCACCGACAGCCCATGACCCCACTCCCCGGCCGACATGACCCGACAGCTCCGCCGCCACCCGGCCGCCGACCCGAGAACCCCACACCCCCTCTCCGGCTTCGGACCGACATCAGCCGACACGTGCGGCGACACGTGCGGCGACCCGATCTCGACAACGTCCCCTCGCCCTCACGTACCGCTCAGCCTGGCCCCGCCAGATCCGAACACCGACGCTCCAGCCCCTACCGCCCCCGCCGCTGGTCCTCCGGCGCGTGATCCCGCATCAGAATCTGATCCAGCTTCGCGTTCACCGCCGCCAGTTCCTGCCGCATCGCCACCAGATCATCCTGCGCACGACTCTCCGCCGGCGACGGCTCCGTGTCGTTCATCGCGTTCACCACCACCGCGATGAACAGATTCAACGCCACGAACGTGGACGCCAGGATGTACACGATGAAGAACACCCAAGCCCAAGGCCGGTGCGCCATCACCTCCTGCGCCACGTTCCCCCAGTCGTCCCCCGTCATGATCTGGAACAACGTGAACAACGACTGCGGCAGTTCGTCGAACCGCTCCGGCACGATCGCCCCGAACAACTTGGTCGCGATCACCGCCGCGATATAGATCATCAACACCATCAACCCGATGATCGACGCCATCCCCGGCACAGCCGCCAGCAACGCCGACACCACCCGCCTCATACTCGGCACCGCCGACACCAGCCGCAATGCACGAAGTATCCGCAAAGCCCGCAACACCGACGTAGGCCCCGACGCCGGCACCAACGCCACCCCCACGATCACCACATCGAACCAGTTCCAAGGATCCTTGGAAAACTCCCTCCCATACCCGTACACCCGAGCCACCAACTCCACCACGAACACCCCCAACGCCACCCGATCGACAAGATGCAACACCCCACCGACCCGCTCCATCAAAAAGTGACTCGTCTCCATCCCAATAGTCACCGAGTTGACCACAATCACCCCGACAACCACCCGCTGCACAACCGGCAGCTCCAGAACGACACGCACACGCTCTCGCCCGGACACGACCCCGTCCCCTTTATCGACGCACCACAATCCGCCGATCATGGTAGAGCGAAACCGTGTCCACACAGGCACCCCGCAGGTCAGGCAGGCAGCCCCAGCAACTCGGTGTCCCCGGTCATGAACCCGATGAGGAACCGCTCACGGCCGACGGCCCCGAGGACGTCGTCCGCGTACCCCCCGGCCGCCCCGTACCCCAGGGTGGTCTTCCTCGCAGGCGCCACCAGCGGCCCCGGCACCCCGATCATGAGCCGTTTCGTGGTCTCGTCGTCCCCATGGTCGATCATCCAGTTGAAGACCTCCCGGGTGACCACCTCGACGAACCCCTCCAAAACCACCAACGGCCTAGTGATCTTGCTCGCCTTGGCCTTGACGTCCGGATGCATGAGCGTGTGCACCATCTCGTGCACGATCACCTCGACGATCTCCCACCGATGCTGCGAGAACGGCCGATCGGTCTTGAACTCCGTGACCAGCCCGATCCCCCCACCCGGCTCCCCATGAGAGTTCGACCCGACATGCCGGCAGAAGTAGACCGCGGCCCTCCGCGCCTTGTCCTCTTTGCTCCACTCACTGAGCAGATCCCACAGGAACTGCCTGTCTTCCCTGCGCGTGCTGTCGTACCCGGCGACCGCGAAGATCGACTGCCCTCCCGTAGTGTCCTCCCCCACCACATGAGCGCGGTTCATCAGGTGCTTGACGATGTCCTCGTCCGTCGGCATCACCGCCGTCTTATCGAAAACATTCTCAAAGTAAGTGAAACCCGTAAAAAACGGACTGTTCTCGTTGGCCGCCACATACGGCTGAAGCATCGACCACGCAGCGGCCTGAGCAAACTCCGCGATGACCCGGAAATCCCCCAACCCCTGGAACCGCGCCTCCACCCCCGAAGGCCGATACCACTGCGCGATGTGATCCGTCAGATGCCGGTACAACTTCGGCAGCAACTCCCCCCGAAGCACCTCCCCCTTGAGCGGCACCCCCTGTCCGCCCGCTCCCCCCGCGGCCGGCGGCCCGTAGAACCCCGCGACCCGCTTGACCTCCGCCTCCGTCAACCTCTTCTGCTGCATCCGCCCCCGTAACGCCGCACGTAACCACCCCGTCCTCCCCAACACCGTCAACTCGAATTCCCGCCCCACAGCCGACGGCAGAACCGGCCGCACACCACCGACATTGGCCACCAGCCACGTCAGCGCCTTCTTCACATCGAACCCCGGCACCAGTTCCCGAGCCCCCACCAGCATGTTCGTCGCATACACCAGCCACAACCGCAACTGCCTGTCCGTCACCCCACTCGCCAACCCCGGCTCCTGCCCCGCCGCCTTGAACAACCGCCCCAACGTCTCCCCCACCTGCACGTCCCCCCACCCCGCCACATCCCCATGCTTGACCGCCACCTGGAACAACCCCAGATCAACCGTCCTGTTCACCGGCCGATCCCGCTCCACCACAGCAAGAACGGCATCCTCCGACAACGGCTGCGAAGTCGCCATACTTTTCCTCCGTACCGCCGACCCGACTACGACAAGCCCATCAAATCCCCTCACAATCCAAACCGGAACAGCAATCCAGCCACACAGCACAGCCCTCCGAACCAATCCCGCGACCCACCCCCGAACCGACGGAGCGCCCCCCTCTTCACGACCCACGAAGAAGCGAGGCCCACTCCTAGTCGGCACTAGACCCGTGCGGCCCTGAGCGAAGACGTCCCCCCTGGCAGACCCGGCCGCAATCATCCCCGCGTGCGCGGAGAGCACTGCGGGGTGAGGGAGTCACGCGGGAGGTCCTATACCTGGAGGATCCACTTGAGGTGGATACTTATAGCTTGATGTTCGATCATCTACGGGCCCGCGCATACGGACCGGACGAGTCAAGGTCGTTGATCGACAAGGCGGCCGAAGACCTGGTGTGATGTGTGATCGCCCCTCGGAATGGAGCTGCTGTGGATCGTGTCGAGGTCACCTGGCGGAAGAGTTCACGGAGCAGCGCTCAAGGGGGAAACTGCGTAGAGACGGCGTGGCTTGGTACGTGTATTGCTATCAGAGACTCCAAGCTTCCCGATGGGAAAAAGATCATCGTCGATCGCGATACATGGCATGTGTTCGCGGACGGATTACGAAGAGGGTTGATCTAGTCTTCAGCATCATCGGCGGGGAGTAGGACAGGGTCGGTGTCGAGAGCCGATCCGTGAGGCCGTCACCACGGGTTGGCCCGGTAGGGCCCTAATGAACACAGCCCGAGCGTAGCGAGGACCATTTCCGAGCGGCTGGCCTACTCCCCTACCTCTGCGCTCACCTGGCGGACTTCAAGTAGTCGCGGTTCATCTGGGTGATGACGTCGAGGGAGATGCCCTTGGGGCAGACGGCGGTGCATTCGCCGGTGTTGGTGCAGCCGCCGAAGCCTTCTAGGTCCATTTGGTCGACCATGGCTACTACGCGGGTTTCGCGTTCGGGGGAGCCTTGGGGGAGGTTGCCTAGGTGGGTGATCTTGGAGGCGGTGAATAGGGCTGCGCTGCCGTTGGGGCAGGCGGCTACGCAGGCGCCGCAACCTATGCAGGTGGCGGCGTCGAAGGCGTCGTCGGCTGCTTCTTTTTTGACGGGGATGCTGTGTGCGTCGGGGGCTGAGCCTGTGGGGACGCTGATGTAGCCGCCGGCCTGGATGATGCGGTCGAAGGCGCTGCGGTCTACTACCAGGTCTTTGATTACTGGGAAGGGGGCGGCGCGCCAGGGTTCGATGGTGATGGTATCGCCGTCTTTGAAGTGGCGCATGTGGAGTTGGCAGGTGGTTGTCGCGCGTTGTTCGCCGTGGGCTACGCCGTTGATGACCATGCCGCACATGCCGCAGATGCCTTCGCGGCAGTCGTGGTCGAAGGCGATCGGGTCGTCGCCGTCGAGGGTCAGGCGTTCGTTGAGGACGTCCAGCATTTCCAGGAAGGACATGTCCGGCGATACGTCTTCTACGTTGTAGGTTGCCATTCGGCCCGTGTCGGTGGGGCCGGACTGGCGCCAGACCTTCAGGGTGAGGTTCACGACAGGCTCCGAGGCGTAAGGGGTGGCGTCACTTGTAGCTGCGCTGGGTCAGCTTGACGTAGTCGTAGGTGAGGGGTTCTTTGTGGAGAGTCGGGGTGCCGGTCTCGGTGTGTTCCCAGGCGGCTACGTAGGCGAAGTTCTCGTCGTCGCGGAGGGCTTCGCCGTCTTCGGTCTGGGATTCGGCGCGGAAGTGGCCGCCGCAGGATTCGGTGCGGTGCAAGGCGTCCAGGCACATGAGTTCGGCCAGGTCGAAGAAGTCGGCTACGCGGCCGGCTCGTTCCAGGGACTGGTTCAGGCCTTCGCCGGTGCCGGTCGTCACCTTGACGTCGCGCCAGAATTCTTTGCGGAGTTCGGGGATGCGGTCGAGGGCTTTGCGTAGGCCTTCGTCGGTGCGTTCCATGCCGCAGTGGTCCCACATGAGCTGGCCTAGTTCGCGGTGGAAGGAGTCGACGGTTCGGGTGCCGTTGACCGAGAGGAGCCTGGTTAGTTTGTCGGTTACCTGGGTGCGGGCTTCTTCTACGGCTTCCTGGGGGACGGCGTTGAAGGGCCCGTCGGCCAGGTAGTCGCCGATGGTGGTGGGGAGGACGAAGTAGCCGTCGGCGAGGCCTTGCATCAGGGCTGAGGCGCCTAGGCGGTTGGCGCCGTGGTCGGAGAAGTTGGCTTCGCCGATGACGAAGAGGCCGGGGATGGTGGATTGGAGGTCGTAGTCGACCCATAGGCCGCCCATTGTGTAGTGGACTGCCGGGTAGATGCGCATGGGGCGGGTGTAGGGGTCCTCGCCGGTGATGCGTTCGTACATCTCGAAGAGGTTGCCGTATTTCTTTTCTACGGCTGCTCTGCCTAGGCGGGTGATGGCGTCGGCGAAGTCGAGGTAGACGCCTAGGCCGCCGGGGCCTACGCCGCGGCCTTCGTCGCAGACGTTTTTGGCGGCTCGGGAGGCTATGTCGCGGGGGACGAGGTTGCCGAAGGCGGGGTAGATGCGTTCGAGGTAGTAGTCGCGTTCGGCTTCGGGGATGTCGCCTGGTGCGCGGGTGTCGCCGGCTTTGAGGGGGACCCAGACTCGGCCGTCGTTGCGGAGGGATTCTGACATCAGGGTGAGTTTGGACTGGTAGTCGCCGCTGACCGGGATGCAGGTGGGGTGGATCTGCGTGTAGCAGGGGTTGGCGAAGTAGGCGCCTTTGGTGTGGGCTCGCCAGATGGCGGTGGTGTTGCAGCCTTTGGCGTTGGTGGAGAGGAAGAAGACGTTGCCGTAGCCGCCGGTGGCGAGGACTACGGCGTCTGCCAGGTGGGTTTCGATTTCGCCGGTTACGAGGTCGCGGACTATTACGCCGCGGGCTCTGCCGTCGCTGATGACGAGGTCGAGCATTTCGTGGCGGGTGTAGGTCTTCACGGTGCCGGCGGCTACCTGGCGTTCGAGGGCCTGGTAGGCGCCTAGGAGCAACTGCTGGCCTGTTTGGCCTCGTGCGTAGAAGGTGCGGGAGACCTGTGCGCCGCCGAAGGAGCGGGTGTCGAGGAGGCCGCCGTATTCGCGTGCGAAGGGGACGCCTTGGGCTACGGCCTGGTCGATGATGTTCACGCTTACCTGGGCCAGGCGGTAGACGTTTGATTCGCGGGAGCGGAAGTCGCCGCCTTTTACGGTGTCGTAGAAGAGGCGGTGGATGGAGTCGCCGTCGCCTCGGTAGTTCTTGGCGGCGTTGATGCCGCCTTGTGCGGCGATGGAGTGGGCTCGGCGTGGGGAGTCCTGGTAGCAGAAGGAGCTGACCTGGTAGCCGAGTTCGCCGAGGGTGGCGGCGGCGGAGCCGCCTGCCAGGCCGGTGCCTACGACTATGACGTGGAGTTTGCGCTTGTTGGCCGGGTTGATGAGGCGTGCGGTGAAGCGGCGGCGGTCCCAGCGGTCTTCTATGGGGCCTTCTGGGGCTTTGGTGTCTTTGATGGGGGTGCCGGTGGTGTAGTTCACTTCAGTACCCCGATCAGTACGGCGAGGGGGACGGCTAGGAAGCCGAGGATCAGGACGGCGGAGCCGGCGGCGGCTGAGACGCTCAGGATGTGGCGGGTGCGGCCCCGGGCCAGGCCGAGGGTCTGGAAGGCGCTCCACAGGCCGTGGCGGAGATGCAGGCCGACCATGATCAGCGCTATGACGTAGAAGAGGGTCACCGGCCAGCGGGCCGGGGCGAAGCCCTCCACTACGCGGTCGTACGGGGTGGCGGTGGCTCCTTCGGGGTTCACTACGCCGAAGGTGAGGTCGAGCAGGTGCCAGATGACGAACAGCAGGATGATGACGCCGCCGTAGCGCATGGTGCGGGCCACGTAGCCGCGGGCTTGGGGTTTGCGGCGGGCTGCGTACTTCACGGGGCGGGCCTTGGCGGCTCGTCTGGCCAGGGCCACTGCCGAGGTCATGTGGAGGAGTACGGCGGCTACGAGGGCTATCTCGGTGAGCGTCAGCAGGGTACGGCCGGGGAGGGCTGGTTCGCCTACTGTGCGGAGCCATTCGGCGTACGCGTTGAAGGACTCGGCGCCGAGGAAGATCTTGAGGTTGCCGAGCATGTGACCGATGAGGAACAGGACGAGCACGGCGCCGGAGATCGCCATTACGGCTTTCTGGCCGTTGGACGAGCGATGCGCGGGCCGGGGACCCTTTGTGCGGCCGGTGGTCGGCGCGGGGGGTGGGGTCGGTACGGCGGCGGTGGCCCTGCCCCTCTCGATGATTGAAGTCACACCTTCGGACGGTAGGTAGGGAGGACGGTTGCCGTCCAAGTCATGGAATGCCTCGTCACGATAGCTGGCGGCTATGCAGTGTGGCTCTGGGGATGTTGGGGTTGCACAAGGGGACGCCAGGTGCGAGGAATCTCACATCGCGGATTGGGGTGTGGGTTGGTTGTGGTTGGGGGTCGGTGTGACCGGCGGAGTTGTGTGTTCGGCCGGTGGAGCGCCGTAGTGAGGCGCCGGGACCGCCGTACCACGTCCCGCCGCGTCGGCGCCGTTGAAGGAGAGTACTGAGGACGGTGAGAAGGTGGCCGTGGGTGCCGGTGGTGACCGGTGTGGAACATGGCCGGTACGGGCGGTGGTCGGTGTGGACGGTGGTGGTGTGGACGGTGGTGGTGTGGGGGTGGTGATCTTGGGGGGCGTAGGCTGCTGGGTGTGCAGCTTCAGCAGCTGGCCTCGTTTGTGGCGGTGGCGGAGACGGCGCACTTCACGCATGCGGCGGAGCGGATGCGGGTGGCGCAGCCGTCGTTGAGTAAGTCGATCAAGGCGTTGGAGATGGAGTTGGGGGCTCGGCTGTTCAGCCGGGCTCGGGGGAATGTGGCGTTGACGCCGGCTGGGGAGGCGTTGTTGCCGTTGGCTCGGCGGATGTTGGCGGATGCGGAGACGGCTCGGCGGGAGGTCGCGGAGTTGGCGGGGTTGCGGCGGGGGCGGGTGCGGCTGGGGGCTACGCCGTCGTTGTGTGCGGGGTTGCTGGCGGATGCGTTGGCTCGGTATCACCGGGATTATCCGGGGATCGATTTGATCGTTGAGGAGGGGGGGTCGCGGGATCTGGTGGGGGATCTGGCGCGGGGGCGGCTTGATCTGGCATTGATCATTTTGCCGTTGCACAGTAGTGATCCGGCGTTGGTCACCGAGGAGATCCTGGTGGAGAGCCTTGTTGTGGCTTCGCCTGCCGGTGCTGGAACGGTCGGCCCCCGCGATTCGGCGGGTGATGTGGGGTCGACGGCGGAAGGAGAGGGGTTGGCTCCTGTCGCCGGTAGGGGTCGGAGGGCTTTTGTGCGGATTGAGGACCTGCGGGGGAAGCCGCTGGTGATGTTCCGGCGGGGGTATGACCTGCGGGAGGCGACTATTGCCGCCTGTCGGCAAGCGGGGTTTGAGCCGCGGTTCGCGGTTGAGGGTGGGGAGATGGATGCGGTTTTGCGGTTTGTGGAGGCGGGGTTGGGGGTGGCGGTGGTGCCTTCCATGGTGTTGGACGGGAGGCCGGGGTTGAGGGGGGTGCCGTTGGCGCCGCCGGGGTTGCGGCGGACTGTTGCGTTGGCGCATCGGAAGGATGTGGAGCCGACGCGGGCGGCGCAGGCGTTTCGCGCTACGCTGCTTTCTTATTTGTCGGAGGCCGCTGAGGAGGGGGCGCTGCCGCAGGGGGTGGGCCTGGCGGGGTTGCCGATGGAATGATCGTTAACAGCTTGGGTGCGAGCGGATTCGGGATGCTTGAGCCCCATATGGCATGGTTGCGGGTGACCATGCGGCCGGGCTGCTTTGCTTATAAGGTGCAGGGCATCAGGCCAACACTTCACAAGAGGGACCAGTGACCGCGCTCTCGCCTGGCCCGCCGGCGGATCCGGCCGAGATGCTCACCATTCTCCTCATCGAGGACGACGCGGGTGACGCGTTTCTGGTCGAGGAGCTTCTCGCGGGGTCCCCGGAGCCCACCAAGATCATTTGGGCTCGTACGCTGGCCGAGAGCCGTGAGCGGCTGACCGACGACGTCCACTGTGTGGTGGTGGATCTTTCATTGCCGGACGCGTCGGGGCTTGAGGCGTTGCGTCAGGTGCTGACCATCGCGCCGGACACGGCGGTGCTGGTGCTGACGGGGTTGAACGACGCGCACATGGGGGTCGAGGCGGTCGCGGCCGGTGCGCAGGACTATCTGATCAAGCAGGATGTGGACGACCGGCTGCTCGGCCGGGCCATCAGTTACGCCATCGAGCGTAAGCGCGCCGATCTGACGCAGCGCAAGCTGGCCGAGGCGCAGCACCGCAGCAGTGAGAACGCGCGGCTGGAGCGTGGCCTGCTGCCGGTGCCGATGCTGCGGGATGAGCAGACCCGCGAGACGCTCCTGCATCAGGCGCGTTATCTGCCTGGCCGGCGGCAGGCGTTGCTGGCGGGTGACTTCTGGGACACGGTGCAGACGCAGGACGGCGCGGTGCACGTGGTGATCGGGGATGTGTGCGGCCACGGGCCGGACGAGGCGGCGCTCGGTGCGGCGTTGCGCATCGCGTGGCGCACGCTGGTGCTGGCGGGGCACACGGGTAACGAGTTGCTCGTGACGCTGGAGACCGTGCTGAAGCACGAGCGCAAGTCGCCTGAAATCTTCACGACAATGTGCACGGTGACGATCGATCCGGAGCTGCGGAACGCTCAGCTCCATGTGGTGGGCCATCCGCCGCCGCTGTTCGTACGTGGCGGGGTGCGTGGCGGCGTGCTGGACCTGGTGCCGGGTACGCCGTCGGGGCCGCCGCTCGGCATCTTCAGTGACGTCGAGTGGACGACGATCGATCTGCCGCTCGGCGAGGACTGGTCGATGTTGCTGTACACCGACGGCCTGATCGAGGCGACCGTCGGCGGCGGCCCGGACCTGCTGGGTACCGAGGGGCTGATCCGCCTCATCCGTGAGCAGGGTGAGATCGACCTCGACCGCATCATCACCGCCGTCCAGGAGATGCACGAGAACGCACTGAACGACGACTTGGCCGCCGTGATGGTCGGCCGGAGACGGCAGTGACCCATGACCGAGTTTCCCCCCCTGCCCGCGCCTGAGCCCCCCAAAGGGCTCGGCCGCCTGCGTGTCGGACGGTGGTTCCTCATCGCGGGTGCGATCGCGACGTTCTTCTTCGTCGTGGCGGCCGGGCTGACGGTGCTGGCGGTGAACGTCACGCGGCTGGCGCGTGACGCGGTGATCGACGTGATCGACCCGGCGGTGCTGCGCACGCTGGAGGTGTCCACGGCGGTCACTGCGCAGGAGACGGCCGTGCGGACGTACGGCCGGACCAACGACGAGCAGTATCTGCGGGACTTCCGGGCCGCGATGGCGCGGGAGGACGCAGCGGTGGCGGAGCTGAGCCGGCTGATCGCGAAGCTGCCGGGTGAGTCGCCGCGTGTGCTGCTGGCCCGCACCAACCTGGCCCACCTCAAGGAGACCAGTGCGGCGTGGCACCGTGACTATGCCGACAGGGTGATCGCGGAGGTGCCGCGGCTGAAGACGCAGACGTCGGCGCAGTTCGCCAACGTCAACGCCGAGCGGTTCCGCGCGGTGCAGGCCGTGCTGGCGGCGCAGCAGGCCAACCTGTCGGACATGCACCAGCGGGGCAGCGTGTACCTGGAGCAGGGCTGGCAGACGCTGTACTACGTGCTGATCGCTCTCGGCGTGATCCTGCTGGCGACAGCGGTCGCGTTCACGCTGATCATCAGGTACGTCGTGCTGCGGCCCATCTCGCGGCTGACCAGCGAGGTGCGGGCCGTGGCGGGTGGTGACTTCGACCGTCCGCTGACGGTGGACCGGCCGGCGGAGCTGGCGGAGTTGTCGGGCCGGGTGGACGCGATGCGGGGTCGCATCGTGCGTGAGTGGCGGCGGGCCGCGGACGCCAAGCAGCAGTTGTCGGACCAGGCGGTGGAGCTGCGGCGGTCCAACGCGGAGCTGGAGCAGTTCGCGTACGTCGCGAGTCACGACCTGCAGGAGCCGCTGCGCAAGGTGGCGAGTTTCACCCGCATGCTGGAGCAGCGGTACGGCGACCAGCTCGATGAGCGGGCCCAGCAGTACATCGGGTTCGCGGTGGACGGCGCCAAGCGCATGCAGTTGCTGATCAATGATCTGCTGGATCTGTCGCGGGTCGGCCGGGTGGGTGGCGAGAAGGCCCCGACCAAGGTCGGCACGGTGTACGAGACGGCCGTGGGGAACCTGTCGGCGCAGATCGAGGACATCGGGGCCACGGTGACGCATGATCCGTTGCCTGAGGTGTTCGGCAACCGTGTGCTGCTCACGCAGTTGTTCCAGAATCTCATCGGCAACGCGTTGAAGTTCCACAGCGAGCGGCCGCCGAGGGTGAACATCTCGGTGGCGCGGCAGGGTGACATGTGGGAGTTCGCGTGCGCGGACAACGGCATCGGGATCGACACCAAGTACGCTGACCGTATCTTCCTGATTTTCCAGCGCCTGCACCCACGAGATGTGTATCCCGGAACCGGCATCGGCCTGGCGCTGTGCAGGAAGATCGTCGAGTATCACGGCGGCAAGATCTGGCTTGACGACCCCGACCCTGACAACCCGGGCACGACGTTCCGCTTCACCCTGCCCGCGCTACCCGGAGAAGAGCCCCAATGACTGAGTACCGCTTCATCGACGTCCTTCTCGTGGAGGACGACCCGGGTGACGTGCTGCTGACCAAGGAGGCGTTCGAGCACAACAAGGTGCAGAACAAGCTTCATGTGGTGAGCGACGGCGAGCAGGCCATGGCGTTCCTGCGCAACGAAGGCGAGTACGCCGACACGCCGCGGCCGGACCTGATCCTGCTGGACCTCAACCTGCCGCGTAAGGACGGCCGTGAGGTGCTCGAGGACATCAAGGCGGACGCGACCCTGCGGAGCATCCCGGTGGTGGTGCTGACGACGTCGGAGGCCGAGGAGGACATCCTGCGCAGCTATCATCTGCACGCCAACGCGTACGTCGCGAAGCCCGTGGACTTCGACCAGTTCATCAAGGTGGTACGCCAGATCG
Organism: Sphaerisporangium rubeum; assembly: GCF_014207705.1. Taxonomy (NCBI): domain Bacteria; kingdom Bacillati; phylum Actinomycetota; class Actinomycetes; order Streptosporangiales; family Streptosporangiaceae; genus Sphaerisporangium; species Sphaerisporangium rubeum. Next base: position 6,723,644 of record NZ_JACHIU010000001.1, read on the forward strand.
ATGACTTCTTCGTGAGTGTCGTTAAACTGCCTAGGACGGACCAGCGTCCGTAGGCCTGTTTCCGACGTGACAGGAATCACACCTGGTCAGCGGAAAAAGTGATCGCCTGCGCACACACCACGGTCTCAGGCCTCGTAACGTAGACGCCCACCGGCACGCGCGCGGTTTCGTGCTCCTGCGCGACACGTTCACGCACGCGGCAGGCACCCAGCGACCACGTGAAAAGCCGGACACGCCGTGTAACCGGACGGTGTGATCCGCCGGAGGTGGAGAGTTCTCCGATGACCCAGACAACGGCCGGTCGGCCGGCCGGTGAGCCGGCTCAGCGCAAGCAGCGGGCCCAGATCAAGGCCCGCACTCTGCGGACCGATCGATGGTGGCTGGCCCCTGCCATCACGTTCGCGGCACTCACCTCGTTCTTGATATATGGCTTCTGGGCGATCTTCGACAAGAGCTATTTCGTCGAGCCGTACATCGCCCCGTTCTCCTCGCCGTGCCTCGCGACCTCGTGTCCCGAGGGTGCGCGGCTGTTCGGCCTCGCTCCTGTCGGTGACTGGTGGGTGTTGCCGCCGGGCCTGCTCATCCTCGGCCTGCCGGCGGGTTTCCGTCTCACCTGTTACTACTACCGCAAGGGTTACTACCGCGCGTTCTGGCTTTCGCCGCCGGCGTGCTCGGTGGCCGAGCCGCACGGGAAGTACACCGGTGAGACGCGGCTGCCGCTGATCCTGCAGAACATCCACCGTTACTTCTTCTACGGCGCCGTGCTGATCGCGCTGGTGCTGACGTGGGACGCGGTGCTGGCGCTGCGCGACCACGAGGGCAACTGGGGTCACGTCGGGCTCGGCACGGTGATCCTGTGGGTCAACGTAGTGTTGATCTGGGCTTACACCCTGAGCTGTCACTCGTGTCGTCACATCACGGCGGGCCGGCTCAACCACTTCTCCAAGCACCCGTTGCGCTACAAGATGTGGACGTTCGTGTCGCGGCTGAACCGCCGTCACATGCTGCTGGCCTGGCTGTCGATGTACTCCGTCATGGCGGCCGACCTGTACGTGCGCCTTGTCGCCAAGGGCATCATCAACTTCCCGCTCGCCTAAGGATCACTGTGGAAATCGAGCGTCACGAATACGACGTCGTCGTCATCGGCGCGGGAGGCGCCGGGCTGCGCGCGGCGATCGAGGCCCGGCAGCAGGGCAAGCGCACGGCCATCGTGTGCAAGTCGCTGTTCGGCAAGGCCCACACCGTCATGGCCGAAGGCGGCGCCGCCGCGGCCATGGGGAACGTCAACTCCGACGACAACTGGATGGTGCACTTCCGCGACACCATGCGCGGAGGCAAGTTCCTGAACAACTGGCGCATGGCGGAGCTGCACGCCAAAGAGGCGCCGGAGCGCGTCTGGGAGCTTGAGGCGTGGGGTGCGTTGTTCGACCGCACCAAGGACGGCAAGATCAGCCAGCGGAACTTCGGCGGTCACGAATACCCGCGGCTGGCGCACGTCGGCGACCGCACGGGGCTTGAGCTGATCCGCACGCTGCAGCAGCGGGTCGTGGCCCTGCAGCAGGAGGACGAGCGGCTGCACGGCGACCCCGAGGCGTACCTCAAGGTGTTCGCCGAGTGCACGATCACGCGGCTGCTCCAGGACGGCGACGAGCCAGGAGCGCCGATCACCGGCGCGTTCGGGTACTGGCGGGAGACGGGCCGGCTGATCTGTTTCGACGCGCCGGCGGTGGTGCTGGCGACCGGCGGCATCGGCAAGTCGTTCAGCGTCACGTCGAACTCCTGGGAGTACACCGGGGACGGTCACGCGCTGGCGCTGCTGGCCGGGGCCAAGCTCATCAACATGGAGTTCGTGCAGTTCCACCCGACCGGCATGGTGTGGCCGCCGTCGGTGCGCGGCATCCTGGTCACCGAGTCGGTGCGCGGCGACGGCGGTGTGCTGCGCAATTCCGACGGTGTGCGGTTCATGTTCAACTACATCCCCGACGTGTTCAAGGACAAGTACGCGACGTCCGAGGAGGAAGGCGACCGCTGGTACACCGACCAGGCCAACAACCGCCGTCCTCCGGAGCTGTTGCCGCGTGACGAGGTCGCGCGCGCGATCAACTCCGAGGTGAAGGCCGGTCGCGGGTCGCCGCACGGCGGGGTGTTCCTGGACGTGTCGAGCCGTCTGCCGGCGGCGGAGATCGTCAGGCGGCTGCCGTCCATGCACCACCAGTTCAAGGAGCTGGCGGACGTCGACATCACGGCCGAGCCGATGGAGGTCGGGCCGACGTGCCACTACGTGATGGGTGGCGTCGAGGTCGACGCCGACACCACGCAGTCGTCGGTGCCGGGGTTGTTCGCGGCCGGTGAGGTGTCCGGCGGCATGCACGGCTCCAACCGGCTCGGCGGCAACTCCCTGTCGGACCTGCTGGTGTTCGGCCAGCGGGCCGGCGCGGGGGCCGCGGCGTACGTCGACGGGCTCGCGGCGCGGCCGGTGGCCGGCCCCGAGAAGCTCGCCGAGGCCGAGGCGGAGGCTCTGGCTCCGCTGTCGCGCGGCGGCGCCGAGAACCCGTACGAGGTGCACCAGGAGCTGCAGCGCACCATGCATGAGCTGGTCGGCATCATCCGCAAGGCCGGTGAGATCAGCGAGGCGCTGGAGGTCGTCACCAAGCTCAAGGAGCGTGCGGCCAACACCGGGGCTCCCGGTGGCCGCATCTACAACCCGGGGTGGCACCTGGCACTCGACCTGCGCAACATGCTGCTGGTGTCCGAGTGCGTGGCGCGCGCGGCGCTGCTGCGTGAGGAGAGCCGCGGCGGTCACACCCGTGACGACTTCCCCGCCATGTCGGCCGACTGGCGGCGCAAGCTGCTGGTCTGCGCGCTCGCCGCGGACGGCGGGATCACGGTCGAGGAGCAGGAGCAGCCCTCCATGCGCGACGACCTGCTGACGCTGTTCGAGCGCGGGGAGCTCAGCAAGTACCTCACCGCCGACGAGATGGTGGAATTCGACGCGCTCGTGAAGGAGTCCTGATGAGTTACAAGGCCAAGTTCCGCGTGTGGCGCGGCGAAGGCGGTGAGGGCTCGCTTGAGGACTTCACCGTCGAGGTCAACGAGGGTGAGGTCGTGCTCGACGTCATCCACCGGTTGCAGGCCACGCAGGCCCCGGACCTCGCGGTGCGGTGGAACTGCAAGGCCGGCAAGTGCGGGTCGTGCTCGATGGAGATCAACGGCAAGCCGCGTCTCGGCTGCATGACGCGCATGTCGACGTTCACCGAGGACGAGACGATCACGGTGACGCCGATGCGCACCTTCCCGGTGATCAAGGACCTGGTCACCGATGTGTCGTTCAACTACCAGAAGGCCAGGGAGATCCCGTCCTTCACGCCGCCGGACAACGTCAAGCCCGGCGAGTACCGCATGCAGCAGATCGACGTCGAGCGGTCCCAGGAGTTCCGCAAGTGCATCGAGTGCTTCATGTGCAACAACGTCTGCCACGTGATCCGTGACCACGAGGAGAACAAGACGGCGTTCGCGGGGCCGCGGTACCTCATGCGGATCGCGGAGCTCGACATGCACCCGTACGACGTGGCGGAGCGCAAGAACGCCGCGCAGGAGGAGCACGGGCTCGGGTACTGCAACATCACCAAGTGCTGCACCGAGGTGTGCCCCGAACACATCAAGATCACCGACAACGCGCTGATCCCGATGAAGGAACGGGTCGTGGACCGCAAGTACGACCCGCTGGTGTGGCTCGGCAGCAAGATCTTCAAGCGGTCGGGTTCCGGCCAGAAGTCCTGACTCCTACGGCGAAGGGCCCGTCCCCCTGGTGGGGCCGGGCCCTTTCCTTGTGTCTTGACGTCAGGAGCGGCGGCGGAAGAACCTGCCGACGCCGCGGTGCCGGCCCGCCGCCGGTGCGCCGGGGATGGGGGCCTGCACGGTGCCGGTGGGGCCGTGCGGCGCCTGCTGCGGGTCGGCCGGCATGCCCGTCGTGGCGCCGGGGTCGGCGGTACGCGGCCACGGCTCCGCCGGGCCGTACATGCCGGTCGGCATCCCCATGCCGGGGTGCGGGACGCCGTGCTGGCCGAAGGCGGCGTTCGGGTCGTAGACGTACTGGTAGCCGTACGGCTGCTGCTGCGGGTCGCCGTAGTGGCCCGGGTGCACCGGGACGAAGCTGATGATCGGCGCGTAGGCCGCACCGTTCTGGTAGATCGGGTAACCCGGCATCGGAGGCATCTCGGGGTCGCCGCGGTGGCGGCCCGGCGAACGCGGCCCGGCCCTGCGGACGGCCGCGGCGTGGGCCATGCGGCGCATGCGGCCCTCGAAGACCAGGACACCCAGCATGACGAGCACGGCCAGCAGGACACCGGGGATGGCGAGCTTACGGCTCAGGGTGAGCTGGTCGTACTCGGGGGACGCGTTGCGGATCTCGATCGGCACCGAGTCGGGGGTCGGCTCCTCGAACGACGCGGCCGGCGTGGGGCCCGGGTCGGACGGGGGGTCCACCGGGGCCAGGGAGAGCTGCGGGTCCTGCACCGGGGACTCGGTGGCCGGCGGCGTGGGGGAGTCGACCGGCGCGTTCGTCGGCAGCACCGGCATGGACGTGGGAGGTGGCTGCGTGGCGGCCGGCGGCACGACCGGCGCGGTGTTGCTCGCCGGCGGCTTCGGCTTCTTGGTGACCTTGATCGTCTTGGTCGGGTCGGGGGCCACGGTCCGGGTCTTGGTGACCGTCGGGTCGGGCTCCTGGGTGACCGTGACGGTCACCTCGGGGTCGGGTTCGGGTGTCCCGCTGTCGGTGACGTCTCCCCATTCGGGCTCGACCGACGTGGGGTCGGCCACCGCGGCGTTGGCGGCGTTGGCCCTCGGGGTCGTCATCGGCGCCACCGCCAGCAGCACGACTCCCGTCAGCCCCAGTGACGCCACCACTGCGGACACGGCCGTCACGCGAACGCGTCCGCTCACTTTCGCCCCCCGGGTCTCTCCCTCGAAGCCGATCAATCCAAGGGAAATCTTAGTTGGGGCAACGTAACAGTAAAGCCCAATCCACGACACAAGTCATACAAACCCAGCGCGGAGGTCACCGGTATCGGTCCGGCGGGCCGCCGGACCGATACCGGTGTTCCGGCACGTCCCGATGGACGCGTGCCTGCGTCGTACCGGACGCTTTTTCGGACGTCCCGGGCCGCTCAGCGGCGCAGGCGGCCCGTCGCGGCCCGGGTTCGGGTACGTGCCGATGGTTGCGGCTCTTCGTCACACCGGGTCAAGTTTCAGAAGGATCCCGGCCTTCCTACAGCGCCGGAGGCTTCTTCGCGGCCCGGCGGCGCAGGGCCGACTGGAGCCACAGAGCGGCGAGCAGGAGTACCACCGCGGCGGCGACGGCCGGGAAACCCCGCACGCCGGTCATCTCGTCCTCGGCACCGGCCATGAGGTCCTGACGGTTCCCGGCGGGCTGCCGCGGCGGGGCGGGGTTCTGCGGCTGTGCCTGCGGCGCCTGGCCTCCCGGCGTCAGCGGGTCGACCGGCATGGCGGGCTTCGGCGGCCCGGCAGGGGTCAGCGGGAACGCCGGCGGTGCCTCGGGGGCCCCGGGAGCGAGGATCGGGCCCGGGGTCGCCGGTGGGACCTGCGCGGCGCCGGCGTTCGGGATGGCCATGGGAGCGGCCATGGGGGGCGCCATCGGAGGTGCCATGGGGGCCGCCATTGGAGCGGCCAACGGCGCGGTCAAGGGGACGGGGGGTGGGAGAGGACGCGGCGCCGGCAGTTTCGGCGTCACCTGCTTCGGGTGCGCCGGTGCCGGCCGTGCACCGGTGGACGCCGCCGGCCGGGCCGGAGCGCCGGGGGCCGGACGAGGCACGGCGACAGCCGACTTGGGGAACGACGTCGAGATGACCCGCCGGGGTGCCGCGCCGACCTCCTCCAGGCCGGGTACCGCCGCGGTGTTCTCGACGCCGGGTACCGCGCCGGTCTCCCCGCGGACGGGGGCCGCGCCGGCACCGCTCGCCGTACCGGCCTTCTCCCCACCCGTCGCCGCACCGGCTTCCGCGGCGGCCAGAGGGCTCCGGGCCGGCGGCGCGAAGGCAGCCGTCTCGCTAGTGAGCGCGTCGGGGGACTTCCCGGCGGCCAAGGCCGCGTCCGTGGGAGAGCCGGCCAGGGTGAGCGCACCGGCGGGGGGCTGTGCTTCTGCCGGAGGCTGTGCGCCGGCCGGGGGCTGTGCGCCGGCCGGGGGCTGTGCGCCGGCCGGGGGCTGTGCGCCGGCCGGGGGCTGTGCGCCGGCCTGGGGCTGTGCGCCGGCCTGGGGCTGTGCGCCGGCCTGGGGCTGTGGGGGCTCGGCCGTCTTGTCTGCCGCTTGCTTCGCCGCGTCGTGCGTGCCGCCGGACGGTGGCTCGGCCTTCTCGTCGGCCGGGGTGGCCGCGTCCGGCGCCGTGGGGACGCCGGCTCCGGGTGAGCCGGGGGTGGCGGCTTCCGCGGAGGCGGCCGGTCCGGTGAGGGTGGGTTCGGTCAGCGGTGCCGAGTGCTCCGGTTCCGGGGTGGCTGCGGTGATGCCGGCCTGTGCGGCGTCCTGCCAGGTGGCGGTGCCTTCGAGCGCGAAGAGCGGGAGGGGACGGCCGACGGGGTACTCGGCGCCTGCCATGCGCTTGACCCACTGCACTCCCCCGGGGTCGCGCATCTCGGCGACGGCGGTGACACCGATCTCCTCGGCCTTCTCAGGGACGGTCACCTTGACGTCCACGGTGCGCGCACCGGTGATCTCGTCGAACCTGCACACGTTCACCGGTTGCGCCGCGTCCGGCACGACGCCGGAGGCAGGCAGGATGTGCCGCTTGGACGTGCAGCGGACCGTGACCGGCGCGTCCTGCGGGTTGGAGATGACAGTGAGCAGAGCTTCGCGTGCGGGGCCCTCGATGCGCACGTGGAAGTGCGCCACCGCGCCGGGGTTGATGGAGTCGCCCGGACGCAGAGGCCCGCCGGCGTCCACCAGGCGGACGCTGAGGCGGCTGCCCGCCGCGAGGCCCGCCATCGGGTCGTCGGCCGCCATCGCGGCACCGTGGCCGCTCAGGACCAGCGCTCCGGCACCCACAATTGGTGCAATCCGGGCATGTCTCAACCAACCGGCCATTGTCTGTACCCCACTCCCCGATACGCTACGCCTCAGCATAGTCACTCTGCGTAGCAGTTATCTCACAGGGGAACGACTTCAATCTTCGATGATCAGATCCCACACGGCCTTGGCAACAGGAAGGTCGGCCGGCAGCCAAGCGATGTCGAAGATCTCGTCACGGCCGAGCCATCGCAACGCCAAATGTTCATGAGGGTACGGAACTCCCGATACCAGACAGGCCAGCCAGACCCTCATCACGTACCCGGGGCTCAGCGGCCAGTCCCCACCCACCCGCTCCCCCACCGAGATCCCGACCCCGAGCTCCTCACGGCACTCCCTGACCAGCGCGTCATGGTCGCTTTCCCCCGGATCGACCTTCCCCCCGGGAAACTCCCACCCTCCCGCCATCTCCGGCGGCCCCGCACGCTGCGCCGCCAGAAGCCTCCCGCCGTCGATGATCGCCGCCGCCACAACAATCCTCTCCATGCGCGTAAAGCCTAGGGACCACCGCGCCGATCCGTCCTCAACAACACCGCACACCGTCCCCGAGCCGTGGCCGGTCCGTGCCGGAAGGGAGACCCATGGCGAGTGCGGTGCGTGACAGGCGGGGTCAGGTCACGCCGAGGCTGCGGAGTTGCTCCAGGACCTTGGGGTTCTGCAGGGGACGGGTGTAGCCGACGATGTTGGGACGGTCGCGGTAGGTCGTGACCTTGATGGGGCCGCAGAGGGTGCAGCGGGCCTCGACCATCTTGCCCGGTGAGACGACCATGCCGACGTGGCCGGGGTTGTTGGACGAGGTGCCGGGGCCGGCGTTGAAGAAGACCAGGTCGCCGGCCTGCTCGTCGCCTTCGGAGATCTTCTTGCCGAAGGGCCACTGACCGAAGGTCGTGCGGGGGATGGACAGGCCCGCCTCGCGGTAGGCCATGTAGATGATGCCGGAGCAGTCGTAGCCCTCGGGTCCCGTGCCACCCCAGCGGTACGGCTTGCCGCGCTGCGCCAAGGCGTACTGGAGGATCTTGCGGACCACGTCGGTGGGTGCGGCCTCGACGATCGGCGGGTCACAGGCGGGGTCGGCCTCGGGAGGCAGGTCGAGGGTGCCGTCGGAGGCGTACTTCCTGGCGATCTCCAGGACCTGCTCGACGTACCAGATGGCGCGGTTGTAGGTGAACAGCGCGCGGCGCAGGTCCCCGGGTGCGCCGTTGCGCTTGAGCATCTTGGCGGCGCCGAGGATGGCGTCGGCGGGGTTGTAGACGTCGCCGTAGCCGTCGTTGTCGCCGTCGGATGCGTAACCGTTGAACTTGCTCGACACCTTGATCTTGGACTTGCCGCCCCAGGTGCTGATGAGGAACTGCATGGGGCCCGCGGCGCCGGCGTAGTTGGTGCCGTTCTTCACACCTGGCAGGTTGGACCGGCCGTGGTCGGTCTCGCGTTTGCCGACGGCCGCGAGGACCGTCCACTGCACCCCGGTCTTCTGGCCCCACTTCTTGTACAGCGCGAGGTACTCGGGGGGGATGTCGGACTGCGCGGTGTCGGACACGTTGGCGAACTTCGGCGAGTCGTCGGCGCAGTCGGTGACGCTGCCGCCGCCGAGGAACGACGGGAACGTGCTCATCAGCATCGGCGCCATGATCAAGGTGACGAGCACGACACCGGCGAGGCCGACGATCAACGCGATGCGCAGCCGCGACGTCACTGGATCGACCCCTGCCCGGGATCACCTTCCTGGCCGAGATCGGCGGGTTGCATGTCGAACACCTTCCACTCCGCTCCGACCTGGGTGAGCGTGACGGCGTAGTCGGAACTGCGGTCCTGCGGGCCGTCCTTGGCGGTGATGTGCTGCACGACGGTGACCACGAACACGATCGACCCGCCTGCCATGTCGCGGATGTTCTTCAGCCGCGCGGAACCGGACGACACGATCTCGCCGGCGCGGTTCTGCTCCACGAGCGCGGGGGTGGTGACGTCACGGGACAGGACGGTGCCGAGTTCGGCGGTGGTGAACCCCTTCAGCCGCTCGGCGTACGACACGGGGTCCTCGTCGTAGCGGTAGGTGGCGTAGGAGACGGCGAACCGCTGGGCCGCGTCGGCGGCGGCGGCGATCTGGTCACGGGTGAACGGAAGGTACTTGTAGATGTCGAACGACCCCGGCGAGACACGAGGGGCCGGGGACCCGGCCGGGGGCTCGGCCGGGCCGGTGGTGACGACGGAGGCGGAACGTTCGGGTGCCGCGCCGGTCTGGCCCGGCGACGGGGGCCGCAGCGTCAGGTAGACGCCGACGGCCGCCAGCGCCACGACCACCCCGGCGAAGGCGAGCCCGCGCCGGTCGCGAAGCTGGGCCATGCGTCAGTCCTTGCCCGGGCCGGAGGGCCTCAGCCAGAACGGGGAGTTCTCCTCCTCGCCGCGTCCGCTGTCGGCGCGCGGCGGCAGCCACAGCGGCGGCGGCTCGCCGGCCCCCGGCCGGCCGCCACCGGCGCCACCGGACGGCCTCGGCGCCTGCCGTCCGCCGGAGCCGCCGAAGATGCCGGGGCCACCTGAGCCGCGGGTGGAGCCGCCGGAGCCGCCGAACAGGCTGCCGCCGGAGGAACGTCCCCCCGACGAGCCGCGTGCGCCGCCGGAGGAACCACCCGAGGAGGAACGTCCCGAGGACCCGCCGCCGGACAGCCAGCCGCCGGACGAGCCGCGTGGCCCACCCGCGGTGGTGCGCTGTGGCGCGTCGGCGCGGCGCGAACCGCGCGAGGCCCATCCGCCGCCTCCGCCGCCGCCGAACCAGCTGCCTCCGCCGGAGGAACCACCCGAGGAGCCGGACGAACCAGACGATCCAGAGGGCCCGGCGGCGGAGACCGGCGCGCCAGGTGATCCGTTGCGTACCGCCGCGGGCCGCTGCGAGGGGCCCGCCGTGGTGCCGCCGCCGCCTCGCGCGGCGCCGCGGAGCGCGGGACCCGCCGTGCCGGGGCCGGCGGGACGGCCGGACAGGTTGAGCGGCGGCGCGGCTCCCGGACGGGACACGGCCGTGCCGCGGCCGGTGGCCTTGCGGCGGACCCCCGCCTGGCCGTCCCCGTCGAGCGGCGCGGGTTGCGCTCCGGCAGGCACACGGGTGCCGCTCTGCTGGCCGGTTCCGGCGACCTCCTCGCCGCGGACCCGGCCCTGTGCGACGCTCGCCGCGGTGGCCGCCGCGGTGCCGGCGCTGACGGCGGCGGCGGCGTTGACCAGCGGCTCGGCCTTGCGCATGCCCCAGCGGCCCATGCGGGCCGCGGCGACCGGCGGCAGGACGTTCGCGGCGCGCGACAGGGTGGGTGCCGTGGCGGCCTCGCCGAGCACGCGGGTGGCCAGGGTGTGGCCGTCCATCGAGGCGAACAGGTGCTGGAACGGCCGCCGGTAGAAGAACACGGCGATGGTCAGCAACGCCATGAACATGATCTGCATGCCCCATGGCAGCGCCGTCGAGATGATCAGCGCGTAGCCGTACACGAGCACACCTAGGACGAGCGCGAGCACCGCCTGTCTCAGCAGGGTGCCGATCAGCATCTCGACCCACCGCATGGCGATGATCCGGCCCGTGCCGGGATGCACGCCGATCAGCAGGAACACCGGGCCGAGTATCAGCAGCAGCAGGAAGCCGATCTTGAGCGCGATGAGCGACACCGCGACCAGGAAGATCAGCACGCCGGCGACCATGGCGGCGATGAGCGCGCCGATGGCGATGCCGAGCCTGCTGGTCCAGTCCTTGCCTTGGAACAGGAAGAACATCGGGGTGTCGCGCAGCGGCTCGGCCACCTCGTCCTTGAAGCGCGTCTGGTGCGCACCTGACGACGGTTTCTGACCGGACGCCTGTTCCTGCAGGTCGGAGGCCTGGATGTCGAGGACCTTCGGCCCCATCGTGGCGACCACCGGCGCGCTCGCGTCGGCGGTGCCGAACTCACCCATGAGCCACGGCTTGCAGACCAGGGTGGACCACAGCGCGTCGGCGTTCTGGCTGACGCCTGGCGTGCCGGTCTGGCCGTACCCGCCGGGACCGGCCTTGGGGGTGGTCTCCCCCTTCATCGGCAGGCAGGACGCGCCGCCGGCTCCCGGCAGGCCGCTGAACGCGGAGTTGACGATCTCGCCGGTCTTGTCGGTGACGGCCTTGCCGAGGCCGGTGAAGTCGCCGGGACGGCTGAAGAACCACACCGCGACCGTGACGGCGAGGATCATCCAGATGACGCCTTCCGCCGTGGTGCTGGCGCGCTTGCGGATCAAGCCGTACCAGGCGAGCCACACCGCGCCGAGAAGCACGATGATGCGCAGGTACGGCCAGTACATCGCGTTCGCCAGGTTGGTGACGATGTCGTCGACGACGTCCTTGATGGACTGCAGCGGCCCCTCGGTCGCCGCGGCCTCGTACGTCGTGATCGTCATGCGGTCGATGGCCTTGGCCCAGGAGAACACCGTGTTGGCCCAGGCGTTGCCGAGCACCGCGGCGACGTCGGTGCAACCGAGCTCGTAGGTGTGCCAGAACTGGCCGGCCATGCCGTACCGCTCGTAGTTGGTCGCCGGGTTGGCGATCTTGCCGGTGGTGGTGCTGGCCGAGCCGTCAGGCGCGGTGGTCGGCTGGACGGCGTCGTCCGGCAGCGGCGGCTTGACCAGGCCGTCCACGCCGCCGCCGACCATCTCGGGTGCGAGGTCGGGTGACAGGTCGCACGGGCCGGCCGCGCTCGCCACCGTCGGCGAGAACGCGATCGGCACCACGACCACCGCCGCGATGATCGCGAGGACCAGCAGGATCTTGCGCCGCAGCCGCCGTCCGCCACGCCTCATGACCGCACCTCCTGTGCCATGCCGGACCTGGTCCCAATGCGATCATCACTTCTCTCGCCGGGTTTGTCATGCGTCGGATTCGTGTCCAGCCAACGCAGCAGATCGTCGGAGATGAGGTCCACCCCGATACGTCCCGCGCGGCCGTCCAGATCGCGGAAGACGCACTCGCCGTTGCCGAGAGCGCGCAGCGCCGCCTTGTGCTCCTCGGACGGCTCGACGCCGAGCAGCGCGAGCACGTGCTCCACCTCGACCCGCTCGGAGGAGCGGAACGCGAACACCGACGACAGGCAGTTGGTGACCTGTTCGTTGAGCAGGTCACCGGCGTTCTGCGACACCAGCACCAGCGCGGTGTTGCGTGACCGGCCCATGCGGGACACCTCAGGCACGAGCTTGGCGCCTTCAGGGGTGGACGTGATGGCCCACGCCTCGTCCAGGAAGATCGCCTTGGGGGCCCGCCGGTCGAGGCCGTTCATCAGCCGCCGCGCGAACTGCGACACCAGGTACAGGATCGCCACCGACAGGCGCTGCTCGTAGGAGTAGTCGTCGCGGGCCGCGGACACGTCAGGCAGCGTCAGGCCGCCGAGGGTGAACACGGTGGTCCAGCCCTCAGTGTCGATCTGGCCGCCGCCTGAGGGGTCGAAGCACAGCCGCGCCAGGTGCATCTCGGACATCGACCGCAGCACCGCGCCGAGGTTGCGTGACGCGGCGTCCTCGGCCTGCTCCAGGTGGTCCACGACCTTGCCGAGGGACGGCTCGGGCTGGTTGGAGACCGTGGCCACGGCCTGGATCATCGCGGACTCGCGTTCCTCCGACATGCGCGGCAGCAGCAGCCGCAGCGTCTCGGTGGCCATGGTCTTCTTGGCCGCGATGTCGTCGCCGAACGAGAACGGGTCGAGCAGGCCCGGCGCGGCGGACCCGAGCGGGATGACGCGCGCCTTGCGGCCACGGTCCTGCAGCAGCCGCACCAGCGACTCGGCGTCCCCCTTGGGGTCGATCACCGCGACCGTCACGCCGCGCAGCGCCATCTGGTACATCAGCAGCAGCGCCAGCGTGGTCTTGCCGCCACCCGGCTCGCCGGTGATGGCGATGGCCGTCGGCCGGTTGCGGGTCGCGGCCACCAGCGGGTCGAAGTGCACGATGGAACGTGCCCGGCCGAGGGTCTCACCGATGTACGGCCCGGCCCACCCCGCGCCGGACTCGTCGATGCGGTCGCCGAGGTCGACGGTGGCGGTCGCCATGCCGCCGGCGATGGTGCGCAGCGGCTGCCGCTGCGCGTAGGCGTTGACCCGGACCCGCTCCCCCGGCAGCGCCTCGCAGAACAGCGAGAACTGGTCGCCGGTGGAGTTCACGATGTCGATGCCCATGTCGCGGTAGTGCTCCACCACCGCCTCGACCCGCTGCAGGCACATCTCCTCGGTCGGCGCGGCCACGATCAGCCGGTGCCAGCCGTACACGAACGGCAGCCGCTCCTTGGTGATGCCGTGCTCCAGCATGCGGGCCGCGTCGATCTGCTCGGCCAGCGCGATGGGGGCCTCGGCCCCGGCCTCGCGGATGTGGATGTCCATGTCCCTGGCGTGCGCGAGCTTGCGCGCGACGTCCTTGCTCGCCTTGATCGGCGGGATCAGGCGCATGCGGGAGCTGACCTCCACCGGGAAAGGTAACTGGTCGACGAAGTGCAGCCACGGCTCGCCGTCGGGGAACGGCATCAGGTCGGGGAACCGCGCGAACGACAGGTGCGCCACGAACGAGTCGCCGCCGGGCTGCTGGATGCGCAGGAACGACCGGCCGTTGTGGATCTGGCCCTCGACCAGCGACTCGATCTCACCCTGGCCCCAGCGGCGCGTCGGTGACGCCGACGCGGGCGGGTCGCCGACCGAGCCGGCGGCGGCGTGACGGAACAGCCAGGCGATCTCGCCGGAGCTCGCGTGCCTCGCGTACAGCGCGCTCGCGGCGAGCGCGCGGCCGAGGCGCTCGGCCTGCTCGGTCCACTTGTCGATCTCGCTCTCGGGGACGTGGTCGTCCTCAAGGCCGAGGGTCTTCTCGCTGCGCTGGTAGAAGCCGATGAGCTGGGCCAGCACGCCGGTGCCGAGCTGAGCGCCGCGGTTGCCGAGCCGCACGCCGAGGTAGACCTCCTTGCTCCAGAAGTCCTTGGCCCAGACGTGGCGGTACATCTCCTCCAGGTAGTCGCGCCAGCCGTCCCCCTCGTCGGACGTGGCGTTCAGCGTCATGGCCCACTCGGCCGCCGGGTAGGCGCGGTGCGCGACCCGCAGGTGCACCTCGGCGTCGGACATGCGGATCGCGGCGAGCGCGATGGTGATGTTGGTGGCCAGCGCCTCGCGCTCCTCGGCGGTGACGAACTCGTAGCTCACCGTGGGAAGCCGGAAGTAGGCCCACGCCGCCGAGTCGGTGAGGAGGACGCGGTCGTCGAAGTACCGGACGGCCAGCCTGCTCCTCGACCGTGACGATCGCGCCATCAGCGGGACCGCCGCGCCGTCACCGGGTCACGTCGTCTGGTCGTCACTGGGCCACTTCCTCCTCGCTCGGGCGGTTCGCCACCGCCAGGCCGCTTGCCACAACCCCCGCCAGTGCGAGGTACGCGCGCCGCGTGCCGGCCCGCACATGGGCCGGGTCGGCGGCGCCTGGACGTCCGGGAGCCAGTTCGTCGTCCCACGGCACCCGCACGATGGCGCGGCAGCGGCCCCTGGCCACCGCCTCCGCCTGCTCCACGCCACCCATGCTGCGGCGGCTCACCCCGTTGATCACGAGGACGCCGCGGCGGCGCAGCTCGCCGGCCCCGTGGCCGTCCAGCCAGTCGAGGGTCATCGCGACGGCCTCGGACGCGTCCTCGCTGGCCGGGGCCACGAGGACGAGCTGGTCGGCGTACGGCAGCAGGCGGGCCGCCACCGCGGCGGCCGGGTCCATGAGGACGAGGCGGTAGTGGCGGTCCAGCAGGCGGACCGTCTGCGCGAGGCGCTGGTCGGAGAACAGGCCGCGGTCGGCGAGCCGCCGGGACGCCGCCGTGTCGGAGTCGGAGGCCACGACCTCCAGGCCCGACTCGCAGCGGGTGGTGTAGGCGCGTATGCCGAGGTAGCCGTTCACGCCGTCCAGACCGGCCAGCAGGGACGTCAGCGTCTCGGGGGAGTCGATGGGGACGCGGGAGGTGAGGGTGTGGTCGCCGACGTTGGCGTCGACGGCGAGCACGCGGTCGTCGCGGTGCCGGGCCAGGGTGTGGCCGAGCATGAGCGCGGTGGTGGTCTGGCCCGCGCCGCCGCTGCAGCCGAGCACGAGGACGCGGCGGCTGCCGGTGAGCGGAGTGCGGGCCCTGGCCTCGTCGCTGTCGGTGCCGTCGCCGCGGCCGGGACCGCCGCCGCCGACCACGACCTGCGCGATGCGGCGCCACCCGCCGGACTGGTCACGGCCGACGACCGACTCGACGCGGCGCACACGGGGCTCGTCACCGGGACGCGGCACCGGCACGGGGACCGACGGCGCGGCCGGGTCGGCGGTGGCGCCTTGGGACGTCGGAACGGCGCGGATGGACAGCGGAGGCGCCGGCTCGCGGCTGCCGGGCCGCACCGGTGTGCGGCCGGCGGACCGCTGCGGCGTGGCCGGCCCGCGCGACGCGGCGGTCTCGCCGGGGAGGGGACGGCCCGAGCGTGCCGTGCGCACCTCAGGCACCCGCGCCGCCTGCGCGGGCCGCGGCGGCTGGCCCTTGCGGTGCTGCTCGGCCGCCTCGGCGGCCTCGGCGCCGAGCGTGGCGAGCAACTCGGCGTCCTTGGCCGACACCAGGCGTTCCTGACCCGGCCGCGGCGCCTCGACGGCGAGGCCCCTGCTGGGGACGGCGCGTTCCGGGGCCGCCTGCTCCGAGGTCGTGGGATTCGGGACGGCGGCCGGCCCGGGTGGAGCGGGGTGCTCGGCGGTCCGCCTGGCCTCGGCGGAGGCGGCGAGCCTGCGCAGGCGGCGCAGGGCCTCGGTGCCGATGGGCTGCTGCTCCGCCTCACCGGACGCGGCAGGCTCCGGGGCCGCGGCGGGCTCGGGAGGCGGCGGCGTGGTGGCCGGCGGCTGCGAGGAGGGCAGGTGCAGCGCGCGCGCGGCGGGACGGGACACAGGTACCGGAGCCGGCGGCGCCAGCGGGCCGAGGGTCTCGGCGGCCGGCGGCACGGCGCCGATGGCGAGGCGCTCGGGTGCGGCCGGGGTGGCGGCACGGGACGCCGGAGGCGCGGCGGACTCGGTGACCAGGCCGCCCCAGGTGACGCGGGGCCGCTCCTGGACGCGTGCCGGGGCCTCCGCCGCGGTGGTGGTCACGGCGGCCGCGGCGGCGGCCACGGCGGGCCGCACCTCGCCGGCGAGGAGCGGAGCGGGCTCCACGCGCGCGGCGGGCTTCACCGACGGCACGGCACGTGCGGCGTTCCACGCCTCCAGGGGCCGGCGGCGCGGCGCCGTGTGCCGGGGCTTGGCCCGGGTGCCGCGGCGTGACCTGGCGCCGGCCGCAGCGGTCGCGCCGGCGCGGACCGGCACCGGGGAGGTGCGCCAGACGCGCGCGGTGAGGGTGATCTCGTCGGGTTCCTCGACGGGGGCGAGGCGGCACCAGGTGCGCGGCTCACCGAGGTAGCGGACCTGGGACTGCAACAGCTCGTTGAGCCGCTTGCTCTCGATCACCGGACGGGTCGACAGCCACGTCACCACACCCGGCGGCACCATGTACAGCACGTGCCAGGGGGATTCGAAGGGGACGCCGACCAGTCTGAGCAGGACCGACCACGGCACGACCACACCCACGAACACGCCGACCCAGACGATCGGAAGCGGCGTCGGCAACCGCAGATCGTACAGCTTGTACAGCCGCTTCTCGATCCGCCAGATGTTCGTATAGGTAGGCAGGTCCACCCGATGATCCTCCTCTCCCTGTCACGGCCTCGCGGTCACGGTCACTTGATGCCGAGCGCCCCCGCGATCGCCCTCGCCGTCACCTCGATGATGTTGGGCACGTAGAAGATCACTCCGATGGCGATCGCCAGGATGATGAACTGCACGAACCTGGTGATCTCGCGTGTGAAGAGGAAGAAGATCGCCACGACGGAGACGACGACGAGGAACAGCGGGGCGAAGAACTTCCGCAGGAAGTCCGCCAGGCCCGCGGTGTTCACCCCGCCGGTCGCCGGTGCCGTCGGCGTCACGAGCTCCAAGGCGCTCTCCACGATTACTCTCAGAACCAACTCTCGTCCTCCTGCTCCTGGTCGCGCCGCCGGTGCCGCTCAGGGCCCGCCATGCGCTCCCCTCGGTCCACCCTCGCCCTCCTCCATGGTGGCGGCCTCACCCCACAGACCTGGTCGCGCCGCTGATGCTCTTGACGTACCAGTTGTCGCCCTGTTTCTCCATGGAGAGGCGGTAGGCCTGCTCCAGGCCCGCCGGCTGGCCGGTGGGGTCGGTGGACGTCGCCGCCGGTGAGGGGGTCGCGCTCGTCGGCACACCCCACACGACCACGGCGGTGACGTCGCGGCTCGTGCCTCCCGGCGGCGCGATGACGCTCTTCAGCTCGGCCAGGGTGACCTTGCCGCCGAAGCCGTCGAGCGTGATGCCCTGCACGACGAAGCGCTGGAGCTGCGTGGCGTCGCCGGCGGCGAAGGCCTTGAAGAAGCCTTCGAGCTGGGGACGCAGCTCGCTCTCGGTGACGTCGTCACGCTCGGGCTCGGCGGCCTGCGGCAGCCCGGCGGGGCCGCCGGCCGGCAGCAGGGCCGGCTGGCCGGAGACGACGAAGCGGCCGTCGGCGTAGTGGACCGGGACCGAGAGCTTCCAGCGCTGCGCGCCTGACTGGGCCACCACGGTGACGACGGCGTTCTGCGCGTCGCCGATGTCGATGCCGGAGAACTGGATGCCGCCGGTGCTCATCTTGCCGAACCCGTTCCAGCCGAACTGGCGCTCGGCGCCTTCGGGGAGGAACGGCGCGAGCCGGTCGGCCCGGTCGTCGGGCCTCGCGCCGTCGAAGTTGAGGTACGCGGCGGCGAACTGACCGGCGAACGCCGCCGCCTCGGTCTCGGGGAACCCGCTGCCGGTGGGGGTGACGGCCGTCTGGCCGGGCTGGTCGCCGGCGGCGAACCGCTCGATCGGCGCGCGCACGCCGTTCACGACGATCACGATGATGACGGCCCACAGCACGGCGCGGCCGAGCCACACCAGCCACCGTCCGCCCCCGCCGGACCAGCCTCGCCGCGGGGCACTGCGTCCCCGAACCCGCACGGGATCAGGATCCGGGTCGTAGGGCGACGGAGGGTACGTCGAATGCTCGGGTTCGCCAGCGGTCCGCGGACCGTGCTGGACGTCTGACCTGCGAGCCATCACGCCTCCGCTCGCGCCGATCCCCCCGGCTGGCGCGGTGTCGTCTTACCATCAATCCCGTTATCCATGGTGAAGTATTCACCTTAGCGGCCTCACCAATTGTTCCAGGAAAGCCACGCCCATGCCGCAGGCATCGCCGCGACAGACCGACTGGGTCTTGTCCCTGGTAGGGGCCTCGTGACGGGGGTTAACGCGGGACATGGAGCCGTCGTCCATTGGCGAGCCACCATTCACCTCCGCGACAAATTTCGCATTCGGGACAAAGCTCGCACCGGACAGGTAATCACTAGGACAACGGCTGGGGAAGACGACATTACCGCTGTTCACGGGGCCTTTCACTCCCGCAGTGACGAATGCGTCAGGCTCGGCCGGCAGGCGACGAACCATCCGCACGCACCGCCCTCCCTCCCGCCGCAACGCCCCTCGGCGCACGGCCCACGACGACCGGACGGCCGCCTGCCCCGCGCACGGCACAGGACGACCCAAACAAAGGAGGGTACGCCGACCGCGCGCCGCACTCGATTACCTGCGGGCCACGCATTGGTAGCCCCCGCGAAACACAGGTCTCAAACGTTGAAGCGGAACTCCACCACGTCGCCGTCCCGCATCACGTAATCCTTGCCCTCGATCCTGGCCTTCCCCGCGGACCTCGCGGCCGTCATGGAACCGGCCGCGACCAGGTCCTCGAAGGACACGACCTCGGCCTTGATGAAACCGCGCTGGAAATCGGTGTGGATGACACCGGCGGCCTCAGGCGCGGTGGCACCCTTGCGGATGGTCCACGCTCTGGCCTCCTTGGGGCCCGCCGTGAGGTAGGTCTGCAGGCCGAGGGTCTCGAAGCCGACCCTGGCGAGCTGGGTGAGGCCGGACTCCTCCTGGCCGACCGACTGCAGCAGCTCAAGGGCCTCGTCGTCCGGAAGCTCCACCAGCTCGGACTCGATCTTGGCGTCGAGGAACACCGCCTCGGCCGGGGCGACCAGGGCCGACAGGCGCGCGCGCAGGTCGTCGTCGGTCAGCTCGTCGGCGTCGAGGTTGAAGACGTACAGGAACGGCTTGGCGGTCAGCAGGTGCAGGTCGCGCAGCGGCTCCAGATCGATGCCTGAGGCGAACAGGGTGGTGCCGGAGTCGAGGGCCTTGCCGGCGGCCTCGGCCGCCTCCAGGGTCGCCTTGGCGTCCTTGTTGGTCCTCGCCTCCTTGGTGAGGCGTGGGACGGCCTTCTCCAGGGTCTGCAGATCGGCCAGGATCAGCTCGGTGTTGATGGTCTCGATGTCCCGCCGGGGGGAGATCTCGCCGTCGACGTGGGTGACGTCGGGGTCTGCGAAGACGCGGATCACCTGGCAGATGGCGTCGGTCTCCCGGATGTTGGCGAGGAAGCGGTTGCCGCGTCCCTGGCCCTCCGAGGCGCCGCGCACCAGGCCCGCGATGTCCACGAACTCGACCTTGGCGGGGAGGACGCGCGCCGAGCCGAACAGCTCGCCGAGGACGTCCAGACGGGGGTCCGGCACGCCGACGACCCCCACGTTGGGGTCGATCGTGGCGAACGGGTAGTTCGCCGCGAGCGCGTTGCCGCTCTTGGTCAGCGCGTTGAAAAGGGTGGACTTGCCGACGTTGGGCAGGCCGACGATGCCGATGCTCAGGCTCACGTACGCCGAGTTTAGTGAGCCCTGGACCGTACGCCGTACCGCACGGGGACGCGGGCCTGGAATCATGCGACGGATGGACGTCACGGCACTCCTCTTCCAACTCGTGGCAGGCCTCGCGGCCGGGCTGGTCGTCGGGTTCTCGCTCGGCCGGGCCAGGGCCGCCGCCGGGGCCGCCGCCGCCGACGCGCGGGCCGCCGAGGCCGAACGCCGTGCCACGCTCGCCGAAGCCGCCGCGCAGGCCGCCGAGGAGAAGGTGTCCTACGTCGAGGAACAGATGACGCAGCGCTTCCAGACGCTGTCCAACCGCGCGCTCGACGTGAACAACCTGCGGTTCCTCGAACTGGCGGAAAGCAGGCTCGCCGCCTCGCGGTCGGACGCGGCCGGCGACCTGGAACAGCGGCGGCAGGCGGTGGAGAACCTCGTGGCGCCGCTGCGCGACACGCTGGCGCAGGTGCAGGACCAGCTCCGGCGCAGCGAGACCGGGTACAAGGTGGCGCACGCCGAGCTCGGCAAGCAGATGGAGTTCGTCCGGCAGAGCTCCGAGCAGTTGCGCGCGCAGACCGGGGCCCTGGTGCGCGCGCTGCGGCGGCCCGAGGCCCGGGGACGGTGGGGGGAACTGCAGCTGCGGCGCGTCGCCGAGATCGCCGGCATGTCGCGGTTCTGCGACTTCGACGAGCAGGCGAGCGCCGTCACCCGTGGCGGCGTCGTCCGGCCGGACATGGTGGTGCGGCTCGCCGGCGGCAAGAACATCGTCGTGGACTCCAAGGTGTCGCTCGCCGCGTACCTGGAGGCCGCCGAGGCCGCGGAAGGCGGGCCGCAGGAGGTGCGACTGGACGCGCACGCACGGCACCTGCGTGAGCATGTGGACCGGCTGGCGGCCAAGTCGTACTGGCAGGCGTTCACACCGGCGCCGGAGTTCGTGGTGCTGTTCATCCCCGGTGAGGCGTTCCTCGCGCCGGCCCTCGAACGGGACCCGCAGCTGCTGGAGTACGCCATGGGACGGCGCGTCCACATCGCGACCCCGACCACGCTGATCACCATGCTGCGCACGGCCCAGTACGCCTGGCAGCAGGCGGCGCTGAGCGAGAACGCACGCGCGGTCTTCGACCTCGGCAAGGAGCTCTACGACCGGCTCGGCGCCATGGGCCGGACCATGGACACCCTCGGCCGGTCCCTCACGCGGGCCGTCGCCGCGTACAACCAGACGGTGGGGTCGCTGGAGACCCGCGTGCTGGTGTCGGCACGCAAACTCAACGACCTCGGGGTGGTCGACGGGCCGCTGCCGGCCCCCGACCTCATCGAGGACCTGCCGCGCTCACCGTCGGTACCGGAACTCGTGACCGAGACCGAGCCGGACCTCGAGGCGGACGTACCCGGTGACCCCACCGTGGGGACGTCATCGGCACCGGAGACGTCCGCAGGCGGCCAGGTGGGAGGTGTGTCCACCGAGAGGCCGCAAGCCGCTGGTGAAGAGACGGCAAGGGCGTACCGGGGCCCGCTTCCTGGGGGTAGGTTTGCGCCAGGCTCGTCATAGGGCGGCCCTGGCCGGGTGGGGCCGGGCCTGGAGGGGACGGCAGTGGTAGCTCAGCAGCGCACGCGACCAGGGGTCAGGCTGACCGCCAGGGGTGCCGCCGCGCTCGTGCTGGTCGTCACGCTGCTGTCGGAGCTGACCGGGTCGATCACCGTCACCTGTGTGACCTTCGCGGTCGCATGTGTGGCCGGCGTGCTGCTGGTGCAGCCCAAGGACCTGCTCGCGCTGGCCGTCACACCGCCGCTGCTGTTCTTCGTCGTCACGCTGATCTCGGCCGTCGTGTCGGCCCTCGGCGCGCCGTCCATGATCCAGGCGCTCGGCCTCGGCATGTTCACCGACCTCAGCGCCGCCGCGCCGTGGCTGTTCGGCACCTCGGCCGTCATGCTCGTCATCGCGTGGTTCCGCGGCCTGCCGGCCAACATCACCGCGCTCAGGTCCGAGCTGCGCTCCGACCCGCCGTCCCGTCCCGCCGTCCGTCCCAGGACCCCCGCCGGGCCGAAGTTCGCACCCGAACCCGAGGGGTACTTCGAGCCGCGCGTGTACGGCAAACCGCGCGACGAGAGAGAACGGCCCGGCGCGCAGAACGGCCTCTAGGGCCGCGCACCCCGGCCCTCTGGAGCAGCGGAGCCGGCTCTTCGGAACACCGGGCCCGCACCACCAGCGGTCAGGGGCTCGCGCGCAGGTCGCGCCGTAGCTCGTGCGGCAGAGCGAAGCGCACGCTCTCGCGCACCGACTCGACCTCCTGGACGTCGGTGAAGCCGTGGGACGCCAGGTAGGCGAGCACCCCCTCGACCAGGGACTCCGGGACCGAGGCGCCGCTCGTGACCCCCACCGTGGTGACGCCGGACAGCCACGCGTCGTCGATGAGGGACGCGTCGTCCACGAGGTAGGACGCGCCGGCGCCGGCGTCCAGAGCGACCTCGACCAGGCGCTTGCTGTTGGAGGAGTTGCCGGAACCGACGACGATGACGAGGTCGGCCTCGGCGGCGATGTCCTTGACCGCGACCTGGCGGTTCTGCGTCGCGTAACAGATGTCGTCGCTCGGCGGGTCGATCAGCGCGGGGAAACGGTCCCGCAGGCGCGCGACGGTCTCGGTGGTCTCGTCGACCGAAAGGGTGGTCTGGGACAGCCAGACGACCCGCTCGGGGTCGCGGACCTGGACGGACGCGACCCCCTCCGGCCCGTCCACGAGCTGGACGTGGCGGGGAGCCTCACCCGCGGTGCCCTCGACCTCCTCGTGGCCCTCGTGGCCGATCAGCAGGATGTCGTAGTCGCCGGCGGCGAACCGCCTGGCCTCGTTGTGGACCTTGGTGACCAGGGGGCAGGTCGCGTCGATGGTCCGCAGCGAGCGCGCCTCGGCCTCCTGGTGGACGGTGGGGGCCACACCGTGCGCGGAGAAGACGACGATCGCGCCCTCGGGGACCTCTTCGGTCTCCTCGACGAAGACGGCGCCGCGCTCCTCGAGGGTCTTCACCACGTGGGTGTTGTGCACGATCTGCTTGCGCACGTAGATCGGCGCGCCGTACTGCTCAAGGGCCTTCTCGACCGCCTGGACCGCACGGTCGACCCCCGCGCAGTAGCCGCGTGGCTTGGCGACGAGGACCCGCTTGGTCGCGGTGGTCTGCGAAATCATGGGTCCATCGTACGTGCAGGCGATTCGGTTCCTCGCCGCGCCTGTGGACGGTTGATGGATAATCCCAAGTCCCTGGCGTAGCTCCCCCGGCCTGGGAGGTATATCTGCTTTCCTATGCTTGAGGGGAGTGTGCGTCCGGGACGGTACCGTGTCCCCGCCCCCCTGTGACCTTACGCGGCATGATCCGTCCAAGACTCGCCGCCCGACAGCAGATCCCTAGGAGCCGGCATGTCATTGACCGACATCGTCCGCACCGTAGCCAAGAATGTCCGGCAGACCGTCTCCGACCCCGGTGAGCTGAAGGAGAAGGCCAAGGACCTCCCCCTCAACGTGCTCCAGACGGCGGTGGCGGGTGTCGGCCAGGCCCTGATGCTCAGCGACCGCGTGCGCACCCGCCTGCGCAACCTGGTCACCGGCCGCGAGCCGGAGGAGGACAAGCCCGCCGCCGAACACGAGACCTGGGCCACCGCCACCGAGGAGCCCTCCGCGAAGCCGGCCCGCCGCGAGCCCGTCATCTTCGCCCCCCGCCCCTCCCCCGCGCAGCCCGACCCGTCCCCCACCACCCCGGACCCCTCGACCTCGGCCACCCCCGCAGCCGGCGCACCGACGACCCCCGTCGAGACCGCCGCTTCGGTGACCCCCGTCGAAGCCACCGCTCCGGCCACCCCCGCCGAGGACATCACCCCGGCCGTACCCACCCCGGCCAAGCCCGCCGAGACCGTTGCCGCCGCACCCGCGGAACCCGCCGCCGGCCCCCCCGCCACCGCAGCGGAACCCGTCTCCAAGGACGCGACCGCCGCGGCACCACTCTCCACGGACGCCGTCGCCACCACACCCTCCACGGACGCGGCCCCCACGACGACCCTCCCCGAGCCGCTTCCCGGATACGCCGGCCTCACCCTGGCGTCGCTCCGGGCCCGGCTGCGCGGCAAGACCGTGGAGCAGGTACGCGACCTGCTGGCGTACGAGCAGGCCACCACGGCCCGTCCCGAGGTCGTGCAGATGTTCACCAAGCGCCTCGCCAAGATGGAAAGCGGCGAATAGGCGATCGCTTTGTAGGCTTCCCGCATGACGGCGAAGACCTCTCCGGAACAGCCGCTGCCGATCCGCTCGGTGCTCCAGATGGTGGCGCAGTGGATCGGCAGGCTCGGCGTGGTCTGGGCCGAGGGCCAGATCACCGAGTTCTCCTCGCGCGGCGGCACGGTGTTCCTCACACTGCGCGACCCCGTGGCCAACGTGTCGGCCCGGGTGACCTGCCCGCGCGGCGTGTACGAGGCCACCGTGCCGCGGCCGGTGGACGGTGCGCGCGTCGTCATGCTGGTCAAGCCGGACTTCTGGGTCAACCGCGGGTCGTTCGCCTTCACGGCCCTGGAGATCCGGCCCGTCGGCGTCGGCGAGCTGCTGGCCCGCCTGGAACGCCTGCGTCAGATCATCGTCGCCGAGGGCCTCGCCAACGCCGACCGCAAACGCCGGCTGCCGTTCCTGCCGCACGTCGTCGGGCTCATCTGCGGCCGCGACTCCGCCGCCGAACGCGACGTCCTGGAGAACGCGCGCCGCCGCTGGCCCGCCGTCCGCTTCACCGTCGAACAGGTCGCCGTCCAGGGCCCCTACGCCGTCACCGAGGTCACCGAGGCCCTGCGCAAACTCGACGCCGACCGCGAGGTCGACGTCATCGTCA
The DNA here is from genome assembly GCF_014207705.1 of Sphaerisporangium rubeum. Lineage (NCBI taxonomy): Bacteria > Bacillati > Actinomycetota > Actinomycetes > Streptosporangiales > Streptosporangiaceae > Sphaerisporangium > Sphaerisporangium rubeum. Next base: position 6,748,334 of record NZ_JACHIU010000001.1, read on the forward strand.
TCGCGCGAGGCGGCGGCTCCCTGGAGGACCTGCTGCCGTTCTCCGACGAGTCCCTGGTGCGCGCCGTCTCCGCCTGCCTGACCCCGGTCGTCAGCGCCATCGGCCACGAGCAGGACAACCCCCTGATCGACCTGGTGGCCGACGTCCGCGCCTCCACCCCCACCGACGCCGCCAAGAAGGTCGTCCCCGACGTAGGCGAACAACTCACGCTGATCACCCAGCTCCGCGACCGCGGCCGCCGTGTCGTCACCGGCTGGCTCGACCGCGAACACGCCTGGCTCACCGCCGTACGCTCCCGCCCCGCGCTCGCCGACCCCGTACGCGAACTGGACCGCCGCGCCGAGCAGGTGGACGCACTGAAGGACCGCACCCGCCGCAGCCTGTCCTCGTCCCTGGACCGCGCCGAGGACTCCCTCACCCACCTGAGAGCCCGCCTGGACGCGCTCTCCCCCGCCGGCACCCTCCGCCGCGGCTACGCCATCGTCCAGCGTCCCGACGGCGAAGTCGTCCGCCAAGCCGCCGAGATCAAGGAAAACGACCTGTTGACCCTCCGCTTCCCCGACTCCCGCGTCACCGTCACCGCCACCGCCGACCCCACCCCCTAAGGTGGCAAAGGTGTCCGACGCAGAGACCCCGTCCTACGAACGAGCCCGCGAGGAACTCACCGAGGTCGTCCGCCGCCTCGAAACCGGCGGCCTGACCCTGGAGCAGTCCATAGAGCTGTGGGAACGCGGCGAACGCCTGGCCGCCATCTGTGAGGAATGGCTCCAAGGCGCCAGAGTGAAACTCGCCGCCGCGATGGCCCGCCGCGACCAGTCCCCCGACGCCTCCTCGGAGGAAACCCCCTTCTGACGCCGTGCGGGCCGGCCCCGATGGAGGCCGGCCCGCACGTCATTGTGCTGATCAGGCCAGGTCGAAGCGGTCGAGGTTCATGACCTTGACCCAGGCGTCGACGAAGTCGGTGACGAACTTCTGCTTGGCGTCGTCGCTCGCGTAGACCTCGGCGAGGGCCCGGAGTTCGGAGTTGGAGCCGAAGACTAGGTCGGCGCGGGTGCCGGTCCACTTGACCTCGCCGGTGGCGGTGTCGCGGGCCTCGAAGGTGGTCTGGTCCTCGGAGGTGGACTTCCAGGTCGTGCTCATGTCGAGCAGGTTGACGAAGAAGTCGTTGGTCAGGGAACCAGGGGTCGTGGTGAGGACACCGTGAGTGGACCCGCCGTGGTTGGCGCCGAGGACGCGGAGTCCGCCGACGAGGACGGTCAGCTCCGGAGCGCTCAAGGTGAGCAGGTTGGCCTTGTCGAGCAGCAGGTACTCGGCGGGGAGGCGGTTGCCCTTGCCGAGGTAGTTGCGGAAGCCGTCCGCGGCCGGCTCGAGAGCGGCGAACGACTCGACGTCGGTCTGCTCCTGCGAGGCGTCCACCCGGCCCGGGGCGAACGGGACCTCGACGTCGAAGCCGGCGGCCTTCGCGGCCTGCTCGACGCCGACGCCGCCGGCGAGCACGATCAGGTCGGCGAGGGACACCTGCTTGACGGACTGGCCGGCGTTGAAGTCCTGCTGGACACCCTCGAGCACGCGCAGCACCGTGGCGAGCTGGTCGGGGTCGTTGACCTCCCAGCCGATCTGCGGCTGCAGGCGCACCCGAGCCCCGTTGGCGCCGCCGCGCTTGTCGCTGCCGCGGAACGACGAGGCCGAGGCCCACGCGGCGGACACGAGCTGCGGCACCGACAGGCCGGACGCGGCGATCCGCTCCTTGAGCGCGGCGACGTCGGCGGCGTCGACGAGCTCGTACGTGCGCATCGGCAGCGGGTCCTGCCACAGCAGCACCTCCGACGGAACCTCCGGGCCGAGGTAACGCACGACCGGGCCCATGTCGCGGTGGGTCAGCTTGTACCAGGCCCGCGCGAAGGCGTCCGCGAACTCGTCGGGGTTGGCCAGCCAGCGACGCGTGATCTGCTCGTAGATCGGGTCGGCGCGCAGCGCGAGGTCGGTGGTCAGCATCGTCGGCGCGTGCGTCTTGGACGGGTCGTGCGCGTCGGGGACGGTGCCGGCGCCTGCGCCGTCCTTCGGCCGCCACTGGTTGGCGCCGGCGGGGCTCTTGGTCAGCTCCCACTCGTAGCCGTAGAGGATCTCAAGGAAGCTGTTGTCCCAGGTGATCGGGGTGTTCGTCCAGATGCCCTCAAGGCCGCTGGTGATGGTGTCGCCACCCTTGCCGGTGCCGAAGCTGTTCTTCCAGCCGAAGCCGAGGTTCTCCATCGGAGCGGCCTCGGGGTCGGGGCCGACGTGGTCGGCGGAGCCCGCGCCGTGGGTCTTGCCGAAGGTGTGACCGCCGGCGATCAGCGCGGCCGTCTCCTCGTCGTTCATCGCCATGCGGCGGAACGTCTCACGGATGTCGCGGGCCGCGGCCAGCGGGTCCGGGTTGCCGTTCGGCCCCTCCGGGTTGACGTAGATCAGCCCCATCTGGACGGCGGCGAGAGGGTTCTCCAGCTCGCGGTCGCCGGTGTAGCGCTGGTCGTCGAGCCAGATCGACTCGGGGCCCCAGTAGACGTCCTCCTCGGCCTCCCAGACGTCCTCACGGCCGCCGGCGAAGCCGAAGGTCTTGAAGCCCATCGACTCCAGCGCGACGTTACCCGCGAGGATCATCAGGTCGGCCCACGACAGGCTCTGGCCGTACTTCTTCTTCACCGGCCACAGCAGGCGGCGCGCCTTGTCGAGGTTGCCGTTGTCGGGCCAGCTGTTGAGCGGCGCGAACCGCTGCTGTCCCGCACCGGCGCCGCCACGGCCGTCACTGATGCGGTAGGTGCCGGCGCTGTGCCACGCCATGCGGATGATGAACGGCCCATAGTGACCGAAGTCGGCGGGCCACCAGTCCTGCGAGGTCGTCAGGACCTCGGCGATGTCCCGCTTCACGGCCGCGAGGTCGAGCGACTGGAACGCGGCGGCGTAGTCGAAGTCCGCACCGAGCGGGTTGGCCACGGCGGGGTTCTTGGCGAGGATCCGCAGGTTCAGCCGGTCGGGCCACCACTGACGGTTCCCCCCGCCCTGGGTGGGGTGCGCGGCGCGCGTGTGCGCGACCGGGCAGCCGCCCTCACCCTCAGGCTGCGCGTCGGTGACTATCGCGTCATGATTCTCAGACATAGAAAATCTTTCTGGACTAGGTCGGATCAGGGTGCTCACGAACTGCGGGCGATGGAACAGTCAGGGCACAGGCCCCAGTAGATGACCTCGGCCTCGTCGATCGAGAACCCACGGTCGTCGGCGGACGTCAGACAAGGCGCCTCACCGACCGCGCAGTCGACATCGGCGACAACCCCACACGACCGGCACACGATGTGATGGTGGTTGTCCCCCACGCGCCCCTCATACCGGGCAGGGCTCCCGGCAGGTTCGATGCGACGCACCAGCCCCGCCGCCGTAAGCGCGTGCAGAGCCTCGTACACCGCCTGAAGGGACACATGCCCGACACGAGCCCGCACCCCGGAGGCGATCGCCTCGACATCAAGGTGATCCCCCCCTCGCACGGTCTCAAGCAACGCGACGCGGGCGGCCGTCACCCGCAGGCCGACCCCACGCAGCTCTTCGGCGGTGGTCGGGGTCTGGGATGCGGTCATGCGACCAACCTACCGCCCTAAACACGAATCATTCAAGAGAGCGAATGTCCCCAGTTTGGATGACGACGTAATCGTGACAGACGTCCCTGTCCTGGTGGTTCTCCACTTGACGACCCGCCGCCACCGGGCCCGTGTCCGCCGGCGGATGCTCTTTCCGAGCACGAACGCGTCCAGGATCACCGGTGCGGACGCCTCCGCCGCCGTCCGATCGGTGTTCGGCCGCCTGGAGACGACCTTCTACTGCTCGTCGAGAAAGACTTCTTCGATCGCCAGGCCGAACACCTTGGCGATGCGGAAGGCGACGGGAAGGCTGGGGTCGAACTTGCCTTTCTCGATCGCGATGATCGTCTGCCTCGACACACTGATCCGCTGAGCCAGATCGGCCTGTGTCCAGTCGCGCTCGGCCCGGAGGTCCGTGATGCGGTTCTTCATCGGTATCTGATCATGCCGGCGGCGAAGGCGATCACGAAGACGACTCCGAGAAGCGCAGGCAGGACCGCGGTGTTGACGTCGAAGGTGATGAGGCCGGCGGCATCCGCGACGACATAGGCGAATCCGCCGACCCACCCCGCTCCGAGGGAGATGGCCAGAGCCTCCTGCATGACCTTGCGCTGCAATTCGTCGATTCGCTGAAGAAAGCGAGTGAAGGCGACGATCCATCCGACGCCGATGGCCAGGTTGACCGCGACCGCGGCCCAGCTCGCCACCGGCTGCCGAGAGCCCCACAAGAGCTCGGGACCGAACTTGGCCGAGGCGAGGGTCGCCGTCCAGGCGAGTGTCCAGAGCACGAGCCGGATGGTCGCCTTGGTCGACTCCCGGTAGTCCCCGGTCATGGTGTGTGCTTGCACGGTCGCCCTCCTGCGGCGCGATGTAAAGGACACTTGACACGGTAGGAGAGGGCTCGCCGCGATGTCAAGTGTCCTTTACATCGGCGAGACGGCGGAGATCACCTGCTGGAGGCGAGGACCGCTTCGCTCCTGCCGTTCAGGATGACCGTGCCGGACCCGGTGGCCGGTCAGCGGGATGTCAGCCGGGGTCTCAGGCTGGCGGCGAGGGTGGTGAGTTCCTGCCAGTCGGCCTGGCCGGTGACGACGATGGTGACGTCCGGCTGGACGTTGACCAGGGTGCGCTGGTTCTTGTCGGGGCGGACGCGTTCCTGCCAGGTGACGCCGTTGATCTGACGGGTGCCGGTGGTCCTGTCGCTGTTGGCCATACGGGAGGCGAACGACGCGGCGGGCTCGTCGCTCTGGGCCAGGAGCGCGTGGGAACGATCGGCGGTCGCGAAGCCGAGGCGCCAAGTGGTGTGGCCGCCGGGGTCGAGAGTCGAACTGTTGGGGACCCAGTTGGCGGGGACCGGCTCGGGGGCTCGGACCTCGTACGGAGCGGTGCGGCGGAGCTGTGCGAGGGTCATGGAGTAGTCGACCCTGGGGATGTGCTCGGTGCGACTCTGGGGGGTGATCAGGAGGAACAGGCCGACGATCGCCAGGCAGAAGAGGACGGCCAGGGCATAGCCGAGGAATCCTTCGCTGAAACGGCGCACAACCAGGGAGGATAGCGCCAGATGGAGGCGGTCCCGATCTCGGATGGCATGTGGCGGGACGTCATCTACTGGTGAGCGTCAGGCATGAGATCGCCACAGCGCCTGTGGGTGTTGGGGGACAGGCGCGGCGTCCAGGAGGACAGGCGTGAGGTCTCGAACAAGCACAGGCCAGGGCTCGGTTCTTGACGGGAGGTCGGGCCTGGGGTGGGGACGTCAGAGGTGGTTGAGGCTGGAGATTATGGTCAGGGCTTCTTCGGCGAGGGTTCGGGTGTGGGGGAGGTTGTCGGAGAGGGCCACCTCGGAGACCACGGCGGCGAGAGCGCCGGTCACCACCAGGACCAGAGCGCCGCTGTCTTTGTCGAACAAGGCGGCGTTGCGGTGGGCCCATTGGCGGAGCCGGTCGCGCATCATGACCTCGAAGCCGGGGGGGCCGTCGCCGCGGAGGAACAGAGCGGCCAGTTCTCGTTCGGCGAAGCAGCCGTCGAGGTAGGCGCGTGCGCCGGCTATGAAGAGGCGCATGGGGTCGGTTTCTCCAGTGGTTCTGGCGGCTTGGACGGCTTGTCTGGTGCGGGTGGTCTGGCGGGTCTGGAAGTCGTCGAAGAGGGTCAGGTAGAGGTCGGCTTTGCCGGAGAAGTGGTGGTAGAGGCTGCCGACGCTGGCGTTGGCGCGGGAGACGACGTCGGTGACGCCGGCTTCGGCGAAGCCTCGGGTGACGAAGATCTCTCGGGCTGCGTCAAGGAGTGCCCCTCGGGTGGCGGCGCCGCGTTCGGAGGTGCGCACTGTCACCGATCGTTCCGTGTCGCTGCTCATGCTGGTGACAGTAGCCGCCGGAGCGCGCCGAGGTGAGGCAACTACGATCGTTGGAGTCGGCCGGACAGGAAACGGGGCAGGAACCGGGGTGTAAGGCCGCCGTCCCGAGGCACTTCGGCGGGATATCTAAGGGAGCTTGGCACTATGTCGGAAGAGACGTCGGTACCGCCGGTACTCGCTACAGATAGACACGCACCGGATCGCAACCTGGCTCTGGAACTGGTCCGGGTCACCGAGGCGGCCGCGATGGCCGCGGCCCGTTGGGTCGGCCGGGGGGACAAGAACGGCGCCGACGGTGCGGCGGTGAACGCCATGCGCCAGCTCATCAACACGGTCTCCATGGACGGTGTGGTGGTGATCGGCGAGGGTGAGAAGGACAACGCGCCGATGCTGTACAACGGCGAGCGGGTCGGGGACGGCACCGGCGCCGACTGCGACGTGGCCGTGGACCCGATCGACGGCACGCGGCTGACGGCTCTCGGCATGCCGAACGCCATCTCGGTGATCGCGGTGAGCCCGCGCGGCTCGATGTACGACCCGTCCGCCGTCTTCTACATGGACAAGCTGGTCACCGGCCCCGAGGCGGCGAGCGTCGTGGACATCGACGCTCCGGTGGCCGCGAACGTCGCCGCGGTGGCCCGCGCCAAGGGGGCCCGGCCTTCTGACGTGACGGTCGTGATCCTGGACCGTCCGCGGCACGAGCGGCTGGTCAAGGAGATCCGGGAGACCGGCGCGCGGATCAAGTTCATCACCGACGGCGACGTGGCCGGCGCCATCATGGCGGCGCGGCACGACACCGGCATCGACCTGATGCTCGGCATCGGCGGCACCCCCGAGGGCATCATCGCGGCGTGCGCGCTCAAATGCCTCGGCGGTGTGATCCAGGGCAAGCTGTGGCCGAGGGACGACGCCGAGCGCCGCCGTGCGCTGGACGCGGGTCACGACCTCGATCAGGTGCTCTCCACCGACGACCTGGTCAGTTCGGAGGACGTGTTCTTCGCGGCCTCAGGCATCACCGACGGCGAGCTGATGTACGGCGTGCGGTACCGCGCAGGTGCGGCCGTCACGCACTCCTTGGTGATGCGCGGCCGTTCCGGCACCGTGCGCAAGGTCGAGAGCGAGCACCAGCTCTGGAAGCTCGGCGCCTACAGCGCGATCAACTTCGACAGCGCCAGCTAGGGCCTGTCACGAGGACCGGCCGCGGCGGAGTCTGCCTCGTTTCGGTGGCTTGGGGCACTTGGCCACGACGTTGCCCATCATGATCATGCCGGTGATCTCGATGACCGGGGCGCCGGGTGGGGCCGACTCGGGGACTTGGTTCTTCTTGCCGCCGAGTACGGCGGAGGCCGGCATGATGACGCGGACGCCTTCGGGGACGATCAAGGTGAGGGTGGCTCCCATAACGGTGGCGTGCACGGTGATGTGGCTGCTTTGAAGCAGGGCTTCGCGCAGGTCCAGGGTCACGCCGGTGCCGACGGCGGTGACGGGGTAGTGGGTGGGGACGACCCAGCGTCCCCCGCGCTCCTCGGCTCGGAACAGGGCCGTCACGGGACGGCCGTCGGCGCGTAGGGGCTGGCGGTCCTCGGGGAGCAGGTCGGCGGTGTATGTCAGCAGTTCGCCGAGGGTGCGGGCCGCGTAGACGCCTTCGACGCGTTCCTCGTGCTCGGCATGGGTGAGCCTGCCGTCGGCCACGGCGTCGCGCAGCACGTCGATCACACGCTCACGGTCCTCGTCGGAGGCCCGTAGCTGGGCCGGGCCCGGGCCGTCGGCGCGCTGTTCCCCACCGAGGACCCCGGTGATCAGTTGCCGCAGTGCGGGGGCCCCGTGCTGGTTCCAGCGCTCGCCCCACCGGTCGTTCCGCGTCGCCACTCCTTGACACTAACCCGCCGAGAGGGATGGCGGGGTGGCCGGTGACACGGCCGTAAACTCGATGGATTTATGTCGGTGGAAATTTCTATCGTGGCCGCATGTCCACCGATGGCCGGCGGTCCACGGACACCGCCTCGGCCTCCGCCACGCGGAGCGCCATCTCGATTCGCGGCGCGGTCAAGCGCTACGGCGACGTGACCGCTGTCGACGGCCTCGACCTGGAGGTGCCGTACGGCGTCTGCCTGGGTCTGCTCGGTCCGAACGGCGCCGGCAAGAGCACGACGATGCGCCTGCTCACGGCGCAGTCCCGTGCGGACGCCGGTGAGATCTCCGTGCTCGGCCTCCGGCTGCCGCAGGAGTCCAAGCGGGCCCGTGCGCTGATGGGGGTGGTCCCCCAGCAGGACAACATCGACGAGGAGCTCACGGCTCGGCAGAACCTCGCGGTGTTCGCTCATCTGTACCGCGTGCCGAAGGCCGGTCGCGCGGCGGCGGTGAGCCGTGCGCTGCGGGTGGCGCAGCTCACCGATCGTGCCGACACCAAGGCCGACGACCTGTCCGGCGGCATGCGGCGCCGGCTGCTGATCGCCAGGGGCCTGGTCCACCGGCCGCGGCTGGTGCTGCTCGACGAGCCGACGGTGGGGCTCGACCCGCAGGTACGGCAGGAGTTGTGGTCGCTGGTGGCGGCGTTGCGGTCCGAGGGGGTGACGACGCTGATGTCGACCCACTACATCGAGGAGGCCGAGCGGCTCGCCGACGAGTGCGCGCTGATGTCGCACGGCAAGGTGGTCGCCAGAGGCACGCCGGGTGCGTTGATCACCGAGCACGCGGGAGAGCACGTGGACGAGCATCACGGCTCGCCGGAGCGGCTGACCGAGATCGCGGAGCTGGCGGCGGCGGCCGGGGTGCGGACACGGCGCACGGGGCCGGCCATCGCGGTGCTGGCGGCCGAGCGGCAGCCGGAGTCGTTGCGCGAGAAACTCGGCGCTCCGGCCGTCCGGCGGCCCGCCAGCTTGGAGGACGTGTTCGTGATCCTCACCGGGGAGAGTGTGGAATGAGTGCGGAGCCGTTGAGGGAGGCCGTGCCGCGGTGGTTCGAGTGGGCTCCGGTGCGGGGGGTGTGGAGCCGGGAGACCGCGCTGTACCGGCGGTACTGGACGTCCACGTCGTTCGCGGCGCTGGTGGAGCCGACGATCTGGCTGCTGGCGTTCGGGTTCGGCTTCGGGTCGGTGGTCGGTGCGGCCTACGGGTACGACTACCGCGATTTCGTGGCGACCGGGGTGGTGGCCACGTCGGTGTTGTTCATCAGCGCGTTCGGCGCGATGTTCGGCAGCTTCATCAGGCGCACGTTCCAGCACACCTATGACGCCGTGCTGGCGACGCCGGTGGATGTGCACGAGCTGGTGACGGCCGAGGCGTCGTGGCTGGCGGCCAAGGCCGGGTTGTACGGCTGTGCGCCGATCCTGGTCGGCATCGCGTTCGGTCTGGACCCGAGTCCCGGCATGCTGCTGGTGCCGTTCATCGGGTTCGTGACAGGGCTGGCGTTCGCGTTGTTCGGCATCTGGATGTCGGCGATCGTGCCGTCCATCAACACGTTCGACTACGTGATCAGCGGTGTGCTGGCGCCGATGCTGCTGGTGGCCGGCACGTTCTTCCCGATCGACCAGTTGCCGCCGTGGGCCGCGGCGGCGGCCCGGCTGAATCCGCTGTACCACTGCGTGGAGCTGGTGCGCGGGTCGGTCTTCGGCCGCCTGGGGCTGGATGATCTCGGACATCTGGGGTTTCTGCTGGGGTTCGGCGCGCTGATGTGGGGGCTCGCGGTGTGGAAGATGCGGGCCCGCATGATCGACTGAGGCGGTTGGACGTAGGAAACAGATCGGTGTACATTCGTTGGAAACCGATCTGTTTCCTACGTGTGGGGTGGCCCCATGAAGATCCAGGACTCTGTCGTGCTCGTCACCGGCGGCAACCGCGGCATCGGCAAGGCGCTGGTGGAGGAGGCGCTGGCGCGCGGTGCGCGCACGGTCTACGCCGGTGCGCGTGATCCGGAGACCGTGACCACGCCGGGTGCGGTGCCGCTGCGGCTCGACGTCACCGACCCGGCGTCGGTCGCCGCCGCGGCGCGGCAGGCGGGGGACGTCCGCGTGCTCGTCAACAACGCCGGCGTCAGCCTGTCGCTGGACATCCTGACCGCCGACCTCGACCAGGTCAGGCAGGAGCTGGAGGTCAACTACCTCGGGGCCCTGCGGATGATCCAGACGTTCGCGCCGATCATCGAGGCCAACGGCGGCGGCCACATCCAGAACGTCAACTCGGCGCTCGGCCTGGCCGTGGCCCCCGGCTTCGGCGCCTTCACGGCGTACGCCGCCACCAAGGCCGCGCTCCTGATGGCCACCAACGGCCTGCGCGACATCCTCCCGGCCCGCGGCGTGGACCTGTCCAGCCTGCACGTCGGCTTCACCGACACCGACATGACCCGCGGCCTGGACGTCCAGAAGAACCCCGTGGCGGACGTCGCGCGCAAGGCCCTGGACGGCATCGAGTCGGACGCGGCCGAGGTGCTGGCCGACGAGGTCAGCGTGCGGGTCAAGGGGCTGCCGGCCCTGGACCCGGCGCAGGTGTTTCCCAGGTCCGCGGCCTGAGCACCCGGCGGGCCGGGGACCCGGATCACTTTGATCACGATGGCCCCTGAGGCTATTGACCCGGAGAACAAGGCGGTCATAGCCTTGCCGAACTTGATTCCGCCTCATGTTCGTGCGGAGGCCGCGGTGCCATCGGATCGTGAACGGCGGGCACGGTTCGCCACTTTCGCAGTGTTCTTCGTGCAGGGGCTGACGTTCGCCACCTTGCTCACGCAGGTCGCCGCGTTGCAGCGCAAGCACGAACTGAGCGACGGTGAGCTGTCCATCCTGCTGCTCGTCGTGCCGGTGATCGCCGGGGTGGGGAGCGTCGCCGCCGGGGAGGTCGCCAAGCGGTACGGGAGCAGGGTGGTGCTCCGGGTGGCGCAGCCGGTGGCGTGCCTGGCCGTGGTGCTCGCGGGGCTCGCGGCGAACGTGCCGACGCTCGTGGCGGCGAACGTGCTGTTCGGCATCGGGCTCGGGTCGGTGGACGCCGGCATGAACATGCAGGCCGTGGCCGTGGAGCGGCGGTACGGACGAGCCGTTCTCACAGGGTTCCACGCGCTGTGGAGCGCGGCGGCGGTACTCGGCGCGGTGTGGGCCTCGGTGGCGGGTGGCATGGGGCTCGGGCTCGGGGTGACGTTCGCGATCGCCATGGCCGTCGGGGTGCTGGTCAGTGCGGCCGCGGCCGGCGGGCTGTTCGGGGCCGCCGAGGAGCACGTGGCGAGCCCGGCGCGGGAGGAGTCGCCGAAGGCCGCGAGGTTCCCCTGGCGGCCGATCCTGCCGTTGTGCCTGGCGATGGCCTTTCTGTACGTGGGGGACGCGTCGATCTCGAACTTCGGGTCCGTCTACATGGAGAAGATCATGCACGCGGCCCCGGCCGTGGTGCCGCTCGCGCTCGCCGCCTACCAGGCCACGACGTTCCTCGTGCGGGTCGGCGGGGACCTCGCGGTGCGCAGGTACGGCCCGGCGGCCATCGTGCGGATCGGCGGCGCGCTCGCCACGCTCGGGTTCGCCGGGATCGTCGCGGCGCCGAACGAGACACTGGCGATCGCCGCGTTCGGCGTGGCGGGGGTCGGGCTGTCGGTGGTGGCGCCGCAGTCGTTCTCCGCGGCGGGACGGCTGGACCCGGCAGGCACCGGTGTCGCCATCGCGCGGGTCAACATGTTCAACTATGTCGGCTTCATCGTCGGCGCGGCCCTCGTCGGCGGCATCGCGGAGGCCGCGGACTACCAGGTGGCGTTCGCCGCGCCTTTGGTGCTCGCCGCGGCCATCGTGCTCCTCGCGCGCGGCTTCCAGCCGGCTGCCGCGCCAAGACCAGTCCGGATATGACGTGTGCCGCCGGGCCGGGTCCACTCCTCCCCGGCCCGGCGGCACGCGTCGAACGGCACAGGGGTCACAGATAGGGCCGCTGGTCCCGCTGGGCCCTGGTGTAGTCGTCGTGCAGCGGGGACGTCTCGGCCACCGGCACGTCCCACCAGGCGCTGGTCTCCGGCGACGGGCCGGGAACGGTCTCGACGTACACGGCCGTCGTGGTGCGGGCCTCGCGTGCCTTGAACAGCGCCGTACGCAGCGACGCGGCGTCGGTGGCGCGCAGCACGTCGGCGCCGAGGCTGGCCGCGTTGGCGGCCAGGTCCACCGGCACGAAACCGCCGTCGAGGTGACCGGACGCGCTCCTCGCGCGGTACGCCGTGCCGAGCCGCCGCGCGCCGACGGCCTCCGACAGGCCGCCGATGGAGGCGTACCCCCGGTTGTCCACGATCACGACGACCAGCTTGACGCCTTCCTGGACGGCGGTGGCGATCTCTTGAGCCATCATGAGGTACGAACCATCACCGACCAGCACGAACACCTCGCGCTCCGGCGCGGCGAGCTTCACCCCGAGGCCTCCCGCGATCTCGTACCCCATGCACGAGTAGCCGTACTCGACGTGGTAGCTCTTCGGTCCGGAAGGCCGCCACAGTTTGTGCAGGTCACCAGGCATGGACCCGGCGGCGTTCACCACCACGCCGTCGGTGCCGGCGACGTCGTTGAGCACCGAGAGCACCACCGGCTGGGTGAGCCGGTCCCCCTCGGTGACCGACGCGGCCCGCTCGCGCCACTCGCGGCCGAGCCGGGACGCGCGGGCCGTCCACGACGGGTCGGCCTTCCAGCCGCCGAGGTCGAACAGCGCCAGGCTCTCGCGCGCGTCGCCGACCAGCATGACGCCGGCGTGCTTGGCCGCGTCGAACGCCGCGACGTTGACGTTGACGAACCGCACGTCACCGAACAGGGTGCGGGAGGCCGTCGTGAAGTCGGTGTACCGGGTGCCGATCCCGATGACCAGGTCGGCCTCCCTGGCGATGGCGTTGGCGGCCGTCGTGCCGGTGTGGCCGATGGCGCCGAGCGCGCACGGGTGGTCGTACGGCAGCACCCCTTTGCCGGCCTGGGTCTCCCCCACCGGGATGCCGCGCGCGACGGAGAACACGGACAGTTCGTCGCACGCCTCGCTGTACACGACGCCGCCACCGGCGACGATCAGCGGTCGCCGGGACGCCTTGATCGTCTCGGTGGCGCGCTCCACCGCGGCGGCGTCCGGCAGCGGCCGCGCGACGTGCCACACGCGCCGTTCGAACAGCTCGCTCGGCCAGTCGTACGCCTCGGCCTGCACGTCCTGCGGCAGCGCGAGCGTGACGGCGCCGGTCTCGGCCGGGTCGGTGAGCACCCGCATCGCCGCCATCAGCGCGGACGGCAGTTGCTCGGGCCGGTGGATCCGGTCGAAGAACCGCGACACCGGACGCAGGCAGTCGTTGACGGTGACGTCGTACGACCGGGGGTCCTCCAGTTCCTGCAGCACCGTGCCGGAACGCCGCGTCGCGAACACGTCACCCGGCAGCAGCAGCACGGGGATGCGGTTGATGGTGGCGAGCGCCGCGCCGGTCACCATGTTGGTGGCCCCGGGCCCGATCGAGCTGGTGCAAGCGAATGTGGACAACCGGTCACGGGTGCGTGCGAACCCGACAGCCGTGTGCACCATGGCCTGCTCGTTGCGCGCCAGATAGTACGGCAACGGGTCGCGCAGCCCGCCGCCCTGCTCGGCGAGCGCCTGGCCGATCCCGGCCACGTTGCCGTGGCCGAAGATGCCGAGGCACCCCGCGACGAGCCGCTGCTCCACGCCGTCGCGTTCGCTCCACTGCGCGGCGAGGAACCGAACCAGGGCCTGCGCCGCGGTCAGCCGTACCGTCGTCATGCGGGATCCTCCTGCGGCAGGGGGGCCGCGGTCATCGGCACCCGGGGGTCCACCTGCTCACCGGCCCAGCTCGACCGGATCCACGTGTGCCTGGGGTCGTCGCGGAAGGCCATGGTGCGCACCTGCGCGGGCCCGGCGAGCACGTTCAGGTAGTACAGGTCGTAGCCGGGGGCCGCCATCGACGGGCCGTGGTAGCCGTGCGGCACCAGCACGACGTCACCGCCGCTCACCTCGGTCAGCACGTCGATGGGCCGGTCCGGTGTGCCGTACACCCGCTGGTAGCCGGGGCCGCCTTCGAAGTAGTAGATCTCCTCCAGCTCCGCCTCGTGCTCGGAGCAGGTGTCGTGCTTGTGCGGCGGGTACGACGACCAGTTGCCGCCGGGGGTGAGCACCTCGACGGCCACCAGCTTGTCACAGTCGAACGCGTCAGGCGCGCAGAAGTTGTTGACCTGCCTGCTGGCCTGTCCCGCGCCGCGCACCTCCACCGGCACGTCGGCGGCCGCGCCGTACCGCACGGCGAGCCGCCGCGTGGCGACCGCGGACGGCAGCGCGAAGCGGCCGTACCCGGTGACGCGGGCCGTGGCGCCGACCGGCAGGTACGCGAAGTCGCTGACCGCGTCGAACACCGAGACCCGGCCGTGCAGGCGCAGCCGCACGTCGTCGCACTCGACGGCGCACGACCCCGACAGCGGCAGCACCAGCATCTCCTCGTCCCCGGTGGCGAACTCGACGGTCTCGCCTGACAGGGTGAGTGTGCGCAGCCCGGTGTACGTCCATCCGGCGAGCTTCGGCGTGACGGCCAGCGACCACGGGGCCGAGGCGGTGGCGCCGGCGGGGATGTACGTCATCGGCTGACCTCCAACAGCCCGGCGGCGGTGTCCACGGCCGCGGCCACGTCATCGTCAGGAGGGTAGAGCAGCGCGCGGCCCACCACGAGCCCCCGCACGCCTGGCAGCCGCAGCGCCGCGTCCCACGAGGCGTACACCTCGTCGGGGGCCGCCGACGGGTCGCCGCCGAGCAGCAGCGTGGGGAGTGTGGTGGCCTCCATGACGCGTTCCATCTCGCCGACCACAGGGAGCTTCAGCCAGGTGTACGCGGACGTCGCGCCGAGTCCCTGGCCGACGCTGACGGCTCGGATCATGCCTTCGGCGGACATGTCGTGATGAACACCGGTCTCGTCGCGGTCCGACCAGAAAGGTTCCACCAGTGCCACCAGGCCCGCGCGGGCCAGCGCGGTGACGGCACGCGCGCAGGACTCCAGGGTGGCGGCGGTCTCCGGCGCGCGCAGGCCGATGCGCAGGAGCATCTTGCCGCCGTCCAGGCCCATGCCGGCGATCGACTCGGTGTCGTAGGCGGTGAACCGGTCGTCGAACTCGAACGCGGCGCCGTGCAACCCGCCGCGGTTCATGGAGCCGATCACGATCTTGTCGTCCAGCGCGCCGAGCAGCAGCAGGTCCTCCACGACGTCAGGTGTGGCGAGCAGGCCGTCCACCCCGGGCCGGGCCAGCGCGGTACGCAGCCGGTCGAGCAGGTCGGTACGGCTCGCCATGGCGAGCGGCCGGCCCCGCACGCCGAGCGCGCCGCGCGCGGGGTGGTCGGCCGCGATGACCAGCAGCTGACCGTCCCGTTCGTGCGGGGAACGGCGGCGGCGGGCCGCGGCCATCTCGGCGATCATGCCGGGGTGGCGGGCCCGGGTCCCGGTCAGCAGCCTGCGGTCCTCGTCACGCATCGTTCTCTCCTAGCAGCGCACGCACCTCGGCGCTCGTCGGCATGGCAGGCGCGCAGGCCAGCCGTCCCGCGACGATCGCGCCGGCCGCGTTGGCGAACCGCAGCACGTCGCCGAGGTCCCGTCCCGCGAGCAGCCCGTCGCACAGCGCGCCGCCGAACGCGTCACCCGCGCCGAGGCCGTTCACGACCTCCACCGGCACCGGCGGCACCTCCACGACCCCGTCGCGTGTCATGCCGAGCACCCCGCCTGAGCCCCGCTTCACCACGGCCAGCTCGACGCCGAGGTCGAGCAGCGCCTTGCCGGCCTCGTACGGGTCCGGCACGCCGGTGGCGACCTCGCATTCCTCGACGTTCCCCACGGCCACGGTGACGTGCCGCAGCGCCGCGCGTACCTGCTCGCGCGCCTCGGCCGCCGACCCCCAGAACATCGGCCGGTAGTCGAGGTCGAGCACGGTGAGCGGCGCGCGGCCCCTGGCCCGCCAGGCGGCGAAATGGGCCGCGCGCGACGGCTCCTGCGACAGACCGGTGACCGTGGCCCAGAACAACCCGGCCTTCCTGACGGCCTGGAGATCGAGCTCCTCGGGACGGATCACCAGGTCAGGGGCTTTGGGGTAGCGGTAGAAGAACAGCGGGAAGTCCTCAGGCGGCCGGATCTCGCAGAACGTCACCGGTGTCGGCAGGCCGGGGACCTCGGTCACGTACCGGTCGTCCACGCCGTACGAACGCAGCGCGTCGTGGACGAAAAGGCCGAACGGGTCGGCCCCCGTGCGGGTGATCACGGCGGCGGACCGGCCGAGGCGCGCCGCGGCGACCGCGACGTTGGTGGGGCTGCCGCCGAGGTACTTGCCGAACGTCTCCACCTCGCGCAGCGAGACGCCGACCTGCAACGGGTAGATGTCCACACCCACCCGGCCCATCGTGAGCACCTCGGTCACCCGGGCCCCCGGTGATCGACGGTCGTGAGCGCCTCGGTCATGTCAGTCCGGCCAGGTAGGCGAGACCGCGGCGCACCGACGCCACCGGGCCGGCGCCGCCGGGGGGCTCGGTGTCGAGCACCACGTCCTGCTCCATGACGTACCAGCCGTCGTACCCGGCCGCGCCGAGCCCGGCCACGATCCCCGCGACGTCCACGTCGCCGTGGCCGAGCGGCCGGTAGATCCCCTCGCGCACGGCCTCGGTGTAGGTCAGCTTTCCCCCGCGGACCCGGCCGGCGAGCGTGGCGTCCACGTCTTTGAGGTGCACGTGTGCCACCCTTGCTGCTGCCCTGGACACCAGGTCGAGCGGGTCGGTGCCCCCGATGAGTAGGTGACCGGTGTCCAGGCACAGCGGCATGTCGGAGCCGTCGAGCACACGGTCGACGTCGTCGCGCGTCTCGACCATGGTGCCGACGTGCGGGTGCAGCGTCACCGCGCGGCCGGCCCGCGCCGCGGCCTCGCGCACCCGCGTGAGGTTGCCGAGGAGCGTGGCCCAGCCGCGGTCGTCGAGCACGGGACGCGCGTCGTAGCCGTCGGTGCCGGTGGCGGCGGCCAGCACCACCATGCCGACGCCGCCTTCGGCGAACGACCGCAGCACCGCCTCGGCCTGCGGCATCGGGTCGTGCGCCGGGTCGTGCAGGACGAGCGGGACGAAACCGCCGACGCCGCGCAGGCCGTACGTCTCCAGCAGTTCCGCGCGCTCACGTGGATCGGCCGGCAGGAAGCCGTCGGGGCCGAGCTCGGTGGCGGTGAGGCCGAGCGACCGCATCTCGGCGAGCACCCGGTCCCTGCCGAGCTGGTGTCCCCAGCCCGGCACCTCGCACACACCCCACGAGATCGGCGCCGCCGCCAGACGCATGGTCACGCGGTCACCTCCGCGACCCGCACCGGCCGTCCCTCGCGGCGGGACAGCTCGGCGGCCTCGGCGATCAGCAGCGCGGCGAGCGCGTCCTGAACGGTGCACGGGCTGTCGCCGTCCTCGGCGGCGAGCGCGAGGAAGGCGTCCATCTCGGCGACGTACGCGGCCTCGAAGCGCGCGCCGAAGTCCGGCCACGGTTCGTTGGCGGGGAACGTCGCCTCGGGCTCGGCCGACGTCAGCGGCACACGGTCCGCAAGGCCCACGGCCACGGTGCTCAGGGAGCCGGCGAGCTCCATGCGCACGTCGTAACCCGCGCCGTTGTAGCGGGAACCCTGAAGGGTGACCAGGGTGCCGTCGTCCAGGGTGAGCAGGGCCGCGCTGGTGTCCACGTCCCCGGCTTCGGCGAAGAACCCGGCACCACGGTTGGCGCCGGTCGCGTACACGGTGTCCACCTCCCTGCCGGTCACCCAGCGCAGGATGTCGAAGTCGTGGATGTGGCAGTCGCGGAAGATGCCGCCGGACGACGCGATGTACGCCGCCGCCGGCGGCCGGGGGTCGGCGGTGAGCAGGTGGACCCGGTGCAGGTCGCCGAGGTCGCCGGCGCTCAGCGTGCGGCGCGCGGCGGCGTACCCGGCGTCGAAGCGGCGCTGGAACCCGATGTGCGCGAGGACGCCGTGCCGTTCCACCTCCTGCGCGACCCGCCGGGTCTCGGACACGCCGAGCGCCACGGGTTTCTCGCAGAAGACCGGCAGGCCGGCGGCGCAGGCACGCAGGATCAGCTCGGCGTGCGTGCCGGTCGGCGTGGCGATCACGACGGCGTCCGCGTCGAACGCGTCACCCACCTTGGCGCCGACGCGGGCCGCGACGTCGGCGGCCAGCGCCTCGTCGGCGTCGGCGAGCACGAGCTCCTCGACCCTGGGGTGGGCCGACAGTGTCGCCGCGTGGAAAGCACCGATCCTGCCGAGACCCAACAGACCCACACGCATGCCGCCTCCGCCTCGATCAGCTCATCGCACCCGTCCCAGTTCTAAGTACCGGAGCGACGGGAGTCAAGACTTTGTCCTGACATGTGGATAAACCAGGGCGAGTGGCACTCTCACCAGGAGCGCGCGCGGCCGGGGGTGGCGTGCTTCTCGTCGTGGGTGCCGACGGGACGCATGTCGTCACCCGCGAGGTCCTGACCGGTCCACTCGTGGTGCTCCCCCTCGCGGTACGGCGCCTCCTCCACGGCCGCCGGCCGGCTTCGGGTGATCTCGCGGCGGCGCGGGCCGCGCGGATCCGGCTTGACGGGCCACTCCACGGGGTCGCTGCGGATGCCTTTCAGCACGATGGCCACCAGTGCGACACCGAGGGCCGACGCCACGACCAGCACTCCGAACACGACCACGACGATGTATCCAGGGTCCATGGCTCTCCTCCAGATCCATTGGCTTTTGTCTGGTTTTAAGCCCTTCGTCTTTTTCGTTACCCCAGGACGCACAGCTCACCCCATCCTTTCGTCAAACCCCGCGGCCGGAGGAGGGACGCGGACGCCGTAATCTGCACATCGGACGGCGAGCGAAGACGACAGGAGCACCACCGATGCCCGAGTTCGACTACACCGATCTGCTGCCACTCGGCCACGACGAGACGGAGTACCGTCTGGTCACGGCGGAGGGGGTCCGCACGGTCGAAGCGGCCGGACGCACGTTCCTGGAGGTCGACCCCGAGGCGCTGCGGCTGCTCACCGCGACCGCCGTCCACGACATCTCGCACTACCTGCGCGCGAGCCACCTCGCTCAGCTGCGACGCATCATCGACGACCCCGAGGCCAGCGGCAACGACCGGTTCGTCGCGCTCGACCTGCTCAAGAACGCGAGCATCTCCGCCGGCGGTGTGCTCCCCATGTGCCAGGACACCGGCACGGCCATAATCATGGGCAAACGCGGCAGGCACGTGCTCACCGACGGCGCCGACGCCAAGCACGTCGCGCGCGGCGTGTACGACGCCTACACCGAGCTCAACCTGCGGTACTCGCAGATGGCGCCGCTGACCATGTGGGACGAGCGCAACACCGGGAACAACCTCCCCGCGCAGATCGAGCTGTACGCCGAGGACCCCCACGGCCACCCCGACGAGTACAAGCTGCTCTTCATGGCCAAAGGCGGCGGCAGCGCCAACAAGTCGTTCCTCTACCAGGAGACCAAGGCGGTGCTCAACGAGAAGCGCATGCTCGCCTTCCTGGAAGAGAAGATCCGCTCCCTCGGCACCGCGGCCTGTCCGCCGTACCATCTGGCCGTCGTCGTCGGCGGCACCAGCGCCGAGTACGCGCTGAAGACCGCCAAGTACGCCTCGGCGCGCTACCTCGACTCCATCCCCACGCAGGGCTCGCCGGCCGGCCACGGCTTCCGTGACCTGGAGATGGAGAAGAA
Source organism: Sphaerisporangium rubeum (assembly GCF_014207705.1). Taxonomy (NCBI): domain Bacteria; kingdom Bacillati; phylum Actinomycetota; class Actinomycetes; order Streptosporangiales; family Streptosporangiaceae; genus Sphaerisporangium; species Sphaerisporangium rubeum. The sequence goes on from NZ_JACHIU010000001.1 coordinate 6,767,973, forward strand.
GGTCTTCGAGCTGACGCAGCGGCTCGGCATCGGCGCGCAGTTCGGCGGCAAGTACTTCTGCCACGACGTACGGGTCATCCGTCTGCCGCGCCACGGCGCGTCCTGCCCCGTCGCGATCGCCGTGTCGTGCAGCGCCGACCGGCAGGCCCTCGCCAAGATCACGTCGGAGGGGGTGTTCCTGGAGAAGCTGGAGACCGACCCGGCGCGGTTCCTCCCCGAGACCACCGACGAGCATCTGTCCGGCGACGTCGTGACCATCGACCTCAACCGGCCGATGCCGGAGATCCTCGCCGAGCTGTCCCGCCACCCCGTCAAGACCCGCCTGTCGCTCAACGGCCCGCTGGTCGTGGCCCGCGACATCGCGCACGCCAAGATCGCCGAACGGCTCGACGCCGGCGAGGACATGCCGCAGTACCTCAAGGACCACGCCGTCTACTACGCCGGCCCCGCCAAGACCCCCACCGGCTACGCCTCCGGTTCCTTCGGCCCCACCACCGCCGGCCGCATGGACTCCTACGTCGAACGCTTCCAGGCCGCAGGCGGCTCCCTGGTCATGCTGGCCAAAGGCAACCGCTCCAAGCAGGTCACCGACGCCTGCCACACCCATGGCGGCTTCTACCTCGGCTCCATCGGCGGCCCCGCCGCACGTCTCGCGCAGGACTGCATCCGCAAGGTCGAGGTCCTGGAGTACGCCGAGCTCGGCATGGAAGCCGTCTGGAAGATCGAAGTCGAGGACTTCCCGGCGTTCATCGTCGTCGACGACAAGGGGAACGACTTCTTTCAGGACACCACCGGACCGGTGCTCACGATCGGTCGCAGAATCTGACTGATCCTGACAGAAGATCTCAACAAAGAATCGGCATGGCCTCTACAGGCGACGTTGAACAAATCGGTAAGCTGCCACCCATGCGTGCCCCGTCCGGCTACGAGCTGGCCTCGCGATACCGGCTGCTGGAGCCGATCGGCCGTGGCGGCATGGGTACGGTGTGGCGCGCGCACGACGGACTGCTCGGCCGAGAGGTGGCTGTCAAGGAAGTCAGGCTGCCGCTCGTGCTCGACGAGGAACTGCGCGCGGAGTTGTGCGCGCGCACCGAGCGTGAGGGCCGGGCCACCGCGATGGTCGCGCACCCGTCGGTCATCACGGTCTTCGACGTGGTCACCGAGGACGACCGGCCGTGGATCGTCATGGAGCTGCTGCACGCGCAGTCCCTCGACGAGCTGGTACGGCAGCAGGGGCCGCTGCCGCCGCGCCGCGTGGCCGAGATCGGCCACCAGGTGCTCGGCGCGCTGCGTGCCGTCCACGCCAAAGGCATCCTGCACCGCGACGTGAAACCCAGCAACGTGCTGGTCACCGAGGACCGCGCGGTGCTCACCGACTTCGGGCTCGCCGCGCTCGAAGGCGACACCTCCATCACACAGGCCGGCATCGTGCTCGGGTCGGCCGGCTACATCGCGCCTGAACGGGTCCTCGGCGACCGGGCCAGCCCCGCCGCGGACCTGTGGTCCCTCGGCGCCACGCTTTACACCGCCGTCGAGGGCCGTGGGCTGCACGGCCGCCGTACGGCCGCCGCGGCGCTCGCCGCGCTGACCAGCGGCGAGCCGATCCCCATGGAGCTCGCGGGGCCGCTCGCGCCGGTCCTGCGGGGGTTGCTGCAGATCGACCCGGCGGCCCGGCTGGACGACAGCAGGGCCTCGCTGATGCTCGCGCGTGTCGCCGCAGGCGGCTCCGCCGAGGAGCCTCTTGGCGGGCCGGCCCACCGCGCGTCGCGTCCCACGGCCGCGCGCTCGGTCGGTGCGGCCGCGCGGCCGTCCGCCGGGGGGTCGATGCCGTCCCCGCGGCCCTCCGCCGGCACCACGGCGCCGCGCCGCAGCTCGCACCGTGGTCAGCACCGTGCCGACCGTGCCGAGCGCGCGGTGTACGTGCCGCCGCCGGGTGACGGCGCTCCGGTGGCTCGCGGTCAGCGCCGTTCCATCGAGGGCCTCCACCGCAAACCGTCGGACTCGTCGGCACGCCGCCGCGTCCCCGAGCCGGCGACCTTCCTCGACCGGTTGGTGCGGGTGGTACGGGGGTTGCTGGCGACACTGCGGGGCTGAGTTCGATGCGGTAAGTGCGGCGAAAGCATTTATCTACCCGGAATCGCTATCTTCTTACCCATGCCGGAAAAGCAGCCGCGGGTCCTCGCCGACAGGTACGAGCTGGTGGCCCAGATCGGCCGGGGCACCATGGGAACGGTGTGGCGTGCCCACGACCGGCTGCTCGACCGGGACGTCGCGGTCAAGGAGATCCGGCAGGACACCGGTCTCAACAAGGAGCAGCGGGCCGAGCTGCGCGAACGCATGATCCGCGAGGGCCGGTCGGCGGCGAAGATCACACATCCGTCGGTGGCCGCCGTCCACGACACGATCGTCGTCGACGGCCGGCCGTGGATCGTCATGGAACTCGTCGAGGCGCGCTCCCTTGAGCAGGTCATCGAGGAAGAAGGGCCGCTGCCGCCACGGCTCGTCGCGGAGATCGGCCTCGATCTGCTCGGCGCGCTGGAGGCGGCGCACCAGCAGGGGATCCTCCACCGGGACGTCAAACCCGGGAACGTCCTGCTGACCGAGACCGGCCGGGTCGTGCTCACCGACTTCGGCATCGCCAAGGCCGAAGGCGACGCGAACATCACCAAGACCGGCATGGTGATCGGCTCCCCCGGCTACACGGCGCCGGAACGTGCCAGAGGCGACCACACCGGCACCGAGTCCGACCTGTGGTCCCTCGGCGCCACGCTGTACTTCGCCGTGGAGGGACGGCCCGCGTACGAACGCCGCACGGTCTCGGAGACCCTGGCGGCCCTGATGACCGAGGAAGCCGAACCCGCCACCCAGGCGGGCCCGCTGCGTCCCGTCCTGGAAGCCCTCCTGGAGAAGGACTACACCAGGCGCCTCACCGCCGCCGAGGCCACCACGGTCCTGCGCACCATCGCACGCACCCCGGCCCGGCCCACCACGTCCAACGGCACCGCCGCACCGACCGGCCGTCCCGCCACCCCCGGCCCCAACGGCGGCCGACCCACCGCCACCCCGGGATCCGGCAGCGGCCGACCCGCCACTTCGCCGGGATCCGGCAGCGGCCGTCCCGACGCCACCCCGGGATCGGACGGCGGCCGATCCGCCACCACCAAGCCGGGGACCAAGGCAACCGCCAAGCCAGGCGCCAAAGGCCTGGACACCCCTACACCGCCGGTCACCCGGCCCGCCGCGTCCCCCGCGACGGACGAACCTGAGGACGTCGACCCGAACCAGACGATCACCGTGATCCGTCCCAAAGGTGGCCTGCGCATCCCCGCGCCGCCTGCGGACGACGACGAGCCCACCATGATCGGCCTACCCCCGGTGACCTCGTCGCCTCCTCCTGCCGCACCGCGCTCCGCCGCGTCCGCGCCACCCGGCGCCGCCTCGGCCCACCCCGCCGAACCCCGCTCCTCGGCCTCCCCCGGCCAGAACACGACCGCACGTCCCCCGGCACCCGGCAAGCCCTCCGCCGGACGTCCCACCACGCCGGTCTCCCCCCGGCGTTCGCCGTCCCCGCCGCCGCCTCCTCCCGCACGCACCCAGGGACCACCGGCGCGCTTCGGCCCCCGTCCCCCCACAGTGGGCCCCCTCCCCGTCCCCGCCGACGCGCCGGCCTCCCGTCCCACGTCCCGTCCAGACGCACCCGCCGGACCTCGTCCCGCCCCGCCGCCTTCCACCGGCCCTCGTCCCACCCCGGCGCCGTACGGCCAGGCCGCGTCCTCCCCCGCACCCCCCGGTCCCGCGGCGGCCCAGCCGTACGGTGACCCGGGACAGGAGCTCCACACCATGCGGGACCCGGGGAGCGGGCTCGGCACGGACCTGTTCGCCTTCCAAGGGCCCGCGGCGCCACGGACCAGCAGCCCCGTCGGCATGATCGTGCTGGTGGTGATCGCGCTCCTCGGCCTCGGCACGATCATCATGCTGGCCGCCGCCGCGCTGTCGAGCGCCAGAGCCGGCTCCAGCGGCCCCGCCGTCACCACGTCCGGCCAGGCCACCGGCGGAGCCGCCTCCGGGGCCGCCACCGTCTCCGACGCCGTGTCCGCGGAACCGGCCGCCGGCCTGCGCCGCCACACCGACAGCTCCGGCTACGTGATCGACGTGCCGACCTCCCTGCAGGACGCCACCCGCGGCCGTACCGTCACGTTCACCGCCGACGGCGACCCGCGCACCGTGCGCGTCAGCCGGTCCCCCGCCGGCAGCACCGACATCCTCGCCACCGTCCGCGCGGCGGAGTCCCGCGCCGTCGCCGCCGGCACCTACCCCGGCTACCGCCGCCTCGCGCTCGACCTCACCCGGCCCACCCCGTACACCGGCACCGACGTCGCCGACTGGGAGTTCACCTACACCGGCGCGAGCGGCCCGCTGCGCGTCCTCTCCCGCTGGGTCGCCGTCCCCGGCGGCTCCAGCTACGCCATCTACTGGACCGCTCCGGAAGCCGCCTGGCGCACCCACAGCCCCCAGCTCACCGCCGTACTGTCCTCCTTCCGGCCGGTACGTCCCGACGCACCCGGCGGTTCCTAGTCCACCCCGGGCCGGCGCACCCGGCGGCGCCAGCGGCAAGACTGGAGGTATGGACGATTTCCGCATCGAACACGACTCGATGGGTGAGGTACGGGTCCCCGCCGCCGCCAAGTGGCGCGCGCAGACGCAGCGGGCCGTGGAGAACTTCCCCGTCTCAGGCCGCGGACTCGAACCCGCGCACATATCGGCCCTCGGCCTGATCAAGGCCGTCGCCGCCGAGGTGAACGGCGAACTCGGCGTCCTGCCGCAGGACGTCGCGGAAGCCATCTCCGAAGCCGCCACCGACGTCGCGGAAGGCGAATGGAACGGCGAGTTCCCCGTGGACGTCTTCCAGACCGGCTCAGGCACGTCGTCCAACATGAACGCCAACGAGGTCGTCGCCACCCTCGCCGAGGAACGCCTCGGCCGTCCCGTCCACCCCAACGACCACGTCAACGCCTCCCAGTCGTCCAACGACGTCTTCCCCACGTCCATCCACGTGGCCGCCATGGTCGACGTCGTCTACGAACTCCTGCCGGCCCTGGACCACCTGGCCGTGGCCCTCCGCCAGAAATCCGTCGAGTTCGACAAGACCGTCAAAGCCGGCCGCACCCACCTGATGGACGCCACCCCCGTCACCCTCGGCCAGGAATTCGGCGGCTACGCCACCCAGGTCGAGAACGCCGGCCTGCGCATCCGCGCGACCCTCCCCCGCCTGGCCGAACTCCCTCTCGGCGGCACCGCCGTAGGCACCGGCATCAACACCCCACCCGGCTTCGCCGCGAAAGTGATAGAGAAACTCAACGAAGCCACCGGCCTCCCCTTCACCGAGGCCCGCGACCATTTCGAGGCCCAAGGCGCCAGAGACGCACTGGTCGAACTCTCCGGCCAGCTCAAAGTGGCAGCCGTCTCCATCAACAAAATCGCCAACGACCTCCGCTGGATGGGCTCTGGCCCCCGCACCGGCCTGGCGGAGATCAACCTCCCCGACCTCCAGCCCGGCAGCTCCATCATGCCCGGCAAGGTCAATCCCGTGGTCCCCGAAGCCGCCTGCATGGTCGCCGCTCAGGTCATCGGCAACGACGCCGCCATCACCTTCGCCGGCGCCTCAGGCACCTTCGAACTCAACGTCATGATGCCGGTGATGGCCCGCAACATCCTGGAATCCATCCGCCTGCTCACCACTGTGAGCCGCCTGCTGGCCGACCGCTGCGTCCACCACCTCACCGCCAACCCCGACCGCCTCCGCGAATACGCGGAAAGCTCCCCCTCGATCGTCACCCCCCTGAACCGCCACCTCGGCTACGAGGAAGCCGCCGCCATAGCCAAACAATCCCTCAAGGAACGCAAAACCATCAAACAGGTCACCATAGAACGCGGCCACCTGACCTCCGGCAAACTCACCGAACAACAACTGGACGCCGCCTTGGACGTCCTGAACATGACCAGCCCCCCCAAGACATCATAAAGGTGACTTTCTGCTTTTCACTGATCTACGCACGGTGATGGTCCTGGTCTCGGTGTCGACTGGCTTGTTGCCGTACGACGGTGCAGACTCGGGGTGTGGAAGGGGAACCGATGAGCGCGCTCCCTTACGAAGGGTGGCGTGACCCGCGAAGCGAGCGGACCCACCTGGTGCCGCTCCCCGCGCACCCCGGGCCGTACACCGTCGAGGACTGGCTCGCGCTTCCTGAGACCAAGGAGCGCGTCGAGCTCATCGACGGGAGTTTCGTGGTGAGTCCCGCCCCGCGACCGACCACGCCTTGTGCGCGCAGCGCCTCGTCCGCATCCTGCTGGACGCCGCGCCACTGGACCTGGAAGTGATCGAAGGCCCCAACGTCCAGGTCGGTGAAGAGGGCTTCATCCCCTGACCGAGGCCCGCCCCGGCCGTCCCCTGTCCCTGACAACCCCGTTCGCCGTCACCTTCGACCCGGCCGACCTGACCGGTCCGCGACGCCGTCATTGAATCGCCAGTCGATCAAAGCCGGTGGGACTGCGGGCAATGTTCTCCCACCACACCGACGCGGCCTCACCCGTCGACTGGTCGCCGAACTTATGCCGGTCTCCCTAGGAGCGCGACACTCGTTTTTGGGCCACATCGACAGATTTTTGTCGTAGGTAGCGCCGGAACTCATCGGTGGCCATGAGGTCCTCGTACAATGGATTATTCCGGAACCTCTGCTCCAGGGCAGCGAATATCGTTTCAGCGGAGACTGTGGCGCGAGTTCGAGTCAGCGTTCCACCCACCACTCCGTTGATCTGTTTCATCAAAGAGGACACGTTCTCCTCGGGCCTCGCCGCCGTGAGGGCCCGTCGGAGCATCTCTGTCGTGGTCACCGACGTCTGGAGTGTCGCGGGAAGAGGTTCGGTGACACTGAGTTGATACCACCTGATCAGGCTGCCTTGATGCGGATGCCTACCAGAGAATTTGGCGAGCTGACTGTAGTCTTCGGCCCCTGGTGGCACGTACGTACCGGTACTGACAACAGCGTGATCCAGGCCCGGTACCAGGAACACATAGCCCGGTAGCAACACACGTCGCAGTGCGAGGATCCCGGCGGAAGCGGAGACATCCGCCTGCGCGACGGCGTCCAAGATCTCCGGAGCTGGTAAATATTGATCCTGAAACTGAGCGAGAAACGAATCTGGTAGCAAGATGTGCGAGGCGAAGCTGTTCGCCTCGGCTTCTTCGGTGCCGAGGGCCGCTCCACCTGGATTCGGTATCGAGGCACATTTTTTACCCGTGTGCCAGTAGCAGACGATATGCCCCAGTTCATGGGCGAAAGTGAACCGCTTACGACGGGCCGGTACGTTCGCCTTGATGTACACCCGAGGGCGAGACTGATTGCCGCCGAAGATGGCGAAGCCGTCACAGTCTTGAGTCCACTCATGTTGTTCTACGTCTGAGTACTCTCTAAGTACCTGCTCGATGTTCACAGGCGGTTTGAGTCCGTGACGCTCGACAAGCAGTGCAGCGAGCTTTTCCGGTGTGGTCACTTCAGGCGATACGACCCGTAGAGCGCAGCCAGTCGAGTACCTCGGTCGCGGCCGAGTCGTTACTGGATCTCGCCGCGAGCGCGAACTCGTTCGCCAGCGTATCCATGGTGATGGGTTCTGGATTCCCATGGTGTGCGGCGAGGATGCCTCTGAGTGACTGCGGACGCTCGACCCACAGACAGTATTCGTCCCAGGACATCCCCAAGAACTCATGGAGGTCTATGTCCTCACCGGACTCGTGCCAGGCGTCAACCCAGTCGTCGATGTCTGTCCATACGGCCTCACCCCGGAGGCATGCCTCGATATATGTGGGTGATTTAGACATCGATCCTCCGTCCTTGTACCGGCTTGCCGATCACGACACCTTCGCAATCGAGGACGCCGATATGTCGTCCTCGCTTGTTGTACACCTCTACATGGCCGTGTTGACTGTCCCACTCGTAGTATTCATCACCCGAGAGGCTCTGCCAACGCATCCTTCCGTTCGGCGCTCCCAGCCGTCTCTGCCTCGCCAGGAACCCTGTCCGGGGCCAGGGGATGATTGTCATCTAGCGGGTGACCTCGATCATCAAGCTGGATGCGACCCTGGCAACATATCGAAACCACGCTACGTGTGCGCGGCGTACCCTTAAGTAACCAAGCTCAATCGATCAAGAGGCCGCTACTGGGGTGGGGGGAGGTAGCGGGTTCTGAGTTTCTGTAGGGCTCGGAGGGTTTGGGGGCCGCCTGGGAGGTGGTTCAGGAGGCGGGTCAGGGCTGAGGGGGGGCGGGTCAGGGATGTGGGGTCTTGGGTGGGGCGGATTCTGGCTCGGCGGGAGCGGGAGAGGTCCATGGCGAAGCGCAGGGGGTGTTCTCTCGCGTCCACCTTCAGGTGGGGGGTCCACAGGCCGGGGGTGAGGTGGGTTTCCGAGGGGATTCTGGCCAGGGGGAACTTTGCTACCAACTGGCCGGGGAAGCGGCCGGGGACGCCGGGTTCGACCAGGGCCGGGACGGTCACGGTGCGGGCTCGGGTGGTGGCCTGGCGGAGGAGGAGTTCGGTCGCGGGGCCGCCGCTCGGGGGGACGTAGGGGACGGGGAGAGCGATGAAGAGTTCGCCGTCGCGGTGGGTGACGGTGGCGCCGGCGGAGACGAGGACTATGGAGTCGGCGAAGGATTTGGGTTCTACGTAGACGCTGAGTTCTCTTTGCTCGGACCAGCAGGGGATGACGAGTTTGCGGGGGTGGCCGGCGAGGACGCCTACGCAGCTGAGCTGGGCTCCTTTGTGGCCGGCGACCCGGGTGCGGGCCTGGTGCGTGCCGCCGCGCATGCGGACGTGAACCTCCCATTCGCCGGGACGCAGGGGCCGGCCGAGCGCGGCGGAGCCGACGTCGAGACGGGCCCGGCCCACGGCCCAGACGCGGACGCGGCCGTTCTCCTCGGCGCGGCAGACCTCGCCGGTGACGGGGATGAAGAAGATCAGGCCGTTGCCGGTGTGGCGGATGTAGACCTCCATGCGGGCCTTGGCGACGGCGTCGGTGACGTCGGCGAGGGCCGGGGGGAGGTTCAGGCCGGCGAGCGGCGGGGTCCACAGGAGGCGGTCACCGGCGGACTCGTACGTCATGGGGTCGCCGGCGGCGTTGACGATCTCCACGGCCAGGTCGAGTGTGAGGATGCTCTCGTCCCAGCGGACGTCGCGGAGTTCGGCGCGCAGGTAGGTGCCGGTGGTGGCCTCGTTGAGGGCCATCAGGCGGCCGAGTTGTCCTGATCTGAGGAGCATGGCCCGGGTGCGCAGGTGGACGGGGAGGTGGCGGTCGAGTTCGGGGGGGAAGCGTTCCAGGGTGAGGTCGCGCAGCGCGGAGAACATGGCGGCGCGGCGGCCGGGGGTGGCGTTCGCCAGGCGGCGGCCACCGAGCGGTCGCAGTACGCCGGTGCGGAACCAGTGCGCGTACAGCCGCTCACGCTGCTCACCGGGGTCGCTGTGGGTGTCGATGACGTCCAGGACGGCACGCAGGCCGGTGGCCCATTCCGCGGGGGTGCTCTGGGGTGGCTGCGGTGGGGCCATGTGGCAGCACACCTGGTCGGCGAGCACGGCGACGACCTTGGCGGTGAGGTAGGCCTTGATGACGAAGGCCTGCTCGGACATCTGGGGTTCGATGTCGGGGAAGCGGATGTCCCTGGTGTCGAGGAACGCGCGGCGGAACAGTTTGTGCGCGGTCGGCAGGCCGAGCAGGCGGTCGCGGAACAGGTCGGCGCGCTCACGGTTGCGGGAGAACGCGCGGGACGGCGGGTCGTCGCCGCGTACCAGGCGGCCGATGAGCACGTCGGCGTCGGTCTCCACGGCGGCGTGGTACATGGCTTCGAGCGCCACGCGTTCCAGCCGGTCACGCCGGCCGAGCAGATAGACGTACTCCCCGCGGGCCACGGCCAGGCCGACGTTGCGGCCGCGCGTCGGGGAGCCGGTGTGCTCCAGGTGCAGCACGCGGACGTTGGGCCGTACCGCGGCGACGGCGTCGAGCCGTTCTCTAGTGCCGTCGTCCGAGTGGTCGTCGGCGAAGATCACTTCGTATTCGTCCGACGGCATCGTCTGCTCGAGCAGCGACCGCACACACGCGTCGAACGCGTCATCGTCCGGGCCTGGTTCGGACACCGGCACCACCACGCTGACCTTCACACCCATGCGGGTCAGCGTGCGCCGCTACCGGGTGAAACACCGTCAGGCTTGCCGAACCCTCAACCAACCCTGACCAAGAGTTCGCGCACGCCTGGCCCGGCTCACGGCGGCAGGTTGACGCCGGGGGCCGCCAGGTCGTGGTACTCGCTACAGGTGTGCTCCCCCATGGCCAGCGGGCCTTTCGAGGTGGTCTGGGTGATTTTGACGGCCCAGATCTCCTCGCTGAGGCGCGCCGTGCAGGTGATCTGTGCCAGCGCCGTACGGGGGAGGCGGCCTGGGCCGTACACGATCACATGGAGGCGCAGGCCGACGGGGTTCTCCGGGTCGTTGCGCACGCCGCGCTCCACGCCGTACCGGCCGAGCACGGTCTGTTCGAGCCGGAAGCCGCCGAGCGCGGTGGCCTCTCTCTGCGGTCTCTGGCCGACCTGGAACAGCGCGGCGAGGACGTCCTGCGCGCCGTCGGAGGCGGTGGGGACGGTACGGGAGGTGAGGCGGCCGTCGCTCAGGAGGTACACGTTGGCGGAGGCGGCGCGTGCGCTGATCACCGGCGCGGAGCCGGCGTCGGCGATGTCTGAGGGGTCCACGCCGCACGCCGCGACGGTCGCGAGGACGGCGGCGAGAGCGGCGGCGCGTGTCGTCATGCGCCGGGTCATGGCCATGGGATCCGGACCGTGAACAGTGTGCCGGGGTCGATCAGCTGCACGTCGATGGTCCCTCCGTGCAGTTCGGCGTTGGCCCTGGCGATGGCGAGGCCGAGCCCGCTGCCTTCGCTGCGCGCGCGGCCGGCCTCCACCTTGTAGAACCGGTCGAAGACGTGCGGCAGCGCCTCCCGCGGTATGCCTTTGCCGCGGTCGCGTACCCGCACCACCAGGCCTTCGGGGGTGGTGCGCGCCGACGCCGACACCGGCGGCGCGCCGTGGGTGAGCGCGTTGCCGATGAGGTTGGCCACGATGACGTCGAACCGCCGCGGATCCACCGAGAACGTCAGCCCGGCCGGCACATTCAGCCGTACCCGGCCCGTCCAGCCGCGGATCTCCAGGCAGTCGGCGAGCGCCACGCCGATGTCGGCGTTCTCCCTGCTCAGCACGACGGTCCCCGAGTCGAGCCTGCTGGCCTCTATGAGGTTCTCGACCAGTACCCGCAGCCGGTTGATCTCGCGGACGACGAGGTCCACGGCTTGGCGCGCGTCCGGAGGCATGCGTTCGGCCTCCTCGGTGAGCATGTCGGTGACCGCGGTCATGGTGGTGAGGGGGGTGCGCAGTTCGTGGGACACGTCGGCCACGAAACGCCGTGACATGGCTTCAAGTGCTCGCAGCTCGGACACGGTCTGTTCGAGCGCGGACGCGGTGTCGTTGAACGTCGCGGTCAGGTGGGCCAGTTCGTCCTGACCGTGCACCGGAAGGCGGGTGTCGAGGCGGCCCGCGCCGAGGGCACGTGCGGCCTCGCCGAGCCTGCGTACCGGCAGCAGCACGCTGCGCGCCGACACCAGCGCGACGGTGAGCGCGAGGGCCAGCGTGATGCCGCCTGCCTGCGCCAGCGCGACCCGCAGGCGGATCAGGACGCTCTCCTCCTCCCTCAGGGAGAGGAAGACGTAGACGGTCATACCGGTGGGCCGTACGGCCCCTGAGCCGGTCACGCGGTACACCTGGGTGCCGATGAGCAGCCACGGCTGGTCGTGGATGATCAGCCGCTGCCGTACCAGCCGCGCCGAGGCCGACCTGCGGAAGTCCTCAGGCACGTCGGCCAGGACGAAGCCGGAGCCCGCGCTGAACCGTTGCTGCTCGCCGTACTGCAGGATCACGTGACGGCCGGGGCCGCCGAGCGAACCCACGAGGTCCTCAAGGTCCCGGTCGGTGATGACGGACGGCGGCCACAGCAGGTCGGGGGTGCCGACCGGCAGCGGGATGCGCTGCAGCACGTCACGCACGTCGGCGGTGGCGCTGTTCTCGGCGCGGTCCAGCAGCGCGCGGCGTACGAGTTGGTAGCCGATGCCGGCCACCAGGGCCGAGGCGGTGACCGCGACCAGGATGAACGTGACGATCAGCCGGCCGCGCAGGCCGGTGGGACGCCACCGGCCACCGGTCATGGCGGGCTGAAACGGTACCCGAAGCCGCGGACCGTGTGGATGTACACCGGCTCAGCCGGCACAGGTTCGATCTTGGCGCGGATGCGCTGCACGCAGGCGTCCACGAGGCGCGAGTCGGCGACATGGTTGTGGTCCCACACCGCGCGCAGCAGGTAGCGGCGGTTGAGCACCTGGCCGGGGTGGCGGACCAGTTCCAGCAGCAGCCGCAGCTCGGTCGGGGTGAGGTGGATCTCACGGCCTTCCAGGGTGACCTTCAGCGCGCCGCGGTCCACCACCAGGTCGCCGAAGCTGATGCGGTCGGCCGACGCGGACTCCAGCCGCCGCAGTACGGCACGGATGCGCGCGTCGAGCACACGCGGCTCGACCGGCTTGACCACGTAGTCGTCGGCGCCGGCCTCCAGTCCGACCACGGTGTCCAGGTCGTCGCCGCGCGCGGTGAGCAGGATGATCGGCAGGGAGTCGAGCCTGCGGATGCGCCGGCACACCTCGACGCCGTCGATGCCGGGAAGCATGACGTCCAGGATGACGATCTCGGGACGGCGTGCGCGTACGTGGTCCAGGGCCTCCTCGCCGGTGGCGTAGGAGGTGACGGAGTGGCCCTGGCGGGTCAGCGCCAGTTCGAGACCCGTGCGGACGGACGGATCGTCTTCGACAAGGAGGATGCCAGCCACCCGAACAGTATTCCGCAGATCCTGGTATGCCCTTCTATGTCATGGAACTGTGACCGGCCACGCACGGTAACCCCACAGTAGAGCGGGCACGCTTGGGTCGTCCGCGCCTCGCTCCGGATTCCACGCCGGTTTGGCCTGCCGATCCGCAGCGCCGCGCGGGCCAGGTGCCGCCCTCCGGCGCGGGGGTCCGGAGGGCGGATCTTCTCCCCGGTGTGACGAAAATCACACTGGGGGAGATATCTGCACGTAACCCCAAGGATTGGTCACTCCAGCACCAAGAGTTAATCAACCGACTTTCACGTATCGGTTGCGAACCACCCCCCACATGACGGCAAGCTCATAAACCGTGAGCTCAGGTCAGCAGGTGCGAGACAGACGGTCGAAGCGCGAGGAGAACGAGCCTCCGCCTCCACCGCGCGGACGCGCGCGCAACGGCTCCCTCCTGACCCCCAAGCGCATCGCGTACATCGCCCTCACCGTCGTCGTCCTCGCCGGCATGGGTGCCTACGCCGTGAAGACCATGAAGGACAACGAAGCCGCCCCCAAGGACGGCCTCACCCTCCCCGAGCTCGCCCGCATGCTCGACAACCCCATGGCCCCCGACCCCAAGATCGACGCACTCAAGGCCGCCGCCGCGCAGGCCCAACGCGCCGAAGCCATCAAGGCCGCCAGAGAGAACCGCCCCGACTTCGACCCGGTCAAAATCGTCAAGAAGGCCCCCGGCGGCGCCGGCTTCGACCCCGCCGCCTTCCCCCCCGGCTCCCGCCCCAACCCCGGCAGCAACAAGGCCCTCGGCCAGCAGATGGCCGCCGCCAGAGGCTGGTCCGCCGAATGGGGCTGCCTGGAGAAGCTCTGGGACAAGGAATCCCACTGGAACGAACGCGCCATGAACCGCAGCAGCGGCGCGTACGGCATCCCCCAGTCCCTCCCGGGAAGCAAAATGGCCAGCGCCGGCGCCGACTGGCAGACCAACCCCGCCACCCAGATCAAGTGGGGCCTCGGCTACATCGCCGGCCGCTACAAGTCCCCCTGCGGCGCCTGGGCCCACTCCCAGTCCGTCGGCTGGTACTGACCCGCGCTCTCACCCTGCCGTCGTTCCCGCACCTCGTGCAGGCACTCACGCGGACAGGATGATGAAGCCAGGTATGTGGGCCGGTCTGACCACCGTGAAATCCCTGATGTCGACAGTGAAGACCTCAGGTAGGTGAAACCGTTCCGCAAGCGCGACCACCGATGCGTCGGCTGATCCCAACGGGAGATCCGCGTAACGTTCCACCAGATCAGAGACCCGGTCGAGGTCGTCCGGCGTCAGGTCCACGAGTTTGAGGCGACCGAAACGTAGTGAGCGCAGGAACGCGGCTTCGACCTTCGCGCCACCGAGACGTCCGAGCATGTAGCATGCCTCGGCGGCCACGAAGCTTGGGATCAGAAGATCGCGTCGCTCCCTGTGGAGCCGTTCGAAGATCCTCCTGCAAGCGGAATGCTTACGGTCATTGGCAATGGCCGCAGCCACGATCGGACCGGTGTCGACAACAATCACGCCTCACGACCGTACTCCTCCCGGAGGAACTCCTCAGCACGTTCCGCATAGTCATCGCGACCGGCCGTGATCGAACCGAACCACGCCGGCGGCCACTCCTCACCCTGGTCGTCTTCGTTCGGACGCACCAGACGCAGAGTGTGAGCACGCACCTCTCGCATCTGGTCCGGCGTCAACCGGTCCACCAAGCGGTGCAGCTCTTCGTACTCCTCCGGCACTGCGGTCATAGCTCAAGTGTAGGCATCCGCCTGCACGACGCTCCTGTAACAGGCTGACTGTGAGCGCAAAAGACCTGCCACCACGTCTGTGAAGCAGTCTGCGAGCCGACCGACAGGGCTGGATGTGCGCTCTCGCACAGCATCAGCCGTGAGCGAGTAACCGACCGCGCAGACCGGACACACGGATCGGATCGTTGAGGCGGCGCAGAGACCTCACAGCCCGAGTACCGACCGGGGCCCATTGCAACAGTCGTTGACGCCAGGTGACGTTTTCCTCGTCGTGATGTCAATCGGCGGTTGTCAGTAGTGACCGCAGATCGCGGACGGACGAATTGGATCGCTGGTCGAAGGGGACGGCGTGCAGTACGCGACGTGCGGTCTCCAGGATGGGGACGGTGCGGTTGGCGGCCGGCAGGGCATCGAGCAGCTCCGTGGCCTGCCGGACGCCGCGGGTCACTCCGCCTTGGGTCACCGTGCAGATCGCCTCGTGCAGGTGGATGTTGGTGCGGTACTGGAAAGAATTCTCTGCCGTGACCTTGAGCATATGATCACGAGCGGTGTCGGCTGCGGCTTCGCGGCCGGCTGCCGAATACACCCAGCTCTGCGCGAAGAACAGTTGATCATCCATCCACCAGCCAAGGCGGTCGCCCCTGATGCCGCGCTCTACGAGGTCGTGCAGAGCGCGAAGAGCCGTTGCCGCCTCGTCGTGGCGGCCGAGCATCGCCAGGGCCTTGGCCTTCGCTGCCACGAGTCTGGGCCATGGCGTGGCGATGATCTGTGTGGCGTTGCGGACCAGTGTGAGCACGTCCTCGGGGGCTCGCTGTCCGTAGAGGCCCAAGATGGCCTCCTCTCCTCGGACGAGCAGGCGCACCTCAAGGTTTTGGGAGATGTCAGCCGCCTTGCGGGCTGTGTAACTCCAGCGGATGGCGTCTCCGTGATCACCTGTGCGGGTGAACGCATTGGCCTGTATCCCTGCCAGGAGGGCCGCCACCTGGAACAGGTGGCGTCTGTCGGCATCGGACCGAGGTCGCGCCAGTTGCTCGCGCAGGAAGTACAGGTCGATGCTGAGCTGCTTGATGACCTCCGTCGGCGGACGTGTCCGCAGGGCATGCAGGTGAGCCGTAGCGGCGGCATCCCAGTCTTCCGGAGTGCGGTGCGCGTTCGCGGCAAGGTCGATCAGTTGGCGGAGTGGCTCAGGGGAACCGACAGCACCGACTCCCACGCCTGCGGCCAATTGCAACAATCGTCGGCGTTTCGTGGGGTCCTCCTCATCGCCGTGATGGACATTGTCCAGATTATGTGACTTGTTGGCTTTGGCAATGAGGCGAGGGTTATCTGGGTTTTGGTCAGCACGTTTACCGGTGTGCATCGCTGCGATAAGTGCGCCGTCGGCGTTTAGTGCTCTGTCCAGGGACTCGGCTACCCGGGGTGAAGGTCGTTTGCGGTCTTTCTCCAGGTCCCAGACGTGGCTCAGGCTCACTGTCGCGCGTCGGCCGACCTCGCGTAACGGCAGGTCTCCGCGTAGGCGTCGCAGTACCTCGCCGAACGTCTCGCCGGCTTCGTCCATCAGCACGCACCCTGCCTCGTCCATGTCCGCCGTTCGCCGGTTACGAGCGGAACGACAGCGGACGCGATTCTCTGGACCGGACTACTCCTGGTGACAACGCTAGTCCTGACAGCCGGAGGGGCGGGTGTGAATTCGTTTATCTGGCTTGTCGTTCATTGATGATCCGCGACGTCGATGCTGGCGGATTGTCGCGCTCGTCCGGTTAGAAGGGAGTATTTCCGTGGATGATCTCCCAGTTGTTCGGTCTTCTTTGTTCCGGCTTCGCCGTGAACACATCGCATCGCCTTTGACTCACGGAGCATCGATGCCATCGACGCAGGACGGCGGTCTTCGTACCGTCTGCTGGGACCTGTCCGACGATCCGGCCATGATCGGCAAGGCGCGGGCCATGGTGAGGGAAGTGGTTGCCTCCTGGGGTCTGCTCAGCCTTGCTGACGATGTGGTCCTGGCTGTCGGCGAGTTACTCGCGAACGCCGTCACCTACGGCGAGGCGCCGATCCGGGTGTCGCTGTGGCTCGGGAAGGACGGCCTGTGCGTCCGCGTCACCGATCACGGTCCTGAACGGCCCCGTCACCTGCACCTTGACGTCGAAGCCGTGCACGGCCGAGGCCTCGGCATCGTCGCCGCGCTCGCCGACGACACCGGGGTCGCCGCGCTTCCTGACGGGCCTGGCAAGACGGTGTGGGCTCGATGGCTGCTCGCCGGTCACGACCCTGGCGGCCTTGGCCGGCGGTGAGGGGAGGTTGCTCCGGGTGCGCTGTGAAGCGGGACCGTGGTCGGAACGGCCGTGTGGGAACTCCGTGCGGGGACTCTGTGGGGACCACTTGCGCCGGATCACCTGTGCGGGGACCGTCCGGGGCCCTCTGCGTGAGGATCTGTGGGTCGGCATGGAGTACCGGCATCTACTCGCCGGCCGGGCTCTCGACTGGCCCCGGCCGCGCGGGGAACTCCACGTCGACATGGAATGGTGAGGGGTTGGGTGGGCCGGTCACTTGGGGTCGGCCGTCTCGATGGGTGGGCATTGACCACAACAGCCACAAGGGGTTTCCCCGAAGAGGCACAAGCCTCTTGAAGGCTCCAGACAGGACCGTCACGACGCCGGAGAGTCGGCGACAAAGCAACACTGGCAGGTCAGAGTCGTACGGCCGACTGCGATCGTACGGCGGCCTCTGGGTCGGCATGGAGTACCGGGACCTACCCGCCGGCCGGGTCCTCGGCTGACCGCGACTGCGCGGGGAACTCCACGTCGACATGGAGTGGTGAGGGGTTGGGTGGGCCGGTCACTTGGAGTCGGCCGACTCGATGGGTGGGCATTGACCACAACAGCCACATGGGGGTTTGATCCCGAGGCGCAAGCCTCTTCGGGGTTGGCGGAACGAGGTCGTTCGACGGCTGAAGCGACAACGCAGCAGTAGCGGCTCGGAGCCCGTACGGCCGGTTGGCGACCGTACGGAGGCGCCGGATTCGCCGTACCACATCCCGCCGCGTCGGCGCCGGAAAGCGGCTCGACGTGGCGGGTGGAGGGTGGCCGGTCGGACGGCGAGTCCCCTCCGACCACCCGTTCCTCAGACCGGTCCGCAGATCACTGCCACTCAGACCCGGTCCGTCAGTCCCGCGATCAATCAGGCCCGGTCCGTCAGTCCCGCGATCACTCAGGCCCGGTCCGTCAGTCCCGCGATCACTCAGACCCGGTCCGTCAGACCCGCGATCACTCAGACCCGGTCCGTCAGAACCGCGATCACTCAGGCCAGTGCGTCGGGTCGCGGCGTGCCGGTCAGATCGACAGGTCCTCCAGCATTTCGGTGACCAGGGCCGCGATCGGGGAGCGTTCGGATCGGGTCAGGGTGATGTGAGCGAACAGGGGGTGGCCCTTGAGTTTCTCGACCACGGCTACTACGCCGTCGTGGCGGCCTACGCGGAGGTTGTCGCGTTGGGCTATGTCGTGGGTGAGGACTACTCGGGAGTTGGCGCCGATTCTGGAGAGGACGGTCAGCAGGACGCCGCGTTCCAGGGATTGGGCCTCGTCGACGATCACGAAGGCGTCGTGGAGGGAGCGGCCGCGGATGTGGGTCAGGGGGAGGACTTCCAGCATGCCGCGGTCGAGGACCTCTTCGATGACCTCGGGGGTGGTGATGGCGCCGAGGGTGTCGAAGACGGCCTGGGACCAGGGGCTCATCTTCTCGTTCTCGGAGCCGGGGAGGTAGCCGAGTTCCTGGCCGCCTACGGCGTACAGGGGGCGGAAGACGACGACCTTGCGGTGCTGGCGGCGTTCGAGGACGGCTTCCAGGCCGGCGCACAGGGCCAGAGCGGATTTGCCGGTGCCGGCGCGGCCGCCCAGGGAGACTATGCCGACCTCGGGGTCCATGAGGATGTCGAGGGCGATGCGCTGTTCGGCGGAGCGGCCGTGGAGGCCGAAGACCTCGCGGTCGCCGCGGACCACGCGGACCGACTTGTCGGGGAGGACGCGGCCGAGGGCGGAGCCTCTGGCGGACAGCAGGCGCAGGCCGGTGTGGGTGGGGAGCTCGCGGGCTTCCTCGATCTCGGCGGTGCCGGCCTCGAACAGGGTCTCGACGTCCTCGGTGGTGACCTGGAGCTCGGCCATGCCGGTCCAGCCGGATTCCACGACGAGGTCGGCGCGGTACTCCTCGGCGGCGAGGCCGATGGACGCGGCCTTGACCCGCATCGGCAGGTCCTTGGACACCAGGACGACGTCGAAGCCCTCGGCGGCCAGTGAGCGGGCCACGGTGAGGATGCGGGTGTCGTTGTCGCCGAGCCGGAAACCGGCGGGCAGGATCGCGGGATCGCTGTGGTTGAGCTCTACCCTGATGGTCCCCTCGCCGATCGGCATGGGCTCGTCCAGCCTGCCGTGCCGTACCCGCAGGTCGTCGAGGAAACGAAGTGCCTTCCTTGCGAAGTATCCCAGCTCTGGATGGTGCCGCTTGGCCTCCAGCTCTGTGATGACGACGATCGGGAGGACTACCTCGTGTTCGGCGAAGCGGCTCACCGCCGCCGGGTCGGCCAGGAGGACAGAGGTGTCCACAACGTAGGTGCGCTTGGCTGATTCGCCTTCGCGCGAGGTCGTGGACGGGTTGCTAGAGGACACTGCCACGCGTTCTCCCCCGGGCGCCGAACTGCGGCGCCCTGCCAGATGAGGTGGTGAACGGACCGGGCCCGGTGCCCCACCCCCACCCGCGCGAGGCGGTGCCGGTGCCCGGCCCTCCTCGCACGAACGCGACGCAAGGGCGGACCCTTTCCCGAAGTAGGCCGTATGAACTGCCTACTCCTTACGGTACGTCGTGAACTGCCACTACCCAACAGCCGGTGCATGGCGAGGTAGGGGTGTTCACGCGGAGTTTCAGTTGCCGTACCGCCGGTGCCGCGCGGCGTAGGACCGCAGTGCTCGCAAGAAGTCGACCCTGCGGAAGTCAGGCCAGTAGGCCTCGCAGAAGTAGAACTCGGAGTGGGCACTCTGCCAGAGCAGGAATCCGGAGAGTCGCTGCTCTCCCGAGGTCCGGATGAGGAGATCCGGGTCGGGGAGGCCGCGCGTGTAGAGATGCTCCGCGATGTGCTCGACGTCGAGGACCTCGACGAGTTCCTCGATGCTCGCGCCCTTGCTGGCGTGCTCCTGGAGGAGGGAGCGCACCGCATCAGCGATCTCACGCCTTCCTCCATACCCAACTGCAACGTTCACAATCAGCCCAGGCCGCCGTGATGTTACTTCTTTCGCATCTTTCAGGATGCGGGCCGTACGATCGGGCAAAAGGTCCAAGGCACCCATCGGGTTGACATGCCACCCACCGGCCACCAGGCCGCGCACGGTGTCTTCGATGATCTCCATCAGCGGGTCGAGCTCCTGCTTGGGCCGGGTCATGTTGTCGCTCGACAGCAGCCACACCGTGACGATCTCGACCCCGGCCTCGCGGCACCACTCCACGAGCTCGGAGATCTTGTCGGCGCCTTTCTGGTGGCCGTGGCTGACGTCGGCCAGCCCCATGGCCCGGGCCCAGCGGCGGTTGCCGTCCACGATGACGCCGACGTGCCGGGGGATCTGGTCCCCGGACAGCCTGGCCTCAAGCCTGCGCTCGTACAGCCGGTACACGAGATCGCGCACGCCGCCCATGGAGGCCTCCCCTTCACGCTCTCGCGTCGACATCGGTAATTATCCCGTGCCCCGGCGTATGCCCGCCCCGTTCTCGCCGTACCGCACGAGGGGGACGGCCCTCGGCCGGCGTCCCCCGACGCCGGCCGCGCGTCGTCAGCCCAGCCGTTCCACCAGGGTGTGGTACTCCTCCCACAGGCCTTCGGGGAGGTGGTCGCCGAAGGTCGCGAAGTGTTCAGGAATCAGTTCGGCCTCCTGGCGCCAGGCGTCGCGGTCCACGGTCAGCAGGGTCGCCAGGTCCTCGTCGGCGATGTCCAGGCCCTTGGTGTCGAGCGCCTCCGCAGGCGGCAGCAGCCCGATCGGGGTCTCGACGGCGTCGGCCCGGCCGTTGAGCCGTTCGACGATCCATTTGAGCACCCGGCTGTTCTCGCCGAACCCCGGCCACAGGAAGCGGCCCGAGGCGTCCTTGCGGAACCAGTTGACGTAGTACAGGCGCGGCAGCGTGCCCGGCTTGGCCGAGGCGCCGACCTTCAGCCAGTGCGCGAAGTAGTCACCCATGTTGTAGCCGCAGAACGGCAGCATGGCGAACGGGTCGCGGCGCAGCTCGCCGACCTTGCCCTCGGCCGCCGCCGTCTTCTCCGAGGCGATGTTCGCGCCGAGGAACACGCCGTGCCGCCACGAGAACGACTCGGTGACCAGCGGTACGGCCGTCGCGCGGCGTCCGCCGAACAGGATCGCCGAGATCGGCACACCCTTGGGGTCGTTCCACTCGCGCGCGATGATCGGGCACTGGCCGGCCGGGGTGGTGAAACGAGCGTTCGGGTGCGCGGCCGGGTCCGGTGAGTCAGGTGTCCAGGAGCGGCCACGCCAGTCGGTGAGGTGAGCGGGGGGCTGATCGGTCATGCCTTCCCACCAGACGTCGCCGTCGTCGGTCAGCGCGACGTTGGTGAAGATGCTGTTGCCCCACAGCGTCTTGATCGCGTTGGCGTTGGTGGTCTCACCGGTGCCGGGTGCGACGCCGAAGAACCCCGCCTCGGGGTTGATCGCGTACAGCCGGCCGTCCGCGCCGAACCGCATCCACGCGATGTCGTCGCCGATGGTCTCGACCTTCCAGCCGGGGATGGTCGGCTTGAGCATGGCGAGGTTGGTCTTGCCGCACGCCGAGGGGAACGCCGCCGCGACGTACCGGGTCTCGCCGCTCGGCGGGGTGAGCTTGAGTATCAGCATGTGCTCGGCCAGCCAGCCCTCGTCCCTGGCCATCACGCTGGCGACGCGCAGCGCGTAGCACTTCTTGCCGAGCAGCGCGTTGCCGCCGTATCCCGAGCCGTAGGACCAGATCTCGCGGGTCTCGGGGAAGTGGCTGATGTACTTGGTGTCGCTGCACGGCCACGGCACGTCCTCCTGGCCGTGAGCCAGCGGCATGCCGACCGAGTGGACGGCCTTCACGAAGTCGCCGCGCTCCTCGATGAGGCGCAGCGCCTTCTCCCCCATGCGCGTCATGATCCGCATGGACACCGCGACGTACGGCGAGTCGGTGATCTCCACGCCGAGCTGGGAGATCTCACCGCCGAGCGGCCCCATGCAGAACGGCACGACGTACATGGTGCGGCCACGCATGCAGCCGTCGAACAGCTCGGCGAACGTGGCGCGCATCTCGTCCGGCGCGATCCAGTTGTTGGTCGGCCCGGCGTCCTCGGGCCGCTCCGAGCAGATGAACGTGCGGTCCTCGACACGTGCGACGTCGGAGGGGTCTGAGGCGGCGTGGAAGCTGTTGGGCCGCTTGGTGAGGCGGGTGAACGTGCCCTGCTTGACCAGCAGGTTGGTGAGGCGGGTCCACTCCGCCTCCGATCCGTCACACCATTCGACACGGTCGGGCCGGGTCAGCTCGGCGATCTCCCGGACCCACGCGACGAGCCCGGCATGCGTGGTGGGGGCGGTCATCTCGGTTGACACGGACACAGGTCCGACTCCTTACTCTCAGGCCAGTCATCATTAACGACATGCGGGCCTGAATCCAATTGGCGTAGACCAGTCAATGAAACGCGGGTTCAAGAGCATCCCAAAAGAGGAGATCCATGCCCGAGATTTCAGCTCTGTTTCCCGCCTGTGAATTCATGGGACGCTGCCGCCGCCGTCCCAGAGGTCACTCCAGGGGGTGTAGCCGCAGGCAGATGGCGTGATGGTCCGTCGGAGTTTACCCATCTTTTGCCAAGATAAAAGCAAGCGACCCGATCACCTCGGGTGAGGTGGCCGGGTCGCTTCAGCGGATTGGTATAGGCCAGTTCGAATGGTCTAAACCGGTTCGGGAAATGGTTTAAACCAATTCATCAAGAGAGTCCTGGCCCCGCGGACCGCACGCGGTCCACCTGCTGGAGAGCATCACGCAGGTCAGCGAGCCATGTGTCCGTGTGGCTGCCGACCAGCCGCACACACCACGCCAGCGCGTCACTACGGCTCCGCGCCACCCCCGCCGCGACAAGCGTGTCGAGCACCCGCCGCTCGGACTGCCGCAACCGCGTCATGACCGGGATGGACAACGTGGTGAACATCACTGTCTCGTCCTCACACCGCACCCCCCACGACACCTTGCGCCGGAACCGGTGCTCGGCCTCCCTCGCGATCTCGATCCGCCGCTCCCGCGTCTCCTCCCTGAACCGCTGCACATGCCCGTCGATCAACGCGGCCCGCTCCCCACCGGTGGCGTCTCCCGCCGAGGCCGGCACGGGGATGGTCCCGACCACGGCGATCTCCTCCCGGTCGAGCACGATCTCCGGGGAGTCGGTGAACCAGCCGTCGGGGAGTCTGCCGGTGAACCATGAGGTGATGATCGTTTCATCTTTATCCATGTAATGATGATTACACCGCTATGCGGACGGCACAAGACGGCAGGTACTGATCGACTTCTCCGGATACTCCGTGCGAACGCCTTACCGAGGAGCCGGTCATGTCACCGACGTCGTAGCGGTCCGGTGTCGGCTGTGGGTTCTTCCGTTGTCCGGTGAGCCGGGTGGACCGGCACGGCCGACTTGACGGACGGGGGCTTGTGGCGGTGTCGGTCAGGGTGGGGGTTGTGGGTGGGCCGGTCTCATGGAGTGGGCCGACTCTGATGGGCCGGCATGGACCGCAGAACCGAAGTGGGGGTTGACCATTCGAAGAGGCGCGAGTTCCTCCGAAAGGAGCAGTCTCACGGTGCTCAAGTGAAACGACCGACTCCAGGAGCGGTCGGCTCGCGGGGATTAGAGCGGGTCACGGCGCAGCCGACACTGAGGAATGGCCGACTTGACGGACGGGGGCTTGTGGCGGTGTCGGTCAAGGTGGGGGTTGTGGGTGGGCCGGTCTCATGGAGTGGGCCGACTCTGATGGGCCGGCATGGACCGCAGAACCGAAGTGGGGGTTGACCATTCGAAGAGGCGCGAGTTCTTCCGAAAGGAGCAGTCTCACGGTGCTTGCGTGGCTGGTCGAAGTGGAAAGGATCGGCTGAGCACCGTTCGACGGCGCCGGATTCGCCGTACTACGTCCCGCCGCGTCGGCGCCGGTAAGAGAGACCACAACGGCGGGTGGTGGTGGTGCCGGGCCATCCGGTGAGGGTCCATGGATGTAGTGCACTCCCCGGGACCACCGGTTGGCGGCCGTGCTGAGGCGCCGGATTCGCCGTACCACGTCCCGCCGCGTCGGCGCCGGCAAAACAGACCAAAACGGCGGGTGGTGGCGGGCCACCGAGATCACGTGGTGGCGGGCCACCGAGATCACGTGGTGGCGGGCCACCGAGATCACGTGGTGGTAGGTCACCGAGATCACGTGGTGGCGGGCCACCGAGATCACGTGGTGGTAGGTCACCGGGATCGCGTGGTGGCGGGCCACCGAGATCACGTGGTGGTAGGTCACCGGGATCGCGTGGTGGCGGGTCACCGGGATCGGCGTGGTGGTGGTTGTTGGGTTGGGTTGGGGTCAGCGGGCCTGGGAGGCGGCCCAGGGGCTTACGCGGACTACGCCGGCGAGGTTTCTGGTGTTCAGGGGGGCTATTTTCACTACGTCGCCGGTGCGGGGGGCGTGGAGCATTTTGCCGTTGCCCCAGAAGATGGCGACGTGGGAGATGTAGCCGGGGTTGGTGGGGTCGTTGCGCCAGAAGAGGAGGTCGCCTGGTTGGGCTTGGGAGAGGGGGATCTGGGGGCCGGTGACCCATTGCTGGTGGGTGACTCTTGGCATGCGGACGCCGGCTTGGGCGAAGGCCCATTGGACGAGGCCGGAGCAGTCGAAGGTGTCGGGGCCTTCGGCGCCCCAGACGTAGGGCCGGCCCAGTTTGCTCACGGCGGCGGCGAGAGCCGTCTGGACCTGGTCGGGGGTCATGAAGGAGCCGGTGGGCCAGTTGCGGCGTTGCTGGACGGGGGTGGGGAGGGTGGGGTTGATCAGGGCCACCTGGGTGCCTTTGGGGAGGGCTTTCAGGAGGCGTTGGCGCAGGGTGCGGGAGTCGGCGTCGGGAGCGCTGATCACCAGTGCGTTGCGTTCCGGCATGCCGAGGGCTCTGGCGGTGTCGCGGGACACGACGGCGTTGATCAGGCCCATGCCCATGGTGGCGTAGGCGCCGACGCGGAGTTTTCGGCTGCCGGCGTCGAGGGTGGAGCCGAGGGGGACGCCGCCGTCGTTGCCGAGGGTGAACGACACGGCGACGTCGCCGGCCGCCACGCCGTTCCACAGAGGGTCGGAGCTCGCGGTGGACTTCGGGGTGTAGGCACGGAACGTCGAGGGATCCACACCCATCGTCTGGACGCGTTTGCCCCCCATCATCACGTCGGCGGCGCCGACGACCTCGACGGCGCCGACCCCGGGCCGGGATTTCACGGCGCGGACGGCGTCGTCGGACAGCTCACGCGGGGCCACGACGAACAGGTGGGGTTTGCGTGCCGTCGTGAGCGGCGCGACCGGCGCCGGTGAGGCGGACGGCGGCAACGTGCCGGTGGCGGCGACGTAGCCGGGTTTGGCGGCGGGTCCGGTGCCGGGTCTCGCGACGCTGGTGCGCGGGGTGGCGGGGCTGTGGGCCTCCAGGTCGCCGAGGACCATGAGGTCGGCGGACACCACCGCGACGAGCGCGACGGCCAGGGCCGGCACGACGCGGCGCAGCAGCGGGGACGGCGGCCGGCGGTACGGGGAGCGGCGGCGCGGCGCGCGGAAGGTGAGGTCTTGGCGGACCTCGGACAACGCCTCCGCGAGCCAGGCGGGTGCTCTGGACGGGCCCTCTCTGACGACGGTAGAGCCACGCGGTCGCCGATCGAGCACATCCACCCCTTCCGAGCTTCCTGGTCACCGTCGTCACGGGCCACCGGCCCAGCGGAGCGGTCCATGGGGAACCGGCCCCGCACGGCCCGAGGGCCACAGTTGAGGGTGCCGCATGTCACACGGTTCCGTCCACCCGCGCACGCGTCCCCTCGTCACCGATTTTCCCGGAGATCGCGGCCGATGTCCGGGATTCCCCCTGAACAACCGCGATCCGCCGGAGCCGGGCTCCGGCGGATCGGGTCACATTCGTGTGGCGGACGCGTCAGCCTCCGTCGGAGGCAGGCGACCGATGTACGGCCGCGTCAGGGGTCTCGGCGGTGTGCCTGCGTCGCGGGGGTCAGCCTCCGATGTACGGCACCGCTTCGAGGATCTCGACGGTGTTCTGGCGGCCGTTCGGCAGCGTGTACGTGGCGCGCTCGCCGATCTTCTTGCCGTTGATCGCGGCGCCGAGCGGGGACCGCGGCGAGTAGACGTCGATCGGTGAGCCGCTCTCCTCGCGGGAGGCCAGCAGGAAGGTGACCTCGTCGTCGTCGCCGTCGAAGCGGATGGTGACCGTCATGCCGGGCCCGACCACGCCTTCGGTGCGGGGGGCCTCGCCGACGCGCGCCTGCTCCAGGAGCTGGCGGAGCTGGAGGATGCGGCCCTCCATCTTGCCTTGCTCCTCCTTGGCGGCGTGGTAGCCGCCGTTCTCCTTGAGGTCGCCCTCTTCGCGAGCCGCTTCGATCTTCTTGGCGATGTCGACGCGCCCGGGCCCCGAGAGATACTCGAATTCCGCCTTCAAGCGGTCGTACGCCTCCTGCGTCAGCCAGGTGACGTTCTCGTCGCGGGAGTCGACCACGGGTTCTCCTTGCGTGCAGGTGAGAGTTGCGAGCGTCCGAATTGCGGGAGACTTACAAATTAACCCGCTCGAACGCTTTCCCAAAAGTCTTATTGTACGAGATAGCAGTACTGGACGTGGCCCGATGCGGCTGGCGCGCTCGTGCGCAGCCGCTCCGTGAGCTGGACGGCGGACGAGCCCTGCGGCACCGTGACGTCGCGCGCACCCACCTCGGCCTGCCGGCTGTCCATCGCGCGCACCCGGCACACGGCCGCGCGGTCCTCCGGCTTGGTCACCTGGAAGGTTACCGTGATCGAGTCGGGACCGCCGACCTCGAAGGAGATCACCTGGCTGAGGGCCTCGGGGTTGCCCCGCGCGGACATCATGACGTAGCCCCAGCCGGCCATGGCGAGCGCCACCAGCACCCCCACGACGGCGAGCACGACGAACCGCGCGGTTCGCCCGAGCCGTCCCCCGCTCTGCGTAGGATCGGGGATCGGGCCGAGAACCGGCTGGTCGACGCGGGCACCCGCGCCACTATCGGTCATGGTGGAATCTCCAAGCGGTCACTCGTCGTTGCACGACACAATTGTCCCCCGCGGAGGCGGCGGCCCCCGCTTCACCCCTGAGCGAACCCGACGTTCCCCGGGCCGGCACCCGGGACACCTGAGGAGAAACCGAGCCGTGAGTGCACCGCTGAGGCTGATGGCCGTACACGCGCACCCCGACGACGAGTCGAGCAAAGGCGCCGCCACGATGGCCAGGTACGTGGCCGAAGGCACCGAGGTGCTGGTCTGCACGCTCACCGGCGGTGAGCGTGGCTCGGTGCTGAACCCCAAGATGGACCGGCCCGAGATCGTGGCCAACATCTCCGAGGTGCGCAGGCAGGAGATGGAGAAGGCCCGGCAGATCCTCGGGGTGCGGCAGACGTTCCTCGGGTTCGTCGACTCGGGCCTGCCCGAGGACGAGAACGAGCCGCTGCCCGACGGCTGTTTCGCGTTGCAGCCGCTGGAGGTGGCGTCGGCCCCGCTGGTGGCGGCGGTGCGCGAGTTCAGGCCGCATGTGATCCTCACCTATGACGACGACGGCGGCTACCCGCACCCCGACCACATCATGACCAACAAGGTGTCGGTGGAGGCCTTCGAGGCGGCCGGCGACCCGGACCGCTATCCCGGTCTCGGCGAGCCGTGGCAGCCGCTCAAGCTGTACTACCACATGGGCTTCACCAGGGAGCGTTTCGAGGCGCTCCACCAGGCCATGACCGACCGCGGCATAGGGTCGCCGTACGCCGACTGGATCGCCCGCTGGGAGGACCGGCCGCAGAAGTGGGACGTGACCACGCGGGTGCCGTGCGGCGAGTACTTCGAGGTGCGCGACCAGGCGCTGATCGCGCACGCCACCCAGGTGGACCCCGACGGCTTCTGGTTCGTCTGTCCTCGTGAGCTGCAGCGGGAGATCTGGCCCACCGAGGACTACCACCTGGCGCGTTCGCTGGTCGACACCGAGACGCCGGAGGACGACCTGTTCGCCGGCATCGACGTCTGCGACCGCACGTCCACCCACCCGTGAACGGGGGCGGGGCCCCGCGGTGGCAGACTTGACGGTGTGACCGTCCACGCCGCGGCTGCGGCCGCCCCACCCGTTCCGTACGGCCCAGGCCTGCTGGGCTTCATCGTGGTCGCCGCCATCGGTGTCGCCCTGTACTTCCTGATCAAGTCGATGAACAAGCAGATGTCGAAGATCGAGGTTCCGCGCGAGGACGAGCAGGAGCGCTCCGAGCCCGGAGCGCGGCCGGACGGGTCCCGCTGATCGACCCCGTCACGAGCACGGGCCCACGAGAGGAAACCCCCATGGAGCAGGCGGCCGAGGTCACGGACAACGAAGAGGCCCGGCGTTACGAGATCACCGTCGACGGACGGCTCGCCGGGTTCGTCAGGTACCGCCGCAGGCCGGGGCAGCTCGTGTTCACGCACACCGAGATCGACGAGGAGTTCGAAGGTCAGGGTCTCGGCGGCAGGCTCGTCGGCGCCGCGCTCGGCGCGGCCCGCGACGCGGGGGTGACCGTCGTGCCGGTGTGCCCGTTCGTGGCCAAGTACGTCGAGCGTCACCCCGAGTACCGCGACGTGATCGCCGAGGAGCCGGGGGACGCGTGAGGCGTCAGCGCGCCGACCAGGCGCGCTCCAGGGCCTTCGGCAGGCCCCACCAGCCGAGCGGTGTGAGCACGGCGTGCTCGTCCACGATGCCGAGCCGTTCCCACAGCGGGGTGACGGCCGCGAACAGCGACTCGGTCATCTCCAGGTCCTCGGGGTCGTCCATGTCGACGTCGATGTCCTCGGACTCGGCGACGAACCGCGCGATGCGCTCCGGCGAGGCCAGCACCCCGGGGCCGCGCCGCGCGAGCTCGACGACGGCGGCGAGCCAGTCGGCGTGGTGGATGGTGCACAGCGCCGCGAGCGCGGCGTCCTCGGCGCTCAGCTCGCTTTCGAGGTCCCAGAAGCGGTGGTCGTCCTCGTCGTCCTCCTCCAGGTCGGAGAGGGGGGACGCGATGCCGGCCGCCACGATGAGCCACAGCTCGATGTCGCTCTCCGGCAGCGGCCCGTCGTCGAACCCGGCGCAGGCCCGCAGCACCGACGCGGGGTAGCCGGGCTCACCGAGCAGCACGCGCAGGCGTGCCGCCGCGGCCTCCAGGTCGGCCAGCGGCAGGCCGGGTTCCGGCAGGTCGGCGAGCACGCGGTTCAGCTCGCTGAGCGCGAACGCCTCCTCTTCGTCCCAGGCGGCGAACAGGCCCTCGTTGAGCTCCTCGTCCACCAGCGCGCCAGGCAGGCGGCCGTCGGGGAGCGCGGTGCGCAGCCAGCGGTCCTGCACCTCTTCGTACACCTCGCGCGCCTCGTGGTCTCCGGCGGCCAGCCGGTCGGGGTCGATGTCGCCTCGGGTGACGTGCTCCTCGAGGTGGGTCACGAGCAGGTCGTAGAGCTCGGACGCCACGGGGCCGCGTTCTCCCTCGTCGGGCCAGACGAAGCGGCCACGGGTGATGAGGATGGGTTCGGTGCCGGTGGCCTCCAGCCAGCGCTGCACGTCCCCGACGGTGGCGGCTCCGGATTCGATGCCGGTGAGTGCGGCCTTGGCCGAGTCCCAGAACGGCGCCGACAGGGGGTTGCCCGCGGTGCTCATCTCGCGTCGCAGGTCGGGGAGACAGACCAGGGCCTGGCCGCTCGGCACGGCGAGCAGCGCGCGGGCGACGTCGCGCCGGGTCAGCTCCGCGGCGGACCGGCCCGCGTGCTCGCTGACGAACTCCAGATCAACGTTCACGCTGTGTGAGACTACGCCTCGCCGTCCGCCGGGGACAGCGCGACCGCCGACGCGTCCGCGCGTCCGGTCCGGCACGTCCGCGGTGGTGCGCGTCGGGTCATGACTGGGCCGCGATCGCTATAGATAGCCGCTGACCTGGGGAAAGGTTGGACAGAAGCGAATTTCCGCACCGAGGAGGGACCATGGCGGTGACCGAGACGTCACGCATGAGCAGGCAAAGAAGCCAGGAGCGATCGAGTCACAACGGTGATCTGATCGCCCTGGACACCCCTGTCGTCAGTCTCCATCTCCACCGTCCGCACATGCCGCGGATGCCTCGTATGCCGCAGATGAGGCGGATGACGGAAGGCACCATGCAGGAGACGGCCCGCGCGGTGGAGACGGCGCGCACGTTCCTTCCGCCACCCGAGCGCATGCTGTACTACGGAGCGCTCGGCGCACTGGCGGTGTTCGGGCTGGTGGAGTGGCCCGTGGCCGCCGCCATCGGCGCCGGCACCATGCTCGCGCAGCGCGCGCGCCGCGAGGGGATGGAGCGCCGGGAGCAGGGGATGGGTACCGCCGAGCGCGCGGCGAAGTCCCCGGCGCGCGCCGCCACGTCACGTCCGGCCCGGGCCACGACGTCGCGGAGCACCGGGACGACCGGCACGACCCGCGCGCGGTCCGCGGGGACGACCCGTTCCACGGGGACGACGCGCGCACGCTCCACCGGGACGACTCGCGCACGCTCCACCGGCACACGCGCGGGGGCCGGCGCCTCACGTACGGCCGCGAACAAGACGAGCGGCGCGACGGGGACGACCGGGACCTCGGGTATGACAGGCACATAGAGCGCCTCGACCCGCGAGATCCACTTCCGCACCCAAACTGGAGAGCTCCCCAGGAAGACCTTGAATCGCCTCTGACCTGGTCAGACCTATGATCGGAACGATCACGCCGCCTCGCGCGGCGCCGAGCGTGCCGAAGACCGAGGTCCGTCCTGGAGGCGTGGTGTTCCTGTTCAAAGAACTCAGGGGCCCGGCGGCCGCGTTGATCTCCCTGGTGCCCGACGCCGTGCGCGGCATGCTGCCCCGGGTGCGCCAGGTGCATCCGTGCGCCGGCGGGGTGCGGGTGGAGCTTCACCACATCGGCCGTCCGGGGAGCGCGTCCGCCGCGCGCACCCTTGAGGAACGGCTGTGCGCCATGGACGGCGTGACGCGGGCCGAGGTGAACGGCGCGCTGCGGTTCGTCTACGTCGCCTGCGACACCGACGTCGTCTCGATGGACGAGGTGTTCGCGATCCTCGCCGCGTTCGACACCCCCGAGAAGGCCGGCGAGGAGGAACCACCGCAGGAGGATGACGAGGAGGCACGCCGCCACCCCGCGCGCCATCCCGTGCGCACGGCACGGCACGCGGTCGAGCACCAGGCCCGCGCACTGGTCGAGCTCGGCGCCGGGATGGTCGGCGTCGGCGTGGCGGTGGTCGGCCAGGTCACCCAGGTGACCAAGGCACCCGCCGCGCTGCCCGCGCTGCTCCAGCTCATGGAGGCCACGCCGCGCATCCGGCACGAACTGGAGAAAAGAATCGGCCGTCCGGCGTCCAACGTCGTGTTCGCCTCCACCCGGTTCACCGCGCAGACGCTGGCGCTGCGTCCCTTCGGCCTGTTCATCGACTCGCTGGCCGCGCTCGGTCACGTCGCCGAGTCGCAGGCGGCGCGGCACGCGTGGCACGCGCAGGAGGCCGAGTTCGCGCGCAAGAAGGGCTCCTACCGCTACATACGGCGTCATGTCCGGCGCCGGCCGATGCCGCTGCCGTACGGGCCGGTGGAGCGCTACGCGGACTCGATCAGCGCAGGCGCGCTGGCCTCGTACGGCGTCATCACCGCGCTGTCGGGGCCGCAGCGCGCTCTGGCGATGCTCGTGGCAGGCACCCCGAAGGCGGCCCGCCTCAGCCGTGACGCGCTGACCAGCGCGGTCGGCCGGGTGGCCGCGCATCGCGGCGCGCTCATACTCGACCGTGAGTCGCTGCGCCTGATGGACCGCGTCGACACCGTGGTCTTCGACGCCGAGGCGCTCACCATGGGCCTGTGGACGGTGCACGAGGTGCTGCCGCTCGTGGACGGCCGCGACGAGCTGCACGCGCGTGCGTACACGCTGCTCGAAGGCGGCGACGCGACGACGCCACGTGAACAGGACGGCTGGGCCGCCAGACCGACGGCCGACGTCCCCGAGCGCGCGGCGCGCTGGCGCGAGCTCGGCGTGCGGGCCGTCTCCATCACCCACGACGGCGAGCAGGTGGCGCTCGCCGGCATGGTGCCTGAGCTGCATCCGTACGCCGAGACGCTGGTGCGTGCGGCACGCGCGGCCTGCCGTGTGGTGCTGGCCGGCGGCGACCCCAGCCTGCTGTGGCGGCTCGGCGTGGAGGAGCAGCGGTCCGGCGACGCACCCGCCGCTCTGGTGCGCGAGCTCCAGGCCGAGGGACACGCGGTCGCGATGGTGGCGCGGCGCACCGGCCGCGGCCTCGCGGAGGCCGACCTCGGCATCGGCCTGTTCACGCGCGCCGCGCATCCCGCATGGGACGCCGACGTGCTGTGCTCCACGGAGGCCGCGTACCTGCTGATGAGGTCGTTCCCCCTGGTGCGGTCGACCGCGAGGCGCGGGGTGCGGGTGACCGCGGCGGGTGCGGCGGCCGGCGGCCTGCTGGCCGCCATGGGGCCGCAGGACCGGTCGCTGCGCCGGGTCCAGCTCGCCGCCGACTGCACGTCGCTGGTGACGCTCGCCACCGGCGTGTGGGCCGGTCGCGACCTCGGCAAGCTGCGGCTGCCGCCGCGCGACGACCGTACGCCGTGGCACGCGCTGCCGGTGTCCGACGTCCTGGACCGGGTCGCCTCCTCGGCGTCCGGCCTCACCGAGGCCGAGGCGGCGCACCGCAGGAAGCGGCCCGAGCGCGACGAACCGGCGAAGCCGCCGTCGCTGCTGCGCGCCACGGCCGAGGAACTCGCCAACCCGCTCACGCCGGTGCTCGGCGTGGCGGCGGGGATCTCGGCGGCCGTGGGGTCGGCGCTGGACGCCGTGCTGATCGCCGGGGTGCTCTCGGTGAACGGCCTGATAGGCGGCGCGCAGCGCACCGGGGCCGACCGCGCGCTCCACCGGCTGGCCGACGCCACGGCGGTGCCGGTACGGCTGCGGCGTCCCGACGGCACGTCGGCGGGGGTCGCCGACCAGCTCGTGCGCGGCGACATCATCGAGCTGCGGTCCGGCGACGCGGTTCCCGCCGACTGCCGCGTGATCAAGGCGCGCGGGCTGGAGATGGACGAGTCCTCGCTGACCGGGGAGTCGCAGCTCGTCGCCAAGTCGGCGGCGCCGTCCGCCGCGATCTCGGTGGCCGACCGCCGTTCCATGGTCTTCGCCGGCACGACCGTCGCCGCCGGGTACGGCACCGCGGTCGTCGTCGCCACCGGGACGGCCACCGAGGTCGGTCGCACCGCGGATCTGGAGGCCCGGCAGAAGCCGCCGACCGGGGTGGAGCTGCGGCTGCGCGCGCTCGGCCGGCAGATCATGCCGGTCGCGATCGGCTCAGGCGTCCTCCTCATGATCACCAACCTGATCCGGCGGGTGCCGGCCGGTGTCGCGCTCGCGCCGGCGGTGAGCCTCGCGGTGGCCGCGGTCCCCGAGGGGCTGCCGTTCATCGCGACGCTCGCCGAGCTGGCGGCGGCCAGGCGGCTGTCCACCCGCGAGACGCTGGTGCGCAACCCGTCGACCATCGAGGCGCTCGGCCGGGTGGACGTGCTGTGCTTCGACAAGACCGGCACTCTCACCGAGGGGCACATCACCCTCGGCCGTGTCTCCGACGGCCGGATGGAGCGCTCGGTGGACGAGCTGACGCCGGAGTTCCGGCGCATCCTCGCCGCAGCGCTGCGCGCCGGGCCGCGCGTCGAGGGGGACCGGCCCCCGGCCCACCTCACCGACAGGGCCGTGCTCGACGGCGCGCGGCGGGCCGGGGTGCGCGACGCCGACGGGCTCGGCACGTGGGACAGGGTCGCGGAGCTGCCGTTCGAGCCGACCCGCGGCTACCACGCGGTGCTCGGACTCGTACCGGCGGGAGCGACGCCGTTCCCGGAAGAGGCGCCTGAGCTGACGGCGCTGCGGTCCGCGGGGAACGGGAGGGCTCCGCGCGGCGGCGCGACGCACGTGCTGAGCGTCAAGGGGGCGCCTGAGGTCGTGCTGCACCGGTGCACCACCATGGTGCACGACGGCCAGGTGCTGCCGCTCGACCCCGAGAGCACCGGGCCGCTGGTCAAGGAGATGGACCGGCTCGCGCAGCAGGGGTACCGGGTGCTGGCCGTGGCGGAACGGATCGCGTCCGACCGCAGCGACCTGGACGAGTCGCGGATCGAGGGCCTGTGCTTCCTCGGGTTCCTCGGTCTCGCCGACCCGGTGCGGCCCACGGCGGCCGAGAGCGTGCGCAAGCTGCGCAAGGCCGGGGTGCGCGTCGTGATGATCACCGGGGACCACCCCAGTACGGCCGAGGCCATCGCCGCCGAGCTCGGCGCGATGAACGGCGGCCAGATCATGACGGGCCCCGAGCTCGACAGGATCGACGACGCCGAGCTCGCCGTGGCGCTCCCCGGGGTGTCGGTGTTCGCTCGTGTCACCCCCTCGCACAAGGCGAGGATCGTGGACGGCCTGCAGCGGGCCGGACGCATCGTGGCGGTCACCGGGGACGGCGCGAACGACGCGCCGGCCATCAAGCTCGCCGACGTCGGCATCGCGCTCGGCACGCGGGCCACGCCGGCCGCGCGGGCCGCCGCGGACGTCGTGGTGACCGACGACCGCATCGAGACGATCGTGGACGCCATCGTCGAGGGCCGCGCGATGTGGAGCTCGGTGCGTGACGCGCTCGGCATCCTGCTCGGCGGCAACCTCGGCGAGATCGCCTTCACCGTGGGGTCCAACCTGGTCGCCGGCCGCAACACCCTGAACGCGCGCCAGTTGCTGCTGGTCAACCTGCTGACCGACATGCTGCCGGCGCTGGCGATCGCCGTACGGCCGCCGCGGGCCACCAACCCCGAGAAGCTGCTGGCCGAGGGGCCGGAGGCGTCGCTCGGGACCGCGCTCACCCGGGACATCTACCTGCGGGCCGGGGTGACGGCCGCGGCGGCGTCGGCCGCCTGGATGATGGCGCGGACCACCGGCAGCGAGGGCCGCGCCGACACGGTGGGGTTGATCGGGCTGGTGTCGGCGCAGCTCATCCAGACGCTCGGCCTCGGCGGGCTGGACCGTACCGTGCTGGCGGCCACCGGCGCGTCCATGGCGGCGCTGGTGCTCGCGGTGTCGATCCCCGGCGTCAGCCGGCTGTTCGGGTGCCGGCCCGTGGGGCCGGTGGGCTGGACGATCGGGATCACCTGCGGCGTGGTGGCCGGGGTGCTGAGCCGGTGGGTGAGCACGCTGGAGCCGAACGGTGACTCCGGTCACTGAAAATTCACCTTCCGGACACCCAGAACGTTACAAGTAGCTAGAAACCTGCTTAATCATGTAGAAAGCAGGCGAAAGTCCCCAACTGTGAGGTATCTGGTGTCCGACTTCCTGGCCGGCGTACTCGCCAAGGCAGCCGTTTTGATCGTTGAGGCGCTCGTCATCCGTCTCGTCCAGGTCTGGGTCACTCGCACCGCACCCCAGGCCGCCTGACCCTCGACGGCCCCCGTCCCGGACCACCACCGGGACGGTGGGCCATGATGGGGGTTTCCGTGGTGGAGGTGACCGGTGACGGTGCGGCCGTACGTCCTTCTGTCGGTCGCGTCGTCGATCGACGGTCACATCGACGACACGTCCGGCATGCCGCTGGCGTTGTCCAACGAGGCCGACTTCGACCGCGTGGACGAGGTGCGGGCCGGATGTGACGCGATCCTCGTCGGCGCGGGGACCATCAGAGCGGACGACCCCCGCCTCCTGGTCCGGTCCCCCGACCGGCGGGCCGCCAGGGTCGCGCGGGGTCTCGGCCCGACACCACTGAAGGTCACCCTGACCGGCCGCGGCGATCTCGACCCCTCGGCGCGGTTCTTCACCCTCGGCGACACCGGCAAGCTCGTGTACGCCACGAGCGGCGCCGTCGCGCGCGCCGCCGGCGCGGTGGGGGCCGTCGCCACCGTGGTCGACGCCGGCGACCCCCTGGACCTTCCCGGTGTGCTCGCCGACCTCGCCGCGCGCGGGGTGCGGCGCCTCATGGTCGAGGGGGGTGGCGCCGTCCACACGATGTTCCTGAGCGCGGGGCTGTTCGACGAGCTCCACCTGGTCATCGCGCCGTTCCTCGTCGGCGACCCCGATGCGCCGCGTTTCCTCGCGGCCGGCGCCTACCCGTACGGCCCCGGCAACCCTCTGCGGCTGGCCGAGGCCCGGCCGCTCGGGGACGTCGTCCTCCTGCGGTACCTGCCGCCTCCCGCGTCCGGTGTCCCCGGGCCGCGCACCGATCTGGCGTGGCTGCGCGAAGCGGTGGAGCTGTCGCGGCGGTGTCCCCGCTCGGACAGCGCGTTCGCCGTCGGCGCCGTGGTCGTGGCGGCGGACGGCGAGGTGCTGGCCACCGGCCACTCACGGGAAAGCAGCCCCCACGACCACGCGGAGGAGGCCGCGCTGGCCAAGATCGCGCCAGATGATCCACGCCTGGCGGCGGCCACCGTGTACACCTCGCTCGAACCCTGCACCACCCGCGCCTCCCGGCCGGTGAGCTGCACCGATCTGATCCTCGCCGCCGGGATCCCCCGCGTGGTGCTCGCCTGGCGCGAGCCGGGGGTCTTCACCGACTGCGTCGGAGCCGAGACCCTCCGAGAGGCCGGCCGCACGGTCGTGGAGCTGCCGGAGCTCGCCGCCGAGGTCCGCGCGGTCAACGCGCACCTGTTCCCCGCCTGAGCGGCGGCTGTGAGCGGTGCGAGCAGGACGTTAGGATGCTCCGAAGCCGATCTGATGAGCTGAGGAGTTCGCCGGAGATGTACAAAGAGTTCGCGATCGAAGTCGTGGTGTGGCTGATTCCCGTGGTCATCCTGCTCGGAGTCGCGTACCTGGTCACCGCCGGCTGACGCCAGGCGCGAGCCCCCCGGAGGCGGTCCGGTCCGGCGGACATGATGGAGTCGTCCTGCAAGGGACGACGGCGCCGGGAGGACCGATGAACAGGCTGCGGGACGCGACGAGCCCCTATCTGCTCCAGCACGCCGGCAACCCCGTCGACTGGTACGAGTGGGGTGACGAGGCGTTCGCCGAGGCACGCAGGCGTGACGTGCCGCTGCTGATCTCGGTGGGGTACTCGGCCTGCCACTGGTGCCACGTGATGGCGCACGAGTCGTTCGAGCACCCCGCGACGGCGGCGATGATGAACGACGCGTTCGTCAACGTCAAGGTCGACCGTGAGGAACGGCCCGACGTGGACGCCGTGTACATGAACGCCACCACCGCCATGACGGGACAGGGCGGCTGGCCGATGACCGTGTTCGCCACCCCGGACGGCCACCCGTTCTACGCCGGCACCTACTTCCCGCGTCCGCACTTCCAGCGTCTGCTCGCGGCCGTCTCCGACGCCTGGACGCGGGACCGCGAAAGCGTGCTGGCGCAAGGCGGCAAGGTCGTGGCGGCCCTCGACGAGGCGGCCCTGCCGGCCGGCGGGCCCGTCCCCACGGCCGAGGTCACCGAGCAGGCCGTGCGCGACCTCGCCACGACGTTCGACGCCGCGAGAGGCGGGTTCGGCGGGGCCCCGAAGTTCCCGCCGTCCATGGTGCTGGAGTTCCTGCTGCGGCACCGCACCGGCCAGGCCGCCGAGATGGCGGCCGTCACGCTGGAGGCGATGGCCAGAGGCGGCATCTACGACCAGCTCGGCGGCGGGTTCGCCAGGTACAGCGTGGACGCCGGGTGGGTGGTGCCCCACTTCGAGAAGATGCTGTACGACAACGCGCTGCTGCTGCGCGTCTACACCCACTGGTGGCGCGCCACCGGCTCGCCGCTGGCCCGCCGGGTCGCGATCGAGACCGCCGAGTGGATGCTGCGCGAGATGCGCACGGCCGAGGGCGGTTTCGCGTCCGCGCTCGACGCCGACAGCGAGGGTGAAGAGGGCCGGTTCTACGTGTGGACCCCGGCCGAGCTGCGTGAGGTGCTCGGTGAGGAGCGTGGCGCGTGGGCCGCGTCGGTGTTCGAGGTGACGCCGTCCGGCACGTTCGAGCATGGCGCGTCGGTGCTGCAACTGCTCGCCGACCCCGACGACCGGGAGGAACTGGACGTCGTACGTGCGGAGCTGCTGGCCGCGAGAGCATCCAGGGTGCGGCCCGGCAGGGACGACAAGGTCGTGGCCGCGTGGAACGGCCTCGCCGTCGCGGCGCTCGCCGAGACCGGCGCGCTGCTGCGCCGTCCCGACCTGGTCGACGCGGCCCGTGGCGCCGCCGAGCTGATCGACACGCTGCACACCGACGGCGCGCGGCTGTGGCGCACCTCACGGGACGGCCGCGCGGGCCGCAACGCCGGGGTGCTCGAGGACTACGCCGACGTGGCCGAGGGGTACCTCGCGCTGTACGGGGTGACGGGTGAGGCACGGTGGTTCGAGCGGGCCGGAGCGCTGCTCGGCACCGTGCTCGACCGGTTCCCCGACGGCGAGGGGGGTTTCTACGACACGCCGGACGACGGCGAGCGGCTGTTCCAGCGTCCCCGTGAGTCCACCGACGGCGCCACCCCCTCGGGCCGGTTCGCCGCCGCCGGCGCCCTGCTGACGTACGCCGCGCTCACCGGCTCCGCGCGCCACCGCACCGCCGCCGAGGAGGCGCTCGGCCTGGTGACCACGCTGGCCTCCCGGCACGCGAGGTTCGCCGGCTGGGGTCTCGCGGTGACCGAGGCGGCCCTGTCCGGCCCGGTGGAGGTCGCCATCTCCGGCACGCCGGACGACCCCCGCACCTCGGCGCTGCGCCATGCGGCGCTGATGTCCGGCGTGCCGGGCCTGGTGATCGCGCTCGGCGACGGCGACGTGCCGCTGATGCGGGGCCGTGGCCTGGTCGGCGGCGAGCCCGCCGCGTACGTGTGCCGGAACTTCACCTGCCGGCTGCCGGTCACGACGCCGGCCGGCCTCACGGAGGAACTGCGGGTCAGCGGCGCGGCGCGGTGAACTCCTGCTGCTGCGGCGGCGGGTCCTGCGGCGGCGGTGGCGGCGGGTTCCCCGGGTCGTCCGGCGGCGGGTTCTGATCGGGGCCGGGATCGCTCGGCGGCCCCGACGGCTCACCGGTGGGCCGGGGGTCCGGCGGGCCGGACGGCTGCGGCTGGTCCGGCGGGGTGGTCTCGGGGCCGCCGCTCGGCGGCGGACCCTGCGGGTCGTCACCCCAGCCGTTGCCGCCGTTCCAGCCGTGGTCGTTCCAGCCCTGGTCGTTCCAGCCCTGGTCGTTCCAGCCTTGGTCGTTCCAGCCGCCGCGGTTGTAGGTCACGGGCTCGGGGAACTCCTTGACCGGCTTGCCGTCCATGGCGTCGGTCATGAAGGCCTTCCAGACCTGCGCCGGCAGTGAACCGCCGAACAGCGCGCCGTACCCGGGGACGCGGACGGTCTTGTTGTCGTCGCGGAACATGTTGACCGCGGTGGACAACTGGGGGGTGTAGCCGACGAACCACACCGAGCTGGACGCGTCGCTGGTGCCGGTCTTGCCTGCCACCGGCCGGTCGTACAGCCGCGCGCCGGTGCCGGTGCCTCCCTCGACGGTCTGCCGCATCGCGTACGTGGCGTCGGCGGCGGTGTCCGCCTTGAACGCGCGCACGGCGGGTGCGGCGAACTTGCGCGTCACTCCCTTGGCGTCGGTGACGGCCCTGATGACGTGCGCCTCACGGTGCACACCCTGCGCGGCGAACGTCGCGAAGCCCGACGCCTGCTGCACGGCGCTCACCGAGGCGGTGCCGAGCGGGAAGGTCGGGAAGCTCTTCTGCACGGCGAGCTGGTCGGCGGGGATGCCGGCCGCCTCGGCCACCTTGGCGATCTTGTCGAGGCCGACCTTCTGGCCGAGGTCGACGAAGGCCGTGTTCACCGAGTCGCGCGTGGCCGCCACCAGGTCGATCGACGCGCCGTACGACGTGCCGCCGGAGTTCGGGATGGGTTCGCGCGCCGTGGCGACCCGGATCGGCGAGTTGCCGTTCACGCGGGTGCCGAGACCCATGCCGTCCTCGAGCGCCGCCGCCAGAGCGTACGGCTTGAAGGTGGACCCGGCCTGCACCTTGGCGGAGAACGCGTTGTCGTACTGGTTGTCGCGGTAGTCCTTGCCGCCGTAGAACGCGACCACCTCACCGGTGGCCGGGTCCACCGCGGCGAGGCCGGTGCGGACCTTGCCGGGGGTGTCGTCCGGCAGCGTGTCCTTGACGGCGCGCGCCGCGGCGGCCATCAGGCGCTTGTCGAACGTCGTGGTGATCTTGAGACCGCCCTGCTGGATCTCCTCGTCGGTGAACCCGCGGCGGTTCAACTCGGCCCGCACCTGGGCCATGATGTAGCCCTTCTGGCCGCTCAGCGTCAGAGGGTTCTTCAGCTTGGCGAGCTTCGGGAACGTCATCGCGGCGGCCTCGGACGCCGTGAGCGCCTTGGTCTGCGCCATCGCGCCGAGCACCGACCGCCAGCGCGCCTGCGCCGCCGCGAGGTCGGCCCCCTCGGGGGACGCGAAGCGGGACGGCTGCTGGATCACCGCGGCGAGATAGGCGCCTTCCGCGGGGGTGAGCTTGCCGACGTCCTTGCCGAAGTACGCCTGCGCGGCGGCCTGGACGCCGTACGCGCCGCGGCCGAAGTAGATGGTGTTGAGGTACTGCTCCAGCACCCACGCCTTGGACTTGGAGCGGTCGACCTTCAACGCGATCATGATCTCTTTGAGCTTGCGCGTCGCGGAGCGCTCCTGGCTGAGCCCGCTGTAGTAGTTGCGCACGAGCTGCTGGGTGATCGTGGAGCCGCCCTGGAGCTGGCTGCCGGTCACCGTCGACCACATGGCGCGCACGGTGCCTTGCAGGGAAACGCCTTGGTCCTGGTAAAAAGTGCGGTTCTCCACGGCGATGACCGCGTTCCTGACGTGCTCAGGCACGGTGTCCAGCGGGACGTTCTTGCGGTTCACCCCCTGGCGGGCCAGCACGGTCTTGCCGTCGCGGTAGTAGACGGTGGAGCCCTGCGCGGTGGCGAGCTTCTGCGTGGTGTCGGGGATCGGCGTGAGGATCCACGCGACGGCGAGCGCGCCGCCTGCGGCGACGAGCACGAAGGCGAACGCGATCAGAAGTCGGCGGAGGAGCCGCCGTCCGGCCCTGCCGGTCTTGCGCGGTTCCCCCACGGTGTCACCCCCGATGCTCAGCTAAACCCCCGTAAGCTGGGCGGACCGTCCAATTTAAACCATAGATAGCCGTGCTCTGCCCGTCGAGGCGGCTGTCGAACTTCGTATCGCGAGGTTATGCGAACGGCCAGGGGACGCCATGGGACGCGCCGTGGCGGGTGAAGGGCCACCCCGCGGACCGTCAAACCGGTGGGAGCGCTTCATCGGGGGCCGTGGCGCGGCGCCGCGGCGACCAGCGGCAGCACACGATAGACGACCGGTGTGTCGAGCGCGATCACCGATGACGTGCGGACCACACCCTCGACCTCGACGATCAGGTCGATGACCCGCTGCAGGTCGGCGTTGCTTCGCGCCACGACGCGGCACAGCATGTCGTCCCCGCCGGTGATGGTGTGGACCTCCAGCACCTCGGGGATCCTCGCGAGCAGGCCCGCGACCGGGTCGTGGCCGCTGACCTGCCGGATGTGCAGCGTGACGAACGCGGTGACCGTGTAGCCGAGCGCGGCCGGGTCCACGTCGGGGCCGAAGCCGGTGATCACGCCGTTCGCCGTCAGGCGGTCGAGCCTGGCCTGCACCGTGCCGCGCGCCACCCCGAGCCTGCGTGACGCCTCGAGCACGCCGACCCGGGGCTCGGCGTGCAGCAGCGTGATCAGGCGTACGTCCAGCTCGTCGATCGTCATGCTGTACAGCCTCGCGGACGAACCCCCGCTACGACCAGGCAACCTGCCTAGGCGGCTAGGGGATCCATCGGACGTTGGGGTTGATCTGGCCGGTCCAGTTGAAGATCGCCATGTTGTCCCAGCCGTCGCCGCTGCCGTTGATGTCCGCCGGGTCCCAGCCGTTGCCGGGGACCGCGTACCAGGTCGGCTCCCAGTAGAAGACGCCGATGGCGCCGGCGTTGCGTGCCGTGTTCTGCACCGCCGCGAACTGCGACCCCTGCCCCTGCCAGGTGAGGCCGTACCCCGAGCATCCCGTGGTGACGGCGTTGGGGGTGGAGTCGGCGTTGCCGGCGGTGAACGGGTAGGCGGTCTCGGCGATGACGAGCGGCTTGCCGTAGCGGGACCGCAGGTCCGAGATCACGCCGGACAGGTTGGACAGGGTGCCGTGCCACATGCAGTAGTACGACAATGCGGTGATGTCCCACGGCACACCCTTGGCCCTGATGCCGTCGTAGAACCAGCGCGCGGCGGTGAGGTTGTCCGCCAGCGCGGTGTGGATCATCACCTGGGTGCCGGAGTTGCAGGCCTTGGTGGCGTTGTAGCCGGCCTTGAGCAGCAGGCTCAGGTTGGTGAAGTCGCTGTTGACGACCTTGCCGTCGTTCCACAGCATGCCGGTGTTGATCTCGTTGCCGATCTGCACGCTGTCGGGGGTCGTGCCCTGCGCCTTGAGGCTGTTGCACACGTCGTAGGTGTAGTTGTACACGTCGCTCTGCAACTGGCCGATGCCGTGGCTCGACCACTCGGCCGGCTTGTACTGCTTGCCGGGGTCGGCCCAGGTGTCGGAGTAGTGGAAGTCGACCAGCAGCTTCAGGCCCTTGGCCTTGACCGTCCGCGCGAACGCGAGAACCTTCGACTTGTTGTTGTAGCCGCTGCGCGGCGAGTTCCAGACACGCAGGCGTACGTAGTTCACGCCGACGCTCTTGAGGATGTCCAGCGGGTC
This sequence comes from Sphaerisporangium rubeum, assembly GCF_014207705.1. NCBI lineage: Bacteria > Bacillati > Actinomycetota > Actinomycetes > Streptosporangiales > Streptosporangiaceae > Sphaerisporangium > Sphaerisporangium rubeum. The sequence goes on from NZ_JACHIU010000001.1 coordinate 6,810,693, forward strand.
CCGCTGGTTGCCGTTCGCGTCGTAGTACCGCGCGCCGAGGTCGAGCGCGCGCTGCAAGGTGGACACGTCGGCGCCGAGCATGCTCAGCGGGGTGGCGGCGTGCGCCGGCGTCGCGGCGGGTAACACCGCGGCGGCGAGCACGGTGAGTGCCGCCAGGATCTTCTTCATTCTTTCCTCCGGTCAGGTGAGGAATGTGGACAGAACCCCCGAAAACCCCCTGTGAACGTGCACAGTAACGCACAACCGGAGCCGCGAAAAGGACACGGTCACCGGTCCTCGGGCCCTGCGCGGCGGTGCAGTCGGACACGGACCGGCTGGTCGATCATCAGGCTGTACAGCATTACCGGCGAAGTCCGGTTTCGACTGGTCAAGATGACTACTGAAATTTCCAACGCTTGCACACATAGGCCACCACATCGGAGGGTGAGGGGCATGAGCGATGTATTTCCCGTGCATGGCATGGACTCCGTGGTCTTCGCCGTCGGCAACGCCAAGCAGGCGGCGCACTACTACTCCACCGCCTTCGGCATGCGCCTGGTCGCCTACAAGGGGCCGGAGACGGGGAGCCGTGACGAGGTGGCCTACGTGCTGACCTCCGGCGGCGCTCGGTTCGAACTGCGCGGCTCGGTGCGGGCCGGCACCGAGATCGCCGACCACGTCGCGCGGCACGGCGACGGGGTCATCGACCTGGCCCTCGACGTACCGGACGTGGAGGAGGCGTACGCGCACGCCGTGGCGGCCGGCGCACGCGGGCTCGTGGAGCCGCACGTCGTGGAGGACGAGCGCGGCAAGGTGGTGCTCGCCGCCATCGCGACGTACGGCGAGACGCGGCACACGCTGGTCGACCGGTCCAACTACAGCGGTGTGTACCTGCCGGGGTACGTGCCTGCCGAACCGATCGTGGCGCCGCCGTCCCGGCGGTACTTCCAGGCCGTCGACCACTGCGTCGGGAACGTCGAGCTCGGCAAGATGGACGAGTGGGTCGAGTTCTACAAGAACGTCATGGGCTTCACCAACATGGCGGAGTTCATCGGCGACGACATCGCGACCGACTACTCGGCGCTGATGTCCAAGGTCGTCGCGAACGGCACCCGCAAGGTCAAGTTCCCGCTGAACGAGCCGGCGCTCAGCCGGAAGAAGTCGCAGATCGACGAGTACCTGGAGTTCTACGGCGGCCCCGGGGTGCAGCACATCGCGCTCGCGACCAACGACATCCTGCGCACCGTGCGCGAGATGCGGGCCGCGGGGATCGAGTTCCTCGACACGCCTGACTCCTACTACGACGACCCCGAGCTGCGCGCGCGGATCGGCGAGGTGCGGGTGCCGGTCGAGGAGCTGAAGCGGGAACGCGTGCTCGTGGACCGCGACGAGGACGGCTACCTGCTGCAGATCTTCACCAAGCCCGTGCAGGACCGTCCCACCGTGTTCTTCGAGTTCATCGAGCGCCACGGCTCCCTCGGCTTCGGCAAGGGCAACTTCAAGGCCCTGTTCGAGGCCATCGAGCGCGAGCAGGAGCGGCGCGGCAACCTCTGACCCTTCCCGCAGGCGGCCCGCGCCGCCTCTTCAAGGGACCGGCCCCTCCCCCCCGTACGGGGCCGGTCCCCCGGGGTGGATCTACCGTGCCGGAGAGGGAGAAAACGACCTCGTGGGCCGGCTTCCGGCCGGGAAAGTTCCGCGGTCCAGGCCACGTGATGCCGAGGATGCCGGATGACCTGCCCTTTCTCGCGTAGGCTGCACGGCATGCATACGCCAACGCGTGTGACGGCCGCGCTCGCCGCCGTCGTGATGGCGACCGGCGCCTGCTCGGCCTCGAACGGCGCGACGGCGCCGAGCGGGGCCCCCGCGGCGACCGAGCGCTCCGGCGGCTCCGCAGGCACTCCCGGCGCGGCCGGCATCGGCGACCCCGACTTCCCCCGTGACGGCAACGGCGGGTACGACGTCGCGCACTACGGCCTGCGGCTCGGATACGACCCGTCGTCGCGGACCCTCGACGGCACCGCGACCGTCAAGGCCGCCGCCACGCAGGACCTGTCACTGTTCCACCTCGACCTGCACGGCTTCACCGTGCGCGCGGTCACCGTGGACGGCGCCGCCGCCACGTTCACCAGGGACGGCGACGAGCTGGTCGTGACGCCGGCCGAGCCGATCGCCAAGGGCACGTCCTTCACCGTCGCCGTCGAGTACGGCGGCAAGCCCGACCCGGTGCGCAACTCCTCCAACCTCGGCACCTACGGCTTCATCCCCACCAAGGACGGCGCGTTCGTCACCGCCGAGCCGAACGGCGCCAAGACGTGGTTCCCCTGCAACGACCACCCGGCCGACAAGGCGACGTTCGACTTCGACGTCACCGTCCCCGCGGGGCTCACCGTCATCGCCAACGGCGAGATGACCAGGCCCCCCGCCACCTCCGGTGACAAGTCCACGTTCACGTGGCGCGAGTCGCACCCGATGACGACCTACCTCGCCACGATCACCCTCGGGAAGTTCCAGGTCCGCACCGGCAAGAGCACGCGCGGCATCCCCGTGTACGCCGCCACCGACCCGGCGTACTCCCACCAGCTCGACTCGCTGTTCGCCACCTCGGCCAAGGTCACCGACTACTGGTCCACGGTCTTCGGCCCCTACCCGTTCTCGTCCACCGGCGGCGTGATCGACGACTTCTCCGCCGGTTACGCGCTGGAGAACCAGACCAAGCCCATGTACGGCGGCTTCGCCCCCGACCAGAGCATCATCGCGCACGAGCTGGCCCACCAGTGGTTCGGCGACAGCGTCAGCATCACCCGCTGGAAGGACCTCTGGCTCAACGAGGGCTTCGCGACCTACGCCGAGTGGCTGTGGGCCGAGCGCAACGGCGGCGCGAGCGCCGACCAGACCTTCGAGGGGTACAACGGCGCCGACCGCTCCGAGATGTGGGGGTACCCGCCAGGTGAGGCGCGCCGCGACGACCTGTTCCACAACTCGGTCTACACGCGCGGCGCCATGACGTTGCACGTGCTGCGCCGCCGCATCGGCGACGACAAGTTCTTCGAGCTGCTGCGCACCTGGACCAGGACATACGCGCACTCCAACGCCACCACACCGCAGTTCATCGCGATGGCGGAGAAAGTCGGCGGCAAGCCGGTGAAGGACCTGTTCGACGCCTGGCTGTTCAGCCCCACGCACCCCACGATCGTGCGCTGAGCCTCCCCGGTCAGCCGAACGACAGCTTGTAGCCGTAGCGGCGCAGGCCCGCGAGCACCTCGTCGCAGTGGAGCGGGCCGCGGGTCTCCAGGTGCATGAGGACCTCGGCCTCGTCGATCTGGAGCCGCGGCGCCATGCGTTCGTGGACGACGTCGATGACGTTGGCGCCGAGCCCCGCGACCCGGCCGAGCAGCTCGGCGAGCGCACCGGGCCGGTCGGGGAGGCGGATGCGGAAGGCGAGGTACCGGCCGGCCGCGGACAGGCCGTGCCGCAGGACCTTGGACAGCAGCAGCGGGTCGATGTTGCCGCCGGACAGCACCGCGACCACCGGCGGCTCGAACGCGTGCGGCTGGTCCAGCAGGCCGGCGACACCGGCCACACCGGCGGGCTCGACGACCTGCTTGGCCCGCTCCAGGCACAGCAGCAGCGCGCGGGACAGCGTCTCCTCGGTGACGGTCACGACGCTGTCCACCAGGTAGTGGATCATCTCGAACGTGATGTCACCCGGCCGGCCGACGGCGATGCCGTCGGCGATCGTGGACTGCGGCTCGACCGGCACCGGGTGGCCCGCCGCGAGCGACGCGGGGTAGGACGCGGCCCGGTCGGCCTGCACGCCGACGACCCGCACGCCGGGCCGCATCGACTTCACCGCCAGCGCCACCCCGGCGGCGAGGCCCCCGCCACCGACGGCGACCGCGATGGTGGCGACGTCCGGCACCTGCTCGACGATCTCCAGCCCCACGGTGCCCTGACCGGCGACGACGTCCCTGTGGTCGAAGGGGTGGATGAACACGCCACCGGTGAGCTCCGCGTGTTCCCGCGCCGCGGCCAGGGCCTCGTCCACCGTCGTCCCCGCGAACACCACCTCGGCCCCGTACGCGCGGGTCGCCTCGACCTTCGGCAGCGGCGCGCCGTACGGCATGAAGACCGTCGCCTTGCACCCGAGCAGTCCCGACGCCAGCGCCACCCCCTGCGCGTGGTTCCCCGCGCTGGCCGCGATCACGCCACGCGCGCGTTCGGCGTCGGTCAGGCGCGCGATGCGCACGTAGGCGCCGCGGACCTTGAACGACCCGCCGCGCTGGACGTTCTCGAGCTTCAGGTGGACCGGCCCGCCGACGATCTCCGACAGCACCCGCGAGTGCAGGACCGGCGTCCGCGCCGCGACATCCGCCAGCAACTCCCGCGCGGCCACGACATCGTCATAACCGACCTCTGCACGCCCCATGTCGGCAGTCTCCCACTGCCGGCCCGATCACCCGCTCACTCCCCCACCCGCGTCGCCGCACGTCGTCAGGGTGCCGTCCAGTAGGGGCCGGGGGCCAGGACCAGCGCGGCGGCGCCGATGAGACCGGCGCGCCGGCCGAGCGAGGCGGGGACGACGCGGAGGCGGCGGGAGAACGGCATGCGCGCGTGTGCGCGGAGGGCCTCTTCCAGCGGGGTGAACAGCAGGGGACCGGCCTGGGACAGGCCGCCGCCGATGGTCACGAGGTCGAGGTCGCACAGGTGGGTGGTGGAGGCGATCGCCGTGCCGAGCGCACGACCGGCCCGGGTCATGGCACGCAGCGCGATCTCGTCACCGGCGGCGGCGTCCGCGGCCAATCGGCGAGCGGTGGCCGTGCCTGCTTCTTCGTAGCCGGCGTCACCGGCTTCGTGAGAGGGGTCGCTCGGCGCAGGAGGCAGGGACTCGCGCGCGTCGACCGGATGGAGTCGGCTCGCCTCCGGACGGCCGCTCGTGGCGGCGCCGGGGATCCAGCCCTGCCGGATGGCCCAGGCGGCGAGTGCGGGGCCCCGGCTGACGGCTTCCAGGCAGCCGTGGCCGCCGCAGCCGCACTCGGGGCCGGCGGGGTCGACGACGACGTGGCCGATGTGGCCGGCGTTGCCGGTGGGGCCGGAGATCAGGCGGTCGCCGAGGATGAGGCCGCCGCCGACGCCGGTGGAGACGACCATGCCGAGCATGTCGGCGACGCCTTGGCCGGCGCCGCGCCAGTGCTCCGCCACGGCGAGGCAGATGGCGTCGTTGTGCACACGGACCGGGACGCCTGGGAACCGTTCCTCCAGAGCGGCGCGCAGGGGGAAGTCACGCCAGCCCGGCATGTTGAGCGGGGACACCACGCCGTCCGGCCAGCGCATCGGGCCGCCGCAGCCCACCCCCACCCCGAGCCCCGGGCCGTTCGCCACCAAGGGTTCGACGAGGGCCAGCAGGGTCTTCCACAGCGTGCCGGCGTTCGCGCCGGGTGGCGTGGCGACCTGCTCGGCCGCGAGGACCCGGCCGGAGACGTCCACCAGGCCGGCGGCGAACTTGGTGCCGCCGATGTCGATCGCCAGCACGGACCCGGCCGCGCTCGCGGGGGGATCGGCCGCGGTCATGTGCTGCGGATGGTCTTCTGGGGCCTGGTGGTGGACGAAGGCGGCGGGGACGCGCCGAAGACCAGCAAAGCGGCAGAGAAGCCGTGGACATGGTTGTGGCCGGCCACCGGGCCCACCTCGCCGGCGGCGAAGAAGCCGGCCATGCCGATGGGGCCGACCGTGTCCTGGACGGCGAGCGCGTCGTGGTCGGAGCTGCCGAACATCGCCGAGCCCCGGCCGTTGCAGGAGAAGAGCAACGCGCCGTCCACCCGGCCGCGCTGCTCCACGTGCGCGTCGAGCAGTTCGTACAGGTCCTCGTCGGCCGCGGCGGCGTCCCGCACCTGGAAGCGGACGCTCTGGCCGACCTCCAGGACGTCCCCGACGGCGACCGCCTCGCGCTCGGGGTCGATGCCGAGGATGCCGCGGATGAGGAAGTCTCCCCGCTCGTGGCTCTCGGCGTACTCGTCCATGGCGACGCCGATCTGCAGCCCGGACGCGACCAGCTCGCGGTCCTCCTCGTCCAGGTCGCTGACGATGTCCTCGAGCCGCGCGAGCGCGGGCTGGCCGGCCAGCTCCAGCAGCAGGTTGTCCTCCGACCGGGTGACGACCATGGTGGGGCCGATGGGACGGCAGCCCTGGGAGACGACGGTGCCGACGTTGACGGCGCCGCTGAGCATGACGCCGATGGCGCCCTCGGTGTACATCTCGCCGTCGGCGAACAGGCGCACCGAGCCCTGGCCGTTCATGCCGTTGGCGAGGCCGCCGACGAGCGGCAGGTCCCCCAGCACGTCGGCGGAGTGCTCCACGAACGCGTCGGTGGGGAAGGTGTAGGGGTCGGCGAGCAGGATGGCCGCCTGGTCGTCGGGGCCGCGGTCCGGCAGGCCGATGATGACGAAACGGTCCTCCATGCGCAGCGTCTCCAGCACGAACGCGGTGGCGCGTCCGCCGCCGAGGCTGGCGGCCCAGGCGCTGACCGCGGGGGTCAGCTCCACCCCCTGGCCGTCGCCGATGACCCCGGTGGCGCTGCACCCGATCACCTGGGCCCCCGGCGCCATGCGCATGGCCCGCAGCCCGGCGCGGGTGACGTCGTCGGGGTCGTCGCCGCAGATGAAGAAGCACAGCAGGTCGGGTGGTCCCGACAGGCCGGCGAGCGCCTGGCGCACGGCGGTCTCGGCGGCCACCACCAGGTCGGACCCGACGGCGAGACCGTCCGAGAACCGGCTCGTCAAGACCGCCACACGCCTCGCCTCCTCTTATGACGGGAGTCATCGTGTGTCATACATTGCCCCTCTTGGCCGGATTCTCCCCACTACGGGAGTAACGACGCCCCCGCAGCGTCACACAATGGTCAAGCTCCGAGATGTGTATAAGCCGCCACAAGCTTCCCAGGAGACGTAGTCTCGTCTTCGTGCATGAATCGCCCTCACCGCGAAGTGAAACCCCGCAAGCGCGCACTCTCCATGAGCTGCGCGAAAGCGGACACACCTACCGTTCGGTCAAGGCGGAGATCCGCGAGAACCTGCTGGCCAGACTACGCGCAGGCACGCCGAGATTCCCGGGCATCGTGGGATTCGACGACACGGTGCTGCCGCATCTGGAGCGCGCGCTGCTGGCCGGACACGATCTCGTGCTGCTGGGTGAGCGAGGCCAGGGCAAGACCCGCCTCATCCGCACCATCACGGGCCTTCTCGACGAGTGGACCCCGGTGGTCGAGGGCTGCGAGATCAACGACCACCCGTACGCGCCGACATGCGTGCGCTGCGTGCGTCTCGCCGCCGAGACCGGCGCGGACCTGCCTGTGGCGTGGAAGCACCGCGACGACCGGTACGGCGAGAAGCTCGCCACCCCCGACACCTCGGTCGGCGACCTGATCGGTGACGTGGACCCCATCAAGATCGCCGAGGGCCGCACCCTCGGCGACCCCGAGACCGTGCACTACGGCCTGGTCCCCCGCACCAACCGCGGCGTCTTCTCGGTGAACGAGCTTCCCGACCTCGCCGAGCGCATCCAGGTGTCGCTGCTCAACGTGCTGGAGGAGCGCGACATCCAGGTGCGCGGCTACAACCTGCGCCTGCCGCTGGACATCCTGCTGATCGCCAGCGCCAACCCCGAGGACTACACCAACCGCGGCCGCATCATCACGCCGCTGAAGGACCGCTTCGGCGCCGAGATCCGCACCCACTACCCGCTCAGCCTGGAGAGCGAGCTGGCGCTGATCCGCCAGGAGGCCTCGGTCCTGTGGGGTGGCGAGGGGACCGACACCGGCGGCGCCGAGCTGCCCGACCACCTGATCGAGGTCATCGCGCGCTTCACCCGCCTGGTGCGCGAGTCCACAGCCGTGGACTCCCGCTCCGGCGTCTCGGCCCGTTTCGCCATCGCCGCCGCCGAGACCGCCGCGGCCTCCGCCGTGCGCCGTGCCGCGCTCACCGGCGAGGAACGGCCCGTCACGCGAGTTGCCGATCTGCCGGGTGCCGTGCCGACACTGCGCGGCAAGGTCGAGTTCGAGGTGAGCGAGGAGGGCCGCGAGGTCGAGGTGCTGGCCCACCTGCTGCGCCGCGCCGTCGCCGACACCTTCCGCCGCACGCTCGGCGGCATGGACCTGTCGGCGCTGCTCGACAAGTTCACCGAAGGCGCGAAGATCGAGACCGGCGAGCTGACCACGGCCACCGACCTGCTGCGGCAGATCGGGCCGGTCAACGGCCTGTCCAAGATCATGTCCCAGGTCGGCATGGGTGAGGGTGAGGAGTCCCCCGGTCACGCCGCCGCCGCGCTGGAGTTCGCGCTGGAGGGCCTGTACCTCATGCGCCGCCTGTCCAAGGACGAGATGGACGGAGGCGCCGTCTACCGGACCTAGGTCAGGCATATCGGACACGACGGTTAGGCTCCGAAGAGATGAGCGGTTACCGATACGGCGAGTATCACGACGGACCCGACCCCCTGGCACCGCCGTACGACGTGCGGGCCGCGCTCGACGAGATGGGTGACTCGATCCTGTCGGGCTCCACCCCGCAGGACTCCCTGCGTGAGCTGCTCAGGCGTGGCCTGCCGGGTGCGCCGGACCGGCGTGGGCTCGACGAGCTGCTGCGCGAGGTGCGCAAACGCCGCCGCGAGCTGCGTGAGCGCGGCGATCTGTCCGGCACGCTCGACCGGGCCAGAGCGCTGCTGGACAAGGCGATCGGCCAGGAGCGCGCCGAGCTGTTCCCCGACCCCTCCGACGACGCGCGCCTGCGTGAGGCCGAGCTGGACGCCGTGCCGTCCGACACCGCGAGCGCGGTGCGGGAGCTCGGCTCGTACGAGTGGCGCTCGGCCGCCGCCAGGCAGACGTTCGAGGAGCTGCGGGACCTGCTGCGCCGCGAGGTGCTCGACAGCCGGTTCCGCGGCATGCGCGACGCGCTGACCAACCCCGACCCGCAGGCCATGGAGCGGGTACGCCAGATGATGTCCGACCTGAACGACATGCTCGACCGCGACGCGCGCGGCGAGCACACCCAGGAGGACTTCGACCGGTTCATGGACAAGCACGGGGAGTTCTTCCCCGAGCGTCCCCGCGACCTCAACGAGCTGGTCGACATCCTGGCCCGCCGTGCCGCCGCCGCGCAGCGCATGCTGGCCTCGATGACCCCGCAGCAGCGTGAGGAACTCCAGGCCCTGATCGACCAGACCATGGAGCAGGCCGGCCTGCGCGAGCAGATGGACCGCCTCGGCCAGGCCCTGTACGCGCGGCGTCCCGACCTCCCCTGGGACGGCTCGGAGCGCATGGACGGCGAGCAGCCCCTCGGCATGGGTGACGCCGTGACCGCGCTGGAGGAGCTGGCCGACCTGAGCCGGCTGGAGGAGTCGCTGCGGCAGGACTACCCGGGTGCCAGGCTCGACGACGTGGACGAGGCGGCGGTCCGCCGCGCGCTCGGCCGGTCGGCCGTGGACGACCTGGCGGCGCTCAAGCGCATCGAGCAGGAGCTGGAGCAGCAGGGCTATCTGCGGCGCCAGCGCGGCAAGCTGGAACTCACCCCGAAGGCCGTGCGACGGCTCGGCGAGACCGCGTTGCGGCGCGTGTTCGACTCCCTCGACGGCGGCAGGCGCGGCGACCACGACCAGCGGGACGCCGGCGCCGCCGGGGAGCTCACCGGCACGTCGCGGCCGTGGCGGTTCGGCGACGAGCAGCCCCTCGACGTGGTGCGCACCCTGGTGAACGGCGTGCGGCGCGGCGCCGGCGCGGGGCAGAGGGTCGCGTTGTCGGTCGACGACTTCGAGGTGGCCGAGACCGAGCGGCGCACGGCCGCGGCGGTGTGCCTGTTGGTGGACCTGTCGTACTCGATGGCCCTGCGCGGCACGTGGGCCCCCGCCAAGCAGACCGCGCTCGCTCTGCAGGCGCTGGTGGCGTCCAAGTTCCCCGGTGACGCGGTGCAGATCATCGGGTTCTCCAACTACGCCAGAGTGCTGCAACCCGAGGAGCTCGCGGGGCTGGAGTGGGACATGGTGCAGGGCACCAACCTGCACCACGCGCTGCTGATCGCCGGACGCCACCTGGACCGCCACCCCGACTTCGAGCCGGTCGTGCTGGTGGTGACCGACGGCGAGCCGACGGCCCACCTCATGCGCAACGGCAGGTACTGGTTCGAGTGGCCGCCGTCGCGCGAGACCCTGGAGCTGACCCTCGCCGAGGTGGACAAGATGACCAGGCGCCGGGCCACGCTCAACGTGTTCATGCTGGCCACCGACGAACGGCTGAAGGACTTCGTGGACGAGGTCGCGCGCCGCAACGGCGGCCGGGTCTTCTCCCCGAGCGCCGACCGCCTCGGCGAGTACGTCGTCAGCGACTTCCTGCGGGTCCGCCGCTCCCGCTGACGGCGGCCGCCTCGGCGAGCACGTCACCGGCGACCCGCGTGCCCGCCGTTCCCGCGTGTCCGCCGTTCCCGCGCGACCGGCCGCCTCGGCGACCCACGTGCCGTGTCCGTCGCCGGCTACGGCTCGATCAGGCCGACCCGTATGGCGTACCGGGTCAGCTCCAGGCGGTCCTTCATGCCGAGTTTCTGCAGCAGGTTGGCGCGGTGCCGTTCGACGGTCTTGGCGCTGATGACGAGCATGTCGGCGATCTCCTGCGAGGTGTGGCCCTCGGCGACGAGCTTGAGTATCTCCTCCTCGCGCTCGGTGATCGCTCTCGGCGGCACGGCGCCGCCTTCTCTGGCCCGGTCGAGGTAGTCGCGGATCAAGGCGGTGACCGCGCCGGGGTACAGGAAGGGCTCGCCGCGCATCGCGGCGTGGCAGGCCTCCACGAGGTCGCGGTCGGCGACCGACTTCAGCACGTACCCTGAGGCGCCGGACTTCAGCGCCTCGAAGAAATACTGCTCGTTGTCGTACATGGTCAGGATGAGGATGCGCATGTCCGGCCACTGCCGCGACAGCTCGCGCGCGGCGCGCAGCCCCGTCATGCGCGGCATCGCGATGTCCAGGATGGCGAGGTCGGGCCGGTGCTCGCGGGCCAGCGCCACGGCCTCGGCGCCGTCACCGGCCTCCGCGACGACGGTCAGCCCCGGCTCGCCGTCCAGGATGAGCCGCACACCCCGCCGGACCAGCGCGTGGTCGTCGGCGAGCAGAATGCGGGTGACGGGTCCGTCCGGCACGCTCATCGGCTCTCCTCGGTGGTTCTCGGGACCGGGACGGCCAGGCGGACCTGCATGCCGCCGCCGGGGGACGGCCCGACGGTGAGGTCGGCGCCGATGAGCAGGGCCCGTTCGCGCATGCCGCTGATGCCGGACCCCTCCGGCGCGTTCCCCGGCCCGCGGCCGTCGTCGCGCACGTGCAGTTCGACCCCACCCGGCGTGCGGCGCAGCGTCAGGTCGACGTGTCTCGCGTGCGCGTGGCGCGCGGTGTTGGTGAGGCCCTCCTGGGCCACGCGGTACAGCACGAGTTCGGTGTCCTCGTCGAGCGGCGGCAGGCCGGGTTCGAGGTGGTGGTGCACGGCGAGGCCGGGGGTGGAGAACTCACCGGCGAGCGCCTTGAGCGCGCTGGACAGGCCGAGTTCCTCGAGGACGCCGGGCCGCAGGCGCCTCGCGATGCGGCGGATCTCGTCGAGCCCGGTGCGGGTGGTCTCCTGCACCTGGCGGATCTCCTCCTGTACGGGCCGCGGCGCGTGGTCCGCGACACGCTTCAGCTCCAGCAGCACGGCGGTGAGGGTCTGCCCCACCTCGTCGTGCAGTTCCTGCGCGATGCGCCGCCGCTCGGCCTCCTGCGCCGACAGCGCGCGAGCGGCGCTGCCGGCCCGTTCGGCCTCCAGCCGGTCGAGCATCGTGTTGAACGTGCGGATCAGCTCGGCCACCTCGCCGCGGCCGTCCGGCACCGGCCGCTGTCCGGGCCGCAGCAGGTCGGTGGTCGACATGGCGCGGGTCAGCCGCCGCACCGGGGAGAGGCCGACGCGCAGCAGCGCGGCGTTGGCCACCAGCATGGCGGCCAGTCCCACCACGAGGATCGCCGCCTCGGTGAGCAGCACAGGGGTGGACACCGTGACCGGCCCGAGCAGCATCACCATGGCCAGAACCAGCACGACGGCGTTCAGCAGGAAGATCCGCCAGAACAACGACACCCCGTGTCCCCCTCTCCCCTCCACTATGACGATGCCCGCCGCCGCGCGCCATCGGTGCCGGCACCCATAAGTGGTACCGGTCTACATGTCGGCCACCGGCCGAAATGGGGGGTGGCACGGATGGCGCGCACCCCCGTGCGCGGGAGAACCTGGAAGGGCCTCACCGGCGGCGAGCCTACGGGGGGAGGGAGCCATGACGCACGCCGACGACCGCACCCGTTCCGGTCTCGCGGCGCGGACGCAGGACAGCGTCACTCCACCCGTCCAGGTCCCGCCGGGGAGGCGCCAACGTACGTGGCTGTCGTTGTTCCTGCTCGTGGGCCTCACGCTCCTGACCGTGGGCCTGCTGCGCGGCACCGGCGCGCTGATCGCCGTCGGCCTCATCATGGCCGGTCTCGTCGAGGTCGTGGTCAACCGGTACCGCACACGCGACCAGGAGCCACATCAGTGGCACCGGAGCCCGCCTGGCTCCCTGACCGGCGACGGAGCCGTTCAGTGGGCCGCTCGGTGGGCCCGTGAGCGGACCGGCCGCGGTGGCGGCCCCGGCCGTACCACCGGCAACGGAGCCGGTCCCGGCCGCGGCGACAGCCCTGGCACCGGGCCGGGGCCGCAGCGACGGTCCTGAACCCGGCCGGTTCCGTGACCGGCGGTACAGCACCGGTGCGGACCGTGCCGACGGCACGCGACCGAACCGGAACCGTACCGACCGCCTGAACCGGTGCGGGACAGTGCCGACGGCACGTGACCCTACGGAGCCGTGCCGACTCCCGAACCGGACCGCGACCGGCCCGACGGCACCTGACCGGACCGGAACCGTACCCCGCGGCACCTGACCGGAGCCGCGGCGGCGACGAACCTGGCCGGGGCCGTTACGGACTCCTGTAACGGGCGGGAGGCCGTACGGCCCCGGCCTTCCCGGCCACGATCAGTTTGAAAACTCCACAAAGACCCCATATCCCCCTATAACGACATACGACCGGCTCAACCGGAAATTCCGGTCGCCTGCCCTCCGAGGAGGACCCATCCAGCACCGCGTACACACATGGCGCAGTCCCGACCCGCACGGAAGGTGGTGACCCGTGGGACATGCCGACACCTTGCTCGCCATGGGAGGCGCCTTCCTCGCAGCAGCCCTGCTCGCCCGGCTCGGCCGGCGCATCGGGTTGCCGACGATTCCGCTGTTCATGCTCGCGGGCATCCTGCTCGGCCCGCACACACCGGGCATCATCCTGGTCGAGGACCCGCACGAGCTGGAGATGCTCACCGCGCTCGGCCTCGTGCTCCTGCTGTTCTACCTTGGTCTTGAATTCCACCTCGATGACCTGCGGCGCGGCGGCAAACAGTTGTTCGCCGCCGGTGGCGGTTATCTGCTGCTGAACGTCGGCGCCGGGCTCGGCTTCGGGTTCGCGCTCGGCTGGGGCACACGTGAGGCGGTCGTGCTGGCCGGGGTGGTCGGCATCTCGTCCTCAGCGATCGTCACCAAAGTCCTCATCGACACAGGACGCATCGGCAGACCGGAGACGCGCCTCATCCTCGGCGTCACCGTCGTGGAGGACATCTTCCTCGCGCTGTACCTCGCCGCGCTCCAGCCGGTGCTCAGCGGCGCGCAGGGAACCGCCGAGTTCCTGCTCCAGGGGGCCAAGGCGTTCGGCTTCCTGATGCTGCTGGCGATCGCCGCACGGTACGGCACCCGGCTGATCGGCCGCCTCATCGCGGTCAAGGACGACGAACTGCTCGTGGTGAGCTTCCTCGGCCTCGCCGTCCTGGTGGCCGGGGTGTCGGAGTCGCTCGGCGTCGCCGACGCCATCGGCGCCTTCATGGTCGGCCTGATCCTGTCGGGCACCTCGTCGGGCCCGCGCATCCGCGAGCTCGTCCACCCGCTGCGGGACGCCTTCGCCGCGATCTTCTTCTTCGGCTTCGGCCTGTCGATCGACCCAGGCGATGTCACGTCCGTCGCGTGGCTGGTGGTCGGCGCCGTCGCGCTGACCATCGTCATGAACATCGCCGCGGGCCTGCTCGCCGCACGCCTGCACAGCTACGGCCCGGGACCCGCCGCGGACATCGCCACGACGCTGCTCGCGCGGGGTGAGTTCGCGCTCATCCTCGGCGCCATGGCCGCAGGCGCGAACCTCGACCGCCGCCTCGCGCCGTTCATCGCGGGCTACGTGCTCGTGCTCGCCGTGCTCGGTCCGGTGTCAGCGGGACGGTCGCATCTGCTGGCGCGGGTGCTCGGGATCCGGCTGATGGCGGGGCTGTTCCGGACAGAGCCTCCCTCGTCGCGGCCGGACGACGAGCGTCCCCGCGACTCTGAGCGGCCGGAGGGTTCGCGAGAGCCGGATGAGGCGCACGACTCCGAGCCGGATGAGACGCATGGGAAGGAGGAGTCGGAACGGTACGCGGGTCGTTAACTCGTTGCCGTTCCACCTCCCGATGGCACACCCTTTTCACAGGAGGCGCTCGGGGGACGTCCGTTCAGGAAACCGCCGGCTTCCTCCTCCCACGAAGGGAGCACGTCATGTTCGCGGCGGCGTTCATCCTGATCACCATGGTCGTCACGGTGCCGCTGTACGAGATCACCGTGCACCACAGGCCGCGACGGCGCCACCCGCCGTCCGGCCCGGTGCGGCCGGACGGCACGCCACGCCGTCCGGCAGCGCCACACGAGCCGGCCGGACGCGTGCCGGCCGTGCGGCGGGTGCCCGCCGGAAGCCGTTGAGACGTCCCGTTCGCAGGGGTTCGCGCCGGTCATCGTCACACATCCGGGGCCGGGGGACGTTCCCTTGCTGATCACCAAGGCGATAGCCTCGACGGCATGTCGTTCCTCGACTACCTTCTGCTCTGGCTGCACATCGGCTTCGCGATCTTCGCGCTCGGGCCGGCGACAGTGGCCGCTCACTTCACGCCGCGGTACATCCGCGCCAAGGACGTCGGCGTGCTGCGGTTCCTCAACCGCACCACGCGGATATTCGGACTGCTCACCATCGCGGTCTTCCTCTTCGGTCTGGCGCTCGGCCGTGCCGCGCTCGCCAAGCCGTACCTCTCGGTGTCGATGACGCTGTTCATCGTGGGGGCGGTGCTGCTGGTCATGATCGAGCGTGACCAGCGCACCGCCATCCGCGTGCTGTCCAGCGCGTCCGAAGAGGACGACGCTCAGGTGCAGACCGGCCGCATCGCCATGCTGGCCTCCATCATGGCGCTCATGTGGCTGATCATCCTGGTGCTGATGGTGTGGTTCAACCCCAACAGCTGAGCCGTGTGCCCGGCCGCCGGCCGGGCCGTGCGCTCAGCCGCCGAGCGCCTGGCCGAGGTCGGCGAGCAGGTCGCTCACCGACTCGATGCCGACCGACAGGCGCACCAGGTCGCCGGGCACCTCCAGGGCCGACCCGGCGACCGAGGCGTGCGTCATGCGGCCCGGGTGCTCGATCAGCGACTCCACCCCGCCGAGCGACTCGCCGAGTATGAAGATCTTCGTGCGGTCGCAGATCGCCACGGCCTCCTCCTCGCCGCCGGCGACCCGGAACGACACCATGCCGCCGAAGCGGCGCATCTGCTTGGCCGCCACCTCGTGGCCCGGGTGGCCGGCGAGCCCCGGGTAGTACACCTCGGTGACACGCGGATGCGAGAGCAGCAGGTCGACGACCCGCTCGGCGTTGTCGCAGTGGCGGTCCATGCGCACCGCGAGGGTCTTCAGGCCGCGCAGGGTCAGCCAGGCGTCGAACGGCCCGGCCACCGCCCCCATGGCGTTCTGGTGGTACGCCAGCCGGTCACCGATCTCCTTGTCGCGCGCCACCAGCGCACCGCCGACGACGTCGGAGTGACCCCCCGCGTACTTGGTGGTGCTGTGCACGACCACGTCGGCGCCGAGGGCCAGCGGCTGCTGGAGGTACGGCGTGGCGAAGGTGTTGTCCACGACGAGCACCGCGCCTGCGGCGTGCGCGATGGCGGCGAGCGCCTCGATGTCGGCGATGCCGAGCAGCGGGTTGGTGGGGGTCTCCACCCAGATGATCCGGGTGTCGGGGCGCACGGCGGCCCGCACCGCGTCCAGGTCGCCGAGCGGCACCGGGTCGTAGTGGAGCCCCCAGCCCTCGTAGACCTTGTCGAACAACCGCCACGTGCCGCCGTAGGCGTCGCCGGGGATGATGACGTGGTCACCCGGCCGGCACAGCGCGCGCAGCACGGCGTCCTCGGCCGCGAGACCCGACGCGAACGCCAGCCCCCGCGTGCCGCCTTCGAGCGCCGCGACACACTCTTCGAGCGCGGTCCTCGTGGGGTTCGCCGACCGGCTGTATTCGTAGCCCTCACGCAGCCCGCCGACGCCGTCCTGCTTGTAGGTGGACACGGCGTAGATCGGCGGCACGACGGCCCCGGTGCGCGGATCAGGAGCCTGGCCTGCGTGGATGGCCAACGTCTCGAAGCCTTCAATCATCCCCCAACGCTATCGCCTCGGCCGGGGACCACGATCCGCGTCACCCATGCCACGGCGGGGGACGCGGACCGGGAACGGCCCCATGACGGCGTCGCAGGCCGCCGGTGACGGGCTCAGCCGTTGTTGCCGGCCAGGAAGGCGAGCAGGTCCTGGCGGGTGACGAGGCCGACGGGCTTGCCGTCGTCGAGGACCACGGCGGCGTCGGCCTTCTCCAGGGCCTCGATGGCGACGGAGATGGGTTCGCCGGAGCCGATGTTGGGGAGCGGAGCGGACATGTGGCCGGCGAGGGGGTCCTCGGCCTTGACGCGGCCGTGGTACAGGGCCTCGAGCAGGTCGCGTTCCACGATGGAGCCGACGACCTCGGCGGCCATCACGGGAGGCTCTTCCTTCATGACGGGGAGCTGGGACACGCCGTACTCCCGCATGATCGCGATGGCGGTGCCGACGGACTCGTGCGGATGGGTGTGCACGAACTCCGGCAGGCCCTGGCCCTTGCGGCCGAGAACGTCGCCGACGAGGCCCTCGTCGCTGCTGGTGGTCAGGAAGCCGTAGTCGGCCATCCAGTCGTCGTTGAAGATCTTGGACAGGTAGCCCCGGCCGCCGTCGGGAAGCAGGACGACGATCACGTCGTCGGGCCCGGCCGTCGCGGCGACGCGCAGGGCCGCGACGACGGCCATGCCGCAGGAGCCGCCGACCAGCAGGGCCTCCTCGCGCGCGAGGCGGCGGGTCATGCCGAAGGAGTCCTTGTCGGAGACCGCGATGACCTGGTCGGCCACCGTGGTGTCGTACGTGGCGGGCCAGATGTCCTCGCCGACACCCTCCACCAGGTAGGGCCGGCCGGTGCCGCCGGAGTACACCGAGCCCTCGGGGTCGGCGCCGATGATCCGCACCCGGCCGCCGGACACCTCCTTGAGGTAACGGCCGGTGCCGCTGATGGTGCCGCCGGTGCCGATGCCGGTCACGAAGTGGGTGATCTTGCCCTCGGTCTGCTCCCAGATCTCCGGGCCCGTCGAGTGGTAGTGACTCGCCGGGTTCTCCTCGTTGGAGTACTGGTCGGGCTTCCAGGCGTTCGGCACCTCGCGGGCCAGCCGGTCGGACACCGAGTAGTACGAGTCGGGGTGGTCGGGGGACACGGCGGTGGGACACACCACCACTTCGGCCCCGTACGCGCGCAGCACCGCGATCTTGTCGGAGGCGACCTTGTCCGGCACCACGAACAGGCAGCGGTAGCCCTTGTGCTGCGCCACGATCGCGAGCCCCACACCGGTGTTCCCCGAGGTGGGCTCCACGATGACGCCGCCGGGACGCAGCGCGCCGGACCGCTCGGCCGCCTCGACCATGCGCAGCGCGATGCGGTCCTTCACGGAGCCGCCGGGGTTGAAGTACTCCACCTTGGCGAGGACCTGGGCCGACAGGCCCGCCGTCACCTTGTGCAGCTTGACGAGCGGGGTGTTGCCCATGAGCTCGATGAGCGAGTTGTGTACGCGCACCGGGAATGTCTCCTCGATCACTTGAATTGCAAGTTTTGCGAGCTTGACCGGCCGGACCGAGCTTGGTGGCTGTTCCCCGGCCGTTCAACTCCTCACCGTACCGTCACGACTACGACAGCACCGGACATGTACCGCAAGCCCCCGTCCGGCCGGAGGCCGACGGACCGCCGGGGACCCCCTGAGCCGGTCCGCCGTCACCCCGGAAACCGCCGGGGCGGGACGGGACGGACGATCTACTGGTCACTGTGGGAGGGCTGACGAAGGAGATGTGGACGCCGGGAATCGCGAGAGCGGCACGCCGGATCGCGACCGCGGCCGCCGTCGGCGGCGGCGGGGCGACCGCGCTGGGTGTGGCCGTGTACGGGCTGGTCCAGGTGGAGGCGGTGATCGCGCGCAGGTCCATCGGCCGCAGGTACGGCATGAACGGCCCGCGGGCCGACGGCCTCTACGGCGCGTGGCACGACCCGCGCGACCCGGCCGACCCAGGCGCGGAGGCGAGCCGGCCCCTGCGCCTGGCCATGCTGGGGGACTCCACGGCCGTCGGGCTCGGCATGCGGGACCCGGCGACCACGCCTGGCGTGGTGATCGCGCGCGGCCTGGCCGAGGTGGCGGGCCGGCCGGTGCGGCTCGGGGTGCACGGCAGGTCGGGCTCAGTGTCCGCCGACCTCGTCTGGCAGGTGGACCGCGCGCTGAGGACCGAGCCGGACATCGCGGTGATCTTCATCGGCGCCAACGACGTGACCACCAAGACCAAGCCCGCGCATGCCGTACGGCACCTGCGGGACGCCGTGCGCCGGTTGAGGGAGGCCGGGGCCGAGGTGGTGGTCGGCACCTGTCCCGATCTCGGCACGGTGCGGCCGATCGGCCAGCCGCTGCGGTGGATGACCCGCATGTGGAGCCGTCAGCTCGCGGCGGCGCAGACCGTCGCCGTGGTCGAGGCAGGCGGCCGGACGGTGGCGTTCGCCGACCTGCTCGGGCCGGAATTCGCCTCATACCCCGGCGAAATGTTCGGACCGGATCGTTTCCACCCATCTGCCAGAGGTTATGAACGCGCCGCGCACGCGGTGCTACCGTCTGTATGCGCCGCGCTCGGGCTGCGGGCGGAACCCCGGCCCGAGCGTGGCGAGGGATCGCAACCGATTTACCTCGCGGCGGCCATCGCCGCGGAGGAGCCCGGGACCGAGGTCACCGCGGCCCGTGTCGCCGGCCGGGCGACCGGCCCCTACGGAAGATGGGCCACGCTGCTTCGCCGACGGCCGGGACCGATGCCGCACGGCGCCTAGATCCGGCCACCCTCCGCGACGGGGTCGTCACCGTCTCCCCGCATTGGAGTGGAATGTCCGTGTTCCGGCCTCTTGCGACACCGGTCGTCGCGCTCGCGGCCGTCCTCGTCCTCGCCGGCTGCTCAGGCGGCTCAGGTGGCGGAGCGGCGGCGCAGGCGCCTCGGCCGGCCTGGCACACCACCGAGGTCAACGCCGTCAGCCGCGCCGCCGTGGCCACCGGAGTCGCCGCGGTGACCTCGATGAAGCCGGACGGCACCCTGGAGACCGCCGCTCTCGACCTGAGCTCGGGCCGGGCCTTGTGGCGGCGGCCCGCGTCGCTCGCCGGCCGCCTCCCCGGCATGGGGGTGCCACCCCCCGCCGCCGTCTCCGCCGCAGGCGGCAAGGGGGTCGTGGCCGCCGCCGCGCCGTCCGGGAAGAGCGGCAAGGAAGCCCTGCTGGTGGCCGCCGACGCGCGCACCGGACACGAGCTGTGGAGCCGTCCCGTGCGCACGACGTTCGGCCCGCAGGCCTGCGGACCCTACCTGTGCGTGTCCGAGCACACCGCGCTCGCCACTGCGCGCATGGTCGTGCTCGACCCGCTCACCGGCGCGGAGCTGTGGCGGCTTCCCGGCATCGCCGAGGCCGAGTGGTCCGACACCGGCAAGGTCGTCGTGCTGCGCCTCGCCAAGCACCCGGCGCTGTCCACGCACGACCTCAGAACCGGCAAGACGGTCTGGGAGCTGCCGGTGGAGCAGGCGCTCGCTCCTGGCGTGGACCTGTCAGGCGGGTGGTCGTTCGGCTCGGCGGGCGGCGACCTGATCGGGTACGTCGCGCCGTACACGAGCCCGCGCACCGGCCGCGCGTCCGTCTTCGGGGTGTTCTCCGTGCGGCTCGCCGACGGCAAGGTCAACTGGCTGCGGCCCTCGGTGGTGCGCGTCTACCCGAGCGGCAGCCCCGGCTTCGCCCCTGTGGTGCGTCCGGTGGACGAGAAGGGCCGGTTCGGCGGCTTCGCGCGGCTGGACCCGGGCTCGGGCCGGGTGGTCGGCCAGATCACCGCCGACCAGGTCCCCGGCACGGGCTGGTGGCTGGCGTTCCCCGGCGACATGGCACGGCTGGGGTTCCTCAAGCCGAGCCACGCCGGTGCGTCCTTCGAGCTGGCGTCCGGCCGTCCCGTGCCGGTCACCGGACAGCGCGGGTGGTCGTTCTGCGTCACCGATCCCAAGCCGCTGGCCCTGACCAGGACGCCGCAGGGCTTCTTCCCCGTCGCGTCGCTGTGCGAGTTCGACCTCGCGACCGGCGTCAGGGCCCCCACCGGCGCCGTGCCACCGCAGTGGTTCACCGGCAGCCAGGACGGCTGGCGGCTCTGGCGCGACGAGAAAGGCGGCCTGCACGCCGTCAGGGACGCCACCGGCACGACCCCTGGCATGTACGGCTGAGACCCGTGGCCCGGCCGGGCCGCACCGGATCAGCCGGTGCGCGCCAGGCCGTGCCGGGTCGGGTAGTACAAAGTTCTGTTCGCGGTGGCCCCGGCCGCGGAATCCGGACGATGGCGCGGTAATCTCCGCAACAGGGAGCCCTGCCGACGAACCCAGGAGAGCCAGATGCCCGAGGCAGTCATCGTCGCGACCGCACGTTCGCCGATCGGCCGAGCCTTCAAGGGGTCGCTGAAGGACATGCGTCCCGACGACCTGACCGTCCAGATGATCAAGGCGGCGCTGGACAAGGTGCCGCAACTCGACCCGCACGACGTCGACGACCTCATGCTGGGCTGCGGCCTGCCAGGCGGCGAGCAGGGCTTCAACATGGCGAGGGTGGTCTCGGTGCTGCTCGGCCTGGACGACGTGCCCGGCACCACCGTCAACCGCTACTGCTCGTCCTCGCTCCAGACCACCCGCATGGCCTTCCACGCCATCAGGGCCGGTGAGGGTGACGTGTTCATCTCGGCCGGCGTGGAGACCGTCTCCAGGTTCGCCAAGGGCAGCAGCGACTCGCTGCCGGACACCGCCAACCCGTTGTTCGAGCGCGGCAAGGAGCGCACCGACGCGCGCGCCGCAGGTGGCGCGCCGCCGTGGCACGACCCGCGTGAGGACGGCGAACTGCCGGACGTCTACATCGCGATGGGCCAGACCGCCGAGAACGTCGCGCAGATCAAGGGGGTCGGCCGCCGCGAGCAGGACGAGTTCGGCGTACGGTCGCAGAACCTCGCGGAGAAGGCCCTCGCGAACGGCTTCTGGGAGCAGGACATCACCCCGGTGACGCTGCCGGACGGCTCGGTCGTGAGCAAGGACGACGGACCGCGGCCCGGCACCACCTACGAGGCCGTGTCACAGCTCAAGCCGGCGTTCCGGCCCGACGGCACGGTCAACGCCGGCAACTGCTGTCCGCTCAACGACGGCGCCGCCGCGGTGATCGTGATGAGCGACGTCAAGGCCGCCGAACTCGGCATCACGCCGCTGGCCCGCGTCGTGTCCACCGGCGTCAGCGGCCTGTCCCCGGAGATCATGGGGCTCGGCCCGGTCGAGGCGTCCCGCCAGGCGCTGAGCCGTGCCGGCATGTCCATCGACGACGTCGACCTGGTCGAGATCAACGAGGCGTTCGCCGCGCAGGTGATCCCGTCCTACCGCGAGCTCGGCATCGACCTCGACCGGCTGAACGTCAACGGCGGCGCCATCGCCGTCGGGCACCCGTTCGGCATGACAGGTGCCCGGATCACCTCGACCCTGCTCAACGGCCTGCGTTTCCACGACAAGACCATCGGGCTGGAGACGATGTGCGTCGGCGGCGGCCAGGGCATGGCCATGCTGCTCGAACGCCTGAGCTGAGCCGGAGCGGGATCGCGGCCGGCTCGGTTCCGGCGCAGGAGGCGAGCCGCTCAGCCCATGTAGTCGGGACCGGCCCGCTTGATGTCGATGCGGACCAGCACGTTGCGCTGCGTCCGCATCGCCTCGCGGAACTCGTCCCAGTCGGGGTGCTCGCCGGAGACGACGCGGAAGTACTCGATGAGTCCTTCCTCGGCCTCCGGCATGGGGATCACCTCGGCGACCCCCTCGATCTGGACCCACTCCCCGAGGAACTCGTCGACCATCACACACAGGGAGACGTCGGGGTTGCGGCGCAGCTGCTTGGCTTTGGCCGCGCTCTCACGGGTGCTGACGATGGCGCGGCCCTCGGCGTCGATGCCGACGAGCACGGGGGACATCTGCGGGTGACCGTCCGAGCGCCAGGTCTGAATCACCGCACGATGATTTTTCCTGATGTAATCACGGGCCTTGTCGAGATCCATGCCCCCATGATGACCCCGCCGGGGGCAGGACAGCGCCCACGCCATGGGACGGCGTGGGCGCACTGGGGTGGGGCTGGGGCTACAGGAACCCCATGCGGGAACGGCGGTTCCGCTCGTGCTCGATGACGATCGCGGCGGCGTAGCCGTGGGTGAGCCCGTGCTCGTCGGCGAGCCAGTTGGCCCGCTCGTCACACCGTAGGAAAGCCGGGCCGTTGTCGATGGCTTGGAACCACTCGGGGAGTGCGCGTCCGGTGATGTCCGGAACCCTGGCGATCAGCTTGTTCTGCGTCTCCGGTGAGTGGTTCAACGACATGGGCACCTCCATGAGTAAGCCTCTTTGGGACGACACTGCATCACCCGGCCGCCGATGGCAAGCCCCAAATGGCCAGCCTTCTCTTACAAAACGTAGATCGTCGGTGGCGGAGCGTGCGATGATCAAAGGCTCACCAGGTGCCGGGCAAAGCGTGTGCCCCGCCGGGGTCCGGCGGGGCACACGCTTTGCCTGCTCGGGTAGTGCCCGAAATCGGCCGTTAATCGTTGTTGAAGAAGAAGCTGACGAAGCGGAGGATCTCAAGGTAGAGCCAGACGAGGCTCACCGTGAGGCCGAACGCCATCAGCCAGGAGTACTTCTCCGGCACCCCGGCCCTGATGCCCTGCTCGACCGCGTCGAAGTCCAGCAGCAGGAAGAAACAGCCGAGCAGGATCATGCCGATGCTGAAGATCCAGCCGATCGGGCTGTCGGAGCGCAGGCCGAGGCCACCCTCGATGAAGAACCCGAAGATCAAGTTGAGGACGACCAGGCCGATCGCGGCGAACGCCGCCGCGATGACGAACTTGGTGAACTTCGGTGTGGGCCGGAAGATCTTCAGTGCGTAGACGGCCAGCATGCCGCCGAACGCCACCATCGTGCCGAAGACCGCCGCGACGACGACGCCGTCGTACAGCGAGTTGTACACATTGCTGATCACACCGATGGCCACGCCGTACGCGACGGAGTAGCCGAGGATCAGCACCGGGTTGGTGCTCTGCCGGAACGAGACGATCAGGCCGAGCACCAGACCGACGATCACGCCGGCGATCGCGGCTCCCATGCCGAGGTCGAGGTACCAGGCGAGGGCCGCGGACAGCACCAGGGTGCCGAGGGTGATGGCGCTGCGCACGACGACGTCGTCGATCGTCATCGGCCGTGCGGCGGTCGGCGGGGCGTACGACGGCGCGTCGTACATGTCCCGCAGGTGCTGCGGGCTCGCCATCGGGCCCGCGCCGTACTGCTGCTGGTTGTTGTGTCCCAGCCGGCTGAGGACCGGGTTCCTGCTCTGCATTAACTGCCTCCACTGCGACCTGCGATCAGCCTGTTCGGTCGAGTCGGTCGAGCCGCACAGGAGTGCGCCAGTTGCCATAAGCCTTCCATCGGCCGCGGGTGCCGGGAGGACCCGGCCGCGACAGGCCACCGGGTGACGTGTGATCGGCCCGGCGGCACCGGTACAACGAAGGAGCTCGGCGGGGAGTTCCGCGCCGCCGGATTGCGTTTCGATCACGTCGTCCGCTCCCCGCCGCGGCGGCCATGGCGGGCCGGCCCTGTGGGAGGACGCCGGGGACCCTCCGGCGGTGGCCGGCGGCGCCGTCCAGGGAGGCGTGGAAGAGACAGCCGATATTCACCTCTCGTGAGGGAAATTTCCTGATGTTCGGCGATAATCCCTTTTTCGAGTTACTCGCGAGGTATTAGCGCGAGGTTCGCTTACCGGCGGCGAAGATGACGGAGTGCATCGGATCGGATGTGCATCGGAGCGGCACGGAATGATAACGATTTACCGTGGGTGGGGAGCAACCGGGGGCTTGACCAGCGGAGAACCCCCCGGATAATGCCTGGCGGGGGTGTACTGAACCGTCGAGGATATCGGAACTCGGCGCGACATGCGCGGCAGAGGCGTTTGTTCAGACGGCGGAGGGTGCCCCCGGTGGGACTCGAACCCACACTGGAACCCTTTTAAGGGGTTTGCCTCTGCCATTGGGCTACGGGGGCGCCGTAATCATACGTAACGGACCACACTTGCGTAACGGGTCAGAGCCCACGTCTACCGACTTCTGTCTGTAGTCCGCTGGATAACGATATACGGCGCGTGCCCCCTCGACTCGGGCAATGAACAACAGACCGCTCAAGTAGCCCAATTTTCTCCCTCCTCCCGTTCCCCCGCGCTTCCCCTTGTACGGCCTTCGACGCAACAGTACGGCCCGCACCGATCCGGCGCGGGCCGTACCCCGTCCATCCGCTCCCGCGGACCTCAGCCTGTGGCGGCCGCGGCGCGGAACTCCTCACGCGGGGACTCGATCTCCCCCATCGAGACGGTCTCGCGTTTGAAGAACAACGCGAGCGTCCAGTCGGCCACCACACGCACCTTGCGGTTCAGGGTGGGGACCCGCGACAGGTGGTAGGTGCGGTGCATGAACCACGCCGGCAGGCCGTGCAGCTTGACGCCGTAGACGTTGGCCACACCCTTGTGCAGGCCGAGACCGGCCACCGAGCCGGCGTACTTGTGCCGGTACGTCAGCAGCGGACGGCCCGCCAGGTGACGCACGATGTTGTCGGCCAGCACCTTGGCCTGCCGCACGGCGTGCTGCGCGTTCGGCGCGCAGTACTTGCCGGGGTTGGTCACGTCCGGCACCCCGGCGACGTCGCCGGCGGCGAACGCGCCGTCGGCGCCGACCACGGTGAGCTGAGGCGTGGTCTTCACCCGGCCGCGCTCGTCCAGCGGCAGGTCACCGGAGTTCACCACCGGGTTGGCCTTGACGCCGGCCGTCCACACGATGGTGGCCGACTCGAACTCGTCGCCGTCCGACAGCTTCACGTGGCCGCCGACGCAGGATTCGAGAAGCGTGCGCATCTTGACCTCGATGCCGCGTGCGCGCAGTTCCTCGATCGTCCACAGGCCCATCTCCGGGCCGACCTCCGGCAGGATGCGGTCGCTGGCCTCGACCAGGACCCACCGCAGGTCCTTCTCGCTGAGGGTGCCGTAGTACTTGACCGCGTCCCTCGCCATGTCCTCCAGCTCCGCCAGGGCCTCGACACCGGCGAAGCCGCCGCCGACCACGACGAAGGTGAGCGCGCGGCCGCGTACCCGCTCGTCGTCGGTGGCGTCGGCGCGGTCGAGCATGCCGAGCACCCGGTTGCGCAGCGCGATGGCCTCGCCGACCGACTTGAAGCCGATGGCGGCGTCGGCCAGGCCGGGGATCGGCAGCGTGCGCGAGATGGAGCCCGCGGCCATCACGATGACGTCGTACTCCAGGTCCATGGCGGGACCGACGAGAGGCTGGAAGGTGACGGACCTGTTGCCGTGGTGCACTTTGGTGACCTTGCCGTTGAGCAGGCGCACGCCGGGAAGCACCCGCCGCAGCGGCGTCACGACGTGACGCGGGGACAGGTTGCCCGCGGCGGCCTCCGGGAGGAACGGCTGGTAGGTCATGTAGGACTGGGGGTCGACGATGGAGATCCGCACCTGTCCGGTCCGCAGCTCGCGCCGCAGCTTGCGCTGCAACCGGAGTGCGGTGTACAGCCCGACGTACCCGCCGCCGACGATGAGGATGTGCTTGGCCTTATGGTTCACGTCAGTGCCCCTTTGGCATCGTTGCTTGTGAAACCATTCACAAGCCTACGCCACGTACAAGCCTCAGGGCCAATCGGATATTCCGTACGCGGTAGATCAGCCGGCGAGAGCCGTAGCACGGCTGAAGACCGCGTCGAGCATGGGCTCGGTGACCCGGCCCGTGAAGGTGTTCTGCTGGCTCGGGTGGTAGCAGCCGATCAGGTGGACGGCGGCGCCGTCCCGGCTCAGCGCGACCTCGGCGCCGTGGCCGAACGGCGGACGAGGGGACGGCAAGGCGTACCCCGCGGCCCCCAGCGCCGGCCACACGGCCTGCCAGGCGTAGCCACCGAGGCAGACCACCACCCGCAGCGACGGGGCCACCAGCTCGAGCTCACGGGCCAGCCAGGGGAAGCAGGTGGCCCGCTCCTGCGGGGTGGGCTTGTTGGCCGGTGGCGCGCAGCGGACGGCGGCCACCACGCGCGCGCCGATGAGACGCTGGCCGTCCCCCGCGTGCGTGCTGGTCGGCAGCGCCGCGAGACCCGTGCGGTACAGGGACGCGAACAGCCAGTCGCCGCTGCGGTCCCCGGTGAACACCCTGCCGGTGCGGTTGCCGCCGTGCGCCGCCGGGGCCAGGCCCACCAGCAGCACCTTGGGCTCGTCGTCACCCCAGCCCGCGATGGGCCGTCCCCAGTAGATCTCGTCGCGGTACGCGCGCCGCCGCACGTCCGCGACCTCCTCACGCCACGCGACCAGGCGCGGACAGGCCCGGCACACCGACTGCCGCGCCGTCAGCTCCGCGAGCGTGCCGCTGGACCGGGCCAGCTCGCGCACCTCCTCCGAGGTCCGCGCCACCGGGGTGTCCGGCGCGGCCGGGTCCTCGGGCCAGCCGCTCCCCGGCGGGACGAAGCTCACGCGGCCACCGCGCGGCACGTCACGACGGCGGCTCCTCACCGAGGCCGCGCGCGATGCCGTCCAGGATGTCGTGCTCGCTGACCAGGACGTCCGCGAAACCGAACCGCTCGACGAGACGGTCGAGGATCAGCGCGCCGGCGCCGATCACGTCGACCCGGCCGGGATGCATGACGGGGATCGCGGCGCGCTCGTCGTGGGTCATGGCGAGCAGCCGGCGCGACACCTCGTGGACCTTGGCGGCCGGCAGGCGGGAGCCGTGGATGCGGGCCGGGTCGTACGCCGGCAGGTCGAGCGCGATCCCCGCGACCGTGGTGACCGAACCCGCGAGGCCGACGAGGGTGCGCGCACGGGACACCGGCACCTCGGCCGCCACCTGGTCGAGGGCCGCGTCGATGTCCGCGGTCGCCGCCGCGACCCGCGGCTCCCCGCCGGAGAAGTGGCGCTCGGTGAGGCGCACGCAGCCGATGTCCACCGAGATAGCGGCGTCCACGTCGGCGGTGCCGAGCACGAACTCGGTCGACCCGCCGCCGATGTCCACCACCAGCACCGGCGGCTCCGCGCCGTGGACCCCGGCGGTCGCGCCGAGGAACGACAGGTGGGCCTCCTCGGCGCCGGTGACCACCTCGGGCCGTACGCCGAAGATCTCGTGGACGCCGCCGGCGAACTCGTCACGGTTGCTCGCGTCGCGTGTGGCGCTGGTGGCGACCACACGCACCTTCGTCGCGCCGTGCGAGCGCACCAGCTCGGCGTAGCCGCGCATCGCGGTGAACGTGCGCTCAAGCGCCTCCGGGGCCAGTTTCCCCGTGCGGTCCACCCCCGCGCCGAGGCGCACGATCTCCATGCGCCGCTCGACGTCCGACAGGTCTCCCCCGTCGAGATCGGCGATGAGCAGCCGCACCGAGTTGGTCCCGCAGTCGATCGCCGCCACCCGCGTCATGCGTCCTCCTCCGTGGCCCCGCCGGCGGCGTGCGGCACGCAGGGGCCGTCCTTCCACCAGTCGGGGAGCGCGTCCAACGCCTGCCTGCCGAGGGGGTTGCTCCCCGGTGCGGCCAGCTCATGCCCCACCAGCGCGTGCAGGCACTTCACGCGGTCCGGCATGCCGCCTGCGCTCTGCGTGCCGCGCGGCAGCGGCTCGATGCCGAGCTCCTCCGCCGCGTGGTCGCGCCGCGCCACGTAGTCGTCGTGCGCCGCGGCGTACGCCTCGGCGAGCGCCTGGTCGGCGGCCAGGCGTTCCCGCATCTCGGCCATCATGCCGGTCGACTCCAGGGTGCCGATCGCCGAGGCGGCCTTGGGGCACGTCAGGTAGTACAGCGTGGGGAACGGCGAGCCGTCAGGCAGCCGCGGCGCGGTCTCCACCACGTCCGGCAGTCCGCACGGACAGCGGTGCGCCACCGCGCGCAGCCCTCGTGGCGGCCTGCCGAGCTGCCGTTCCACCGCGACCGCGTCGGCCGGATCCATCATCTCGCTCCCGTCACGGGGCGGGTGTGCGACCCGCCTCCACTCGCCGGCCGTCGCCGCGGTCGGCGGCCTCGATCGACTCCCACAGCGTCTGGTACCACGGCGCCTTGGCCCGCGGCGTCCCCTCGGCCTTCGGCCGGCTGCCGGCCGGCCGCTCGGGGTCGCGCACGACGTAGCACTTCTCGCCGGTGCCGCAGTAGTGCAGCCGCACCCGGGCCTGCTGCCGGATGTAGGCCGGGTCGTCCAGTTGCTTGCTGCGCTCGGCCAGGTCCGCGAGGGCCTGGAGCGCCTGTGCCTGCTGCCGTTCGAGCTGCGCGATCTGGCGCCGCTGCGCGACGTACTCGCGGATCGGGTAGGCGAGGCTCATCGCGATGGCGCAGACCACGACGGCCAGGATCGCCGCTCGTCCTGTCAGCTGCGGACGCTTCTTCATGCTCCTCCCCGGGGTTCTCCCGTCACCCGCGCCGCCACGGTGCGGCGGCACGGGCCACAGGAGGACAAACTAGCCCTGGAAGCGCGGGAAAGCTCCGCGACCCGCGTAACGCGCGGAGTCGTCGAGCAGTTCCTCGATGCGCAGGAGCTGGTTGTACTTGGCGACGCGGTCCGACCTCGCCGGCGCGCCGGTCTTGATCTGGCCGCAGTTGGTGGCGACCGCGAGGTCGGCGATCGTGGTGTCCTCGGTCTCGCCGGACCGGTGGCTCATCATGCAGCGGTAGCCGTTCCGGTGCGCCAGGTCCACGGCGTCGAGGGTCTCGGTGAGCGTGCCGATCTGGTTGACCTTCACCAGCAGCGCGTTGGCGATGCCCTGCTCGATGCCGCGGGCCAGCCGCTCGGGGTTGGTGACGAACAGGTCGTCCCCCACGAGCTGCACCTTGCCGCCGAGGGTGTCGGTGATGGCCTTCCAGCCGGACCAGTCCTCCTCGTCCAGCGGGTCCTCGATGGAGACCAGCGGGTAGGAGCGGACGAGGTCCTCGTAGAACGCGACGAGCTCCTGCGCGCTGTGGCCCTTGCCGTCCAGGGTGTAGACGCCGGCCTCGTGGAACTCGGTGGCCGCGACGTCCAGCGCGAGCGCGATGTCGGTGCCGGGGGTGAGGCCGGCCTTCTCGATCGCCACGAGGATCAGGTCGAGCGCGTCACGGTTGCTCGGCAGGTTCGGCGCGAAGCCGCCCTCGTCGCCGAGGCCGGTGCCGTATCCCTTGGACTTCAGCACGCTCTTGAGCGCGTGGTAGGTCTCGGCACCCATGCGCAGCGCCTCGGAGAACGTCGAGGCGCCGATCGGCGCGATCATGAACTCCTGGATGTCGACGTTGCTGTCGGCGTGCGCGCCGCCGTTCAAAATGTTCAGCAT
Source organism: Sphaerisporangium rubeum (assembly GCF_014207705.1). Lineage (NCBI taxonomy): Bacteria > Bacillati > Actinomycetota > Actinomycetes > Streptosporangiales > Streptosporangiaceae > Sphaerisporangium > Sphaerisporangium rubeum. The sequence goes on from NZ_JACHIU010000001.1 coordinate 6,840,559, forward strand.
CGGCACCGGCAGCACGTGCGCGTTCGGCCCGCCGAGGTAGCGGAACAGCGGCAGGTCGGCGCTCTGCGCGGCGGCCTTGGCGACGGCCAGGGACACGCCGAGGATGGCGTTGGCGCCGAGCCGGGCCTTGTTGGGGGTGCCGTCCATGTCGATCATCGTCTGGTCGACGAACCGCTGGTCGGTGCCCTCGATGCCGAGGATCTCGGCGGCGATCTCGTCGGTGACGTTCAGCACCGCCTTCTGCACGGCCTTGCCGCCGAACCGCTCATCGCCGTCGCGCAGCTCGACCGCCTCGAACTGGCCCGTGGACGCGCCGCTCGGCACCGCGGCGCGGCCCTCGCTGTCGTCGTCGAGCAGGACGTCCACCTCGACGGTGGGGTTGCCCCGGGAGTCGAGGATCTCGCGTGCGGTAACAGCCTCGATCGCAGCCACGAAGCTCTCCTAGAAAGTGTCAGGCCGGGGGCTCCCCCCGGTCGTCGCGCCACGGTGCGCGACGCAGGTTTCGACGTTTTGCCGCACGAGCCTATCGGGACCCGCGACCTGCCACGCGACCGCTCCCCACCAACGACGTACGTCAGCCGCCTGACCCTTGCGAACGCTCCCAGGCGCGCACCCGGTCGCGGTAGTCGCGCGCCGCGGCCCGCAGCTCGGCCTCGGGGTCCAGACCGGCGGCCTGTGCCCTTCCCACCAGGTCGAACAGCTCGCGGCCGATGCCCTGGCCGACGGCGCGCGAAAGCGAGGGCGGCACACCGGCCCGCTCCGCGCGGGTGCGCAGGCCGGCGGCCAGAGACAGCGCGGGCTGGCCCATCGGCACGCCGTCCAGCAGGGACTCCCAGCCCTTGGCAGCGCGCTCGGCCGCCTTGATGGCGTCCCAGTTGTCGCTGACCTCGCCGGCGCCACTCACCACCGTGTCGGCGAACACGTGGGGGTGGCGGCGCACGAGCTTGTCCACGATGCCGGCCGCCACGTCGTCCACGTCGAAACCGCCGTCATCGGCCGAGCGCTCCTGCGCGAGACGCGCGTGGAAGACCACCTGGAGCAGCAGGTCGCCGAGCTCCTCGCGCAGCGCCGCGTGGTCGCCTTCCTCGATGGTCTCCAGGACCTCGTAGGCCTCCTCCATGAGGTACGGCATCAGCGACTCGTGGGTCTGCCGGCGGTCCCACGGACACGAGCGGCGGAGCCGGTCCATCACGGTGACCAGATCGAGCACACGGGAACCCGGCAGGTCGTACGACCCGGGGACCGCCTCGATCACCGGCGGCTCCGGCATGGCGAGCGCCGCGTGGCCGACGGCCCGCATGAGCGCCTCGTCCCCCTCGGGCGAGGCGAGCCACACGACCGTGCCCTCGGCGCCGCGGCGGGCCAGGCCCGCCGGGTCCGGCGTCACCACCTCGACGGCCACGCCTTCCTCGGCGAGGTAGGGCAGCGCGGGGTGGTCCGGTGTGCCGGTGAGCACGGGGCCGTCCTTCAGCACGGCCCACGCGCGGCCGGTGAGCAGGCCGGGTGCCACCCGCGGCGAGGTGGTGACGACGACGAGCGTCACTGGCCCTGCTGCTCCTGCGGCACGGCGCCGGGATCTTGAGGAGTCTGCTCCGGAGCGGCGGCGGTGCCGAAGCGGTCGGACGGGACCAGGCCCTGCTGGAGGTTCCACTCGCCGAAGCGGTGGGAGACGGCGACCGGGATCTGGTCCATCTGCTCGAACAGCTTCTGCTGCGCGGCCTGCGTCGACGTCTGGTCGGACAGGTTGGCGCCGAACTTCTCCAGGGACTTCTGGTAGATCACCGCGGTGCGGATCCAGTGGCGGGTCTCCGACGGCGGCACGCCGCGCGTGAGCGCCGCGGGGCCGATGCGCTCAAGGCCACCCTGCTCGGCGATGAACTTGTCCACGTCGCCCTCGGTGACCGTGAGGCCGTTGCGCGCCGCGAACTGCTCGAACTGCCTGAAGTTGATCAGCTGCAGCAGCACGGCCTTCGGCACCGACTCGATCTGGAGCTGGCTCTCGGGGATCTTGGCCTTCTGCAGCGCGGCACGGTACTCGGTGACGTCCGCGGTCAGCTCCTTGGAGGTGATCCGGGCGTCGCCGATCGTGGCCGCCGTGCCGACCCCGACCGGGGACGAGGAGCAGGCGGTCAGCGCGACACCCGCGGCCACCGCGGCCAGCAGCACGCGCACAGCGTTCGACTTCACGTGAGGTCCCTTCAACAGACGCGGGTAACTCTACTCAAACCCGCGAGTGCGGTCACCGGCCGCCACGGCGGCCCGGCGGTTCACCGGCCGGCCGCCTGCGCGGTCTGGAGGAACATGGCGTCCACCAGGTCACCGCACCACGTGAGCAGCTCGAGGTCGTGCAGCGGACGGCCGCCGACCGGCTTGGTCTTCGGCACCGGCACGAGCAGCGTGCCGGCGGCGGCCTTGTAGACCGACTTCGGATACAGCCGGTCCAGCCGCACCCGCTGCGAATCTTTCAGGGAGACCGGAGCGAACCGGATGTACTGCCCCTGCAACGCGACGTCGGTCAGCCCGGCCCTGCGGGCCCGCACGCGGAAACTCGCGACCTGGAGCAGGTTGTCGACCTCCTGCGGCGGACGGCCGTACCGGTCGACCAGCTCCTCGCGCACCGCGGTGATGTCGTCGTCCCCGCCGACCGCCGCGAGACGCTTGTACGCCTCGAGCCGCAGCCGTTCCGACGTCACGTAGTCGTGCGGGATGTGCGCGTTGACCGGCAGCTCGACCTTGACGTCCGCGCGCTCCTCGGCGACCTCCTCGCCGGCGAGCTTGGCCTTCTGCTCCTGCACCGCCTCGGCCATCATGCGGACGTACAGGTCGAAACCGACCCCCGCGATGTGGCCGGACTGCTCGGCGCCGAGGATGTTGCCGGCACCGCGGATCTCCAGGTCCTTCATCGCGACGTACATGCCGGCACCCATCTCGGTATGCTGCGCGATCGTCGCGAGCCGCTCGTGCGCCGTCTCGGTGAGCGGCGCCTCCGGCGGATAGAGGAAGTAGGCGTAGCCCCGCTCGCGGCCACGGCCCACCCGGCCGCGCAGCTGGTGGAGCTGCGAGAGGCCGTAGTTGTCGGCGCGGTCCACGATCAAGGTGTTGGCGTTCGGGATGTCCAGGCCGGACTCGACGATCGTGGTGCTGACCAGCACGTCGTACTCGCGCTCCCAGAACCCCACCATGATCTTCTCGAGCTGCGCCTCGTTCATCTGGCCGTGCGCCACCGCGACGCTCGCCTCAGGCACGAGCTCACGCAGCCGCGCCGCGACACGGTTGATGGACGACACGCGGTTGTGCACGAAGAACACCTGGCCGTCGCGCATCAGCTCACGACGCACCGCGGCGGCGATCTGCTTCTCGTCGTACGGGCCGACGAAGGTCAAGATGGGGTGGCGCTCCTCCGGCGGCGTGAGGATGGTGGACATCTCACGGATGCCGGTGAGGCCCATCTCCAGCGTGCGGGGGATCGGGGTGGCGGACATGGCGAGCACGTCCACCTGGGTGCGCATGTGCTTCATGGCCTCTTTGTGCTCGACGCCGAAGCGCTGCTCCTCGTCCACGATGATCAGGCCGAGGTCCTTGAACCGCACGTCCGGGTTGAGCAGCCGGTGGGTGCCGATCACGATGTCCACACCGCCGTCGCGCAGGCCCTCCAGCGTGGCGCGCACCTCGCCGTCGGTCTGGAACCGCGACACCGGTTTCACCATCACGGGGAAGCTCGCGAACCGCTCGCCGAACGTCGACAGGTGCTGCTGCACCAGCAGGGTCGTCGGCACGAGCACCGCGACCTGCTTGCCGTCCTGCACGGCCTTGAACGCCGCGCGCACCGCGATCTCGGTCTTGCCGTAGCCGACGTCGCCGCAGATCAGCCGGTCCATCGGGATCGAGCGCTCCATGTCGCGCTTGACCTCGTCGATGGCTTCGAGCTGGTCGCCGGTCTCGGCGTACGGGAAGGCGTCCTCCATCTCGCGCTGCCACGGGGTGTCGGCGCCGAAGGAGTGGCCGGGAGAGGCCATGCGTGCGCTGTACAGGCGGATCAGCTCGCCGGCGATCTCCTTGACGGCCTTGCGCGCTCGCGACTTGGCCTTGGCCCAGTCGGCGCCACCCATGCGGTTCAGCGAGGGGGACTCGCCGCCGACGTACCGGGTGACCTCGTCGAGCTGGTCGGTGGGCACGTACAGCCGGTCACCCTTGGCATACTCGATCACGAGGTACTCGCGTGTGGCACCCTGCACCGAGCGCTGCACCATCTCGACGTACCGGCCGACGCCGTGCTGGGTGTGCACCACGTGGTCGCCGACCTTGAGCTGCAGCGGGTCCACCATGTTGCGGCGGCGGGACGGCAGGCGGCGCATGTCCTTGGTCGAGGCCTTCTGGCCCACCAGGTCCAGGTGGGTGAGCACGGCGACCGTGGCGGAGATGAAACCGTGCTCGATGCGGCCCGTGGTGACGTGCACGACGTCCCTGCCGGGGGCCTCGTCGAGCCCCGGCACGAGGCGCGCGGCGACGTCCACGCCGCGCAGCAGCTCCACGATGCGCTCGGCCGGGCCGTGGCCCTCGCTGAGCAGCACGACCGAGCGGCCGTCGCCGAGCCAGCCCTTGATGTCGCCGAGAGCCCGCTGGGTGTCGCCGCGGTACGACTCCACCTCGCGGACCGTGAGCTCCACCCGGTCGCCGCGGTCCAGCGCGTCCTCGTCGTCGGGACGGCCGGCCCCCTCGGCGTCGGTCGCCGCGAACGGCGCGATCGTCCACCACGGCCGGCCGAGCTCACGCGCGTGGTCGCGCACCTCGCGCAGCGAGCGGAACGCCGCCGCGCCGAGGTCGATGGGGGCCTCGCCGCCGGCCGCCGCGTTGATCCAGGACGCTTCGAGGAACTCCTGGCTGGTCGCGACCAGCTCCACCGCGCGGCCGCGGATGCGCTCGGGGTCGCAGACGAACACCGACGCGCGGGACGGCAGGTGGTCGATCAGCAGCTCCATGCCGTCCACCAGGGCCGGCGCGAACGCCTCCATGCCTTCCACGGGGATGCCGTCGGCGAGCTGGTCGAGGGTCTCCTTCAGCGCCGGGTACCGCTCGGCGAGATCCCTGGCGCGGGTCCTGACCTCGTCGGTGAGCAGCAGCTCACGGCACGGGGCCGCGAACAGGCCGTCCTCGGCGACCTCCAGGGAGCGCTGGTCGGCGACCTTGAACCAGCGGATCTCCTCGACGGTGTCACCCCAGAACTCAAGGCGCAGCGGGTGCTCCTCGGTCGGCGGGAAGACGTCGAGCAGACCGCCGCGCACGGCCACCTCGCCGCGCTTCTCCACCATGTCCACCCGGTGGTAGCCCCCCGCGACCAGCAGGTCCACGACCTCGTCCAGCTCGGCGTCGTCCCCCGCGCGCAGCCGTACCGGGGTCAGGTCGCCGAGCCCGCTCACCAAGGGCTGCAGCAGGGCCCGGATCGGGGCCACCACCACGCCGAGCGGGCCGGCGGCGGGATCTCCCTGCACCGGGTGCGCGAGCCGGCGCAGCACCGCGAGCCGCTGGCCCACGGTGTCGCTGCGGGGGGACAGCCGCTCGTGCGGCAACGTCTCCCAGGCGGGGAACACCGCCACGGTGTGCTCACCCACGAGCCCCGTGAGCGCGGCGGCGAGGTCCTCGGCCTCACGGCCGGTGGCCGTGATCGCCAGCACCGGCCGGTGCCGCGCCAGCGCCGCGACCGCGAACGGCCGCAGCGCGGGTGGCGCGATCAGGTCGATGTCCTCGCCGGTGCGCTCCAGCACACCGGCGAGAGGTTGTTCGGCCACGACAAGGTCGAGCAGCCCGGAAAGACTCATCTCAGAAATGCCCCCACATGATCACGCCGCCTCCGCTCGCCTCGCGGACGGCCTGGTGCGGCCATGAATGCTCCACGTGACGACTTGGCCGCGCGCCACCGGCCGGCCACAGCGCAGGGGGCGGCACGCGTGATCCCCGGCTCCACAGGCCACCGGGACCCCCTCAAGGCTACTTCCCCCCGGCCCCCGCCACGCCGGGAACCACCTCTGTGTCCCGTGTACCGAAATTTCCACTCATTCCACTACCGCACCTCTCCGACACACAGCGAACCGCACATGGAGCAGAGCCGCACCGATGCTCATGTCGGTGCATGTACCGAAATATCGGTGCAGCGCGTCCGGACTGTGGGGAGCCTCCCGGCGCGGAAAGCCGCCGAGCGGCCCAAGTAGCCCACACAGAGAGATCGACTGACTACCCTGGGTGGCATGTCTGAGGTTCGATGGTGGCCCGCCACCCAAGGCGACGTGTTCAGCCTCCGCATCCGCGAGCTGTGGACCGAGCACCTCGGCCGCCGGCTCGACATCCTCATCGCCGGCTGCGGCCGGGGAGACACCATCGAGCTCGACCGCGTGGAGACCCGCCTCACCGGCATAGACGAGGACCTCCCCGAGGTCCGCGACGCCGTCCACTCACGTACCGACCTCGACGCGCGCTTCCTCGGCGACCTGCGCGACGCTCCCCTGCTCCCCCGCACCTTCGACGTGGTCCACGTGCCGTTCCTCCTGGAGCGCGTCCACCACGCCGAGCTCGTCCTGGACCGCATGGTCAACGCGCTGCGTCCCGGCGGCCTGCTCCTCATCCGCATGAGAGACCGCGACACCGCCTACGGCTGCTACGACCGCCTGCTCCCCGGCTGGACCCGCCGCCTCCTGTGGCCCCACCTGGCCCCCGAAGACGCCGTCGGCCCCCTCCCCGCCGTCTACGAACAGGTCGCCTCCCGGGAAGGCCTCCACTCCTACTGCCTGATGCGCGGCCTGATGATCGCCGAGGACTACAGCGCCACCAGCGGCTCCGCCTTGCGAGGCCCCCACGCACCCCTGACCAGAGCCGCCTGCCAGGCCCTCTCCAAACTCACCGCGGGCCGCCTCCCCACCACCCACGACGAGATCACCCTCGTCATCCGCAAACCCCAGAACCACTTCGCACGCCTCATCTGACCATCCCCGTCACCGCCGACCACCACGCACCAGGCCGCGATGCAAATATCCTGTGCCGGTGGCTGATCTGGAGTGGACTCCCGGCGAGCGGGAGCTCGCCGACCTCGAGTTGCTGTTGTCCGGTGTGTTCGCGCCGTTGACCGGGTTCATGGGGGCGGCGGACGTCGTCTCCGTGGAGGAGACCGGCAGGCTCGCGGACGGCACGCCGTGGCCGGATCCGATCACGCTCGAGGTGCCGGACGATCACCCGGTGACGGCGGGACAGGAGCTTGTGCTGCGTGACCCGGAAGGGGCCGGGGTCGCGACGCTCACCGTGACCGAACGCGACCATGGCCTGGTGGCCGGCCCCGTGACCTCTCTCGGAGCTCCGGAACACGGGCCGTTCGCGCGGCTGCGGCTCACGCCGGACCAGATCAAGGACCAGGCCGGTGCTCCCCTGCTGGCCGTCACCATGCGTGGCCCGCTGGACGACCTGGACGAGATCACGGCCACCGCGCGCGAGCTGGACGCCACGATCCTGCTTCTCCCCCTCGCGTACGGCGAGAAGGGCCCCGCCGTCGTCCGCGCGGCGCTCAAGGCCCGCGACCGCCTCCCCGCCGGCACCCTTCTCGCCGCCGTCCCCCTGGCCCCCCGCGAGCCGGAGATCGACCTGGAGCTGCGCGAACACGTGGCGACCGCCTACGGCGCCGAGGAGCACATCGCCGCTCCGGAGCCCGTGACGCTCCCCGGCCCCCCGCACCGCCGCGGCGTCGTCGTCTTCTTCACCGGCCTCTCCGGCTCCGGCAAGTCCACCGTGGCCAGAGGCCTGCGCGACGCGCTCCTCGAAGACGGCACCCGCACCCTCTCCTACCTGGACGGCGACGAGGTCCGCCGACTCCTGTCGTCCGGACTCACGTTCACCAAGCAGGACCGCGACCTCAACATCCGCAGAATCGGCTTCGTCGCCTCGGAGGTCGCACGGCACGGCGGCCTCGCCATCTGCGCACCCATCGCGCCGTACGCCGCCACCCGCGCCGAGGTCCGCCACATGGTCGAAGGCGTAGGCGCGGACTTCCTGCTCGTCCACATCTCCACCCCCCTGGAGGAGTGCGAACGCAGAGACCGCAAGGGGCTGTACGCCAAGGCCCGCGCCGGTCTGATCCCCGAGTTCACCGGCGTCTCCGACCCCTACGAGACGCCGGACGACGCCGACCTCGCCATCGACACCACCGGCGTGCCGGTCGGCCAGGCCGTCGACAGGGTGCTCGCGCTGCTGCGCTCGGGTGGCTGGCTCAGGTGAGCCCGTCCTGAGCCCTTCCGTGAGCCCTTCTGTGAGCCCTTCCGTGAGCACGGTCAGTCGCCGGGTACCGGGGTGGAGCTGAAGTAAGGAGCGCGGGCCAGTTCGGTGAAGGCGCGTGCGGTGTCCGGGGTGGTGTCGAAGCGGGTGTCGCCTCTCGGGGCTCTCGGGGAGTCGAAGTAGACGAGGGCCTTGATCTGGGGGTAGCCACGGATCTGGCGGCGGACGGTGTTGAAGAAGGTGGTCTTGAAGTGGGGGTCGTCCTGGCGGGGGAAGGCACCCCATTCGGCGATCATGATGGGTTTGGCGGGGAAGCGGGCCTGGGTCCAGCGGTAGAAACCCGGCCATTTGGCGTGGTCGGGACGGATCTTGTCGATCAGGGTGGCGAAGTCGTCGACGCGGCGGTCGGCGTAGGGGTCGACGCCGATCCAGTCGACGACGTCGTCGCCGGGGTAGAGGCGTTCGAACCACGGCTTGGTGGCCCAGTTGGGGGCCCCCATGTAGGTCATGACGGTGACGGCGTTCCTGACGCCTTCGGAGCGTAGGCGCAGGACGACGTGGCGGTACATCGCGGCGTAGTCGTCGGCGGTCATGCCGGAGCCCGGACGGGGCCGTACGTCGTTCTCGGGCTCGTGGTGGACGGTCAGGAAGAACCGGTGCGGCAGGTGGCGCTTGATCGAGTCGGCCAGGCGGTCGATGCGGTGGTCCACGGCGCCGGCGGCGATCTCGGCCCAGGTGTGGTGCACGGACGGCTTCCAGTTGACGAGCAGCAGGCGGGTGCGTGCGAGGCGGCGTTCCGCGCGGGTGGGGAAGGCGTCGCCGCCGCGGTGGTAGACGTGCACGATGTCGGCTTTGCGGCCCATGCGTTCCTCGGCGGCGGCCAGGGCCTTGGCCGGGGGAAGCCCGCCGAAGACGTCAGGGGCCACACCCCACCAGGCGCCGCAACTCGGGATGAGCTTGGCCGTGGCGGCGCAGCGAGGGGTGTCGCCGGGGATGCCGGCGGCGGCGACAGGAGGCCGGCCCGTGGTGTCCCGGCCGGGACGCACGGCCGCCATGGTGTAGACGAGCAGGCCGCAGGCGGCGAGGATGCCGGCGCCGAAAACCCATATTCCCGTCACTTTTCGCAAGGCGGCCAAACCCCCTTATACGGTTTCCCCCCGGAAGGCTGTTAATCACCTTCCCACTAATCGCCGCACAAGTGGGGGAAACTCGGCACCCTCCTGCTGAGCTGCGTCTACACAATTATGGAAATGTCCGACCATAAGGGTCAGAGACGGTCAGCCAACCTCCAGGAAAAAGCCGATATCCGGCCCCCGGGACATGCCGGCGCGCCTATAGTTCTGTCAATCCGACACCGAATCCGACACCGCCGCGAAAACATCTGAGCACCCTTGTGGGACTCCTGAGCACAGCCACCGTGAAACGCCTGCACAGCACCGCACGGCCGGAGCAGAACACCCCGGCACCACCCCTTGCACGACCCGAGCACCGCCGCCGCAGAACATCCCGGCACGGCCGTGGGACACCTCCTCACCACCGCACCGGGACACCCCCGCACCACCGCAGTGAAGACACCCGAGCACCCCGCGTCGAGCGGGACGGCCGGCCCCCGTACCGAGAGGCGTTTCTGATCCATGAGCCAGCCGGCCACCGCCAGCCCCAGGGCCGAGATCGGCCCCATGCTGCTGCGGCGGCGCGCGGCCGTCACCGGGTGCCTGATCGCCGGGTTGTGCGCCGGCGGGGTCGCGCTGGCCGCCACGCCGCCGACGTACGTCGCGACGGCCGAGGTGCTCGTGTCCCCGACCGGGGTGCAGGATCAGACCAACCCGGTCACGCCACGTCAGCGCGAGCCGCTCAACCTCGACACCGAGGCACATGTCGCGCGTTCCGCGGTGGTGGCGGCCCGTGCGGCCCGCATGTTGAAGATCGACGACCCGACGGCGTTACGCGAGCGCGTCACCGTCACCGTGCCGCCGAACTCGGCCGTTCTCACCGTTTCGTACGCCTCAGGCGACCCGGTGAGCGCCGCCGCAGGCGCGCAGGCCTTCGCCAAGGCCTACCTCAGCCAGCGCGCCGCCGCCGCCAACCAGGCAGTCGCCGCTCAGCTCAAGGTGCTCGCCGCCAAGCTCCGCGAGGCAGGCACGCAGTTGTCCGCCACCGTCACCGGCCTCTCCCGCCTGGCCGCCGGCTCGGCCGAGCGCGTCATCGCCGTGCAGCGGCAGAGCGTCCTGAACCGCCAGATCCTCACCCTCACCGCCAAGCAGGACGCGCTGAAGACCATCGCCGTCACCCCCGGCCAGGTCATCACCGACGCGCGTCCCCCCGCCGCGCCGGCCGCACCCCGGCCCCCGCTGTACTTCGGCAGCGGCCTGTTCCTCGGCCTGCTCGCCGGCGCCGGGGTCGCCATGGTCCGCGACCGCTTCGACACGAGGCTGCGCACCGCCGCCGACGTGGAGCGGCTCACCGGCCTGCCGGTGCTGTGCGAAGGTGAGAACGCGCGTGAGCTGCGCGAGCTCGCCATGGCCGTCGCCACCCATCTGCGTGACGGCGGCGAGCTCCTCGTCCGCAGCGTCACCCCCGGCACCGACCCCGAGCCCATCGCCGACGACCTCAGAGTGGCCCTCACCGGGCTCGCTCCGATCTGGGTCCGCACCGACCGTACGGCGCGGGCCGACGCCGCCGTCCTGCTCGTGGAGAGCCGCGCCGCGCGCGCGACCCAGCTCGCGCACGCCGTACGCCAGCTCCGCCGCACCGACACCGCCGCGCTCGGCGTGATCCTCCTGCCTTCCCCGGCCGCGCTGCCCCGTGGTGAGTCGTGACCGCCGTCACCCGTCCCTTCGCCGCGCCGCGTGCCGCGGCGGCGTCCACCCGGCCGGGTCGCGTGGCGTGGCCGGTCGCGGCGCTGCTCGTGGGGTACCCGGTGTGGTGGGCCCTCGGGTTCGGCGGGCTGGCGGTCGTGGTGCTCGCGGTGCCGATGGGGCTGGTCCTGTGGCGGCGGCGGCCGGTCGTCGTCCCCAAGGGGATGGGGCTGTGGCTGCTGCTGGTCGCGGGGTACGCCGTCAGCGCCGCGATGCTGGCGGAGACTCCGCCAGGCACGTACGGGGAGCTCGGCACGGGACGGATCGCGGGCTACCTGATGCGGCTCGTCCTCTATGTGTCGCTCGTCGTGCTCGTGCTGTACCTGGCGAACCTGACCGAGGCCGAGCTGCCCCAGCGCGCGCTCGTGCGCATGATGGGTGCGCTGTTCCTCACCACCGTGGCGGGGGGACTGCTCGGGGTGCTCGCGCCACGGTTCGAGTTCACCTCGCCGGTCGAGATGGTGCTCCCCGAGTGGGTCAGCGGGAACCCGTTCGTCCGGAACCTGATTCACCCGACCGCCGCGCAGACGCAGCACGTGCTGGGACACGCCGCGCCGCGGCCCGAGGCGCCGTTCGAGTGGGCCAACGCCTGGGGTGGCAACTGCTCGGTGCTGCTGATCTGGTTCGTGGTGGGCTGGTGGGTGTACGGCGGACCGCGACGGCGGGTGCTGTGCGTCGTCGTGGTCGCGGCGGCGGCCGTGCCGGTGGTGTACTCCCTGAACCGCGGGCTGTGGATCGGGCTCGCGGTCGCGATGGTCCACCTGATGGTCAGGAGCCGTGCGAGGCTCGCCGCCGCGGCGGTGCCGGTGGCGGTCGCGGCGATGCTGGCGGGGCCGCTCGGGTCCATCGTGGCGCAGCGGCTCGACAGCCCGCACAGCAACCAGATCAGAGCGTTCACCGTGTCGGCCACGGTCGCGGCGGCGGCGCACTCGCCGGTCATCGGGTACGGCAACACGCGCAACGCGTACGGCAACTACCGCAGCGTCACGACCGGCAAGACGTCCTGGTGTCATGAGTGCGGCCATCCTCCGCTCGGCAGCGACGGTCAGCTGTGGCTGCTGCTGATCACCCAGGGGTTCACCGGCGCGCTGCTGTACGTCGCGTTCTTCGCCGGGACGATCCGGCGGTTCCGCCACGACCGCACGCCGATCGGTCAGGCGGGGACGCTCGTGATGATCCTCGCGCTGCTCTACATGTTCGTCTACGACGGCCTGATCACCGCGCTGACCCTGTACCTCATCTCCTTCGCCATCCTCTGGCGCAACGCGGGAGCACGACACCCATGAGCGACTTCCAGGCGCGGCTGCGCCACCTCGACGAGGTGACGGCCCTGCTCTACCCGGCGTCGGCCGGGCCCGGCCGGGGAGCGTACGCGGTCGTCCCCTCCCGCCTGGCGCCGCGGCGGCTGGTGCCGCGGTCCCGGTGGCTGCCGGGACGGCGGCGGCTGCCGCGCGGGCCCGGCACCATCGAGGGACACCTCGGTGAGGTGTTCGGCAGGCCCGTCCGGGTCGTGACATACGTACGGCCGGCGCGGCGGGCCAACCGCAAACCGGTGCTGGCGGTGTTCGGGCCGGACGGTGAGCGGCTCGCGTTCGTCAAGGTCGGCCACACCGAGCGGGTCCGTGCGCTGGTGCGGCACGAGAGCACGACCCTCGCCATGCTGGCCGCCGCACCGCCGCGCACCGTGGTCGCGCCGTCCGTGCTGTACCACGGCCTGTGGCGCGACATGGACGTACTGGCCCTCTCACCGCTGCCGGTCACCCGTGGCCGGGTGCGGCCCGCGCTGCTGGCCCGCGCCGCCGAGGAGATCGCACGGCTGCCGGCCGGCGCCGCGTTCAGCTGGCACGGCGACTTCGCACCGTGGAACATGGCCGCCTCGGCGGACGGACGACTGCTGGTGTGGGACTGGGAACGCTTCGGCACCGGCGTTCCCCTGGGCTTCGACGCGCTGCACCACTTCTTCCAGCGCGCGCTGCGCCGCATGCCACCTCGGGTCGCCGCCGAGGCGTGCGTGGCCCAGGCCCCGCGCACACTGGAGTCCTTCGCGGTCGCCGCGTCCCCGGCCCGGCGCACCGCCGTCCACTACCTGGCCACCCTCGCGACCCGCTACGAAACCGACGGCCACCAGCCACTCGGCCCACCGTCGCAGTGGCTCACCCCGGTGGCCGACGCACAGGAGGCGTTGTGGTGACCTCGCACCGTGCCCCAGGCGCAGGAGACCTCCTGATGACCTCGCTGGAGGCGTTGTGGTGACCTCGGTGGTGAAACGCTCGGCGCACGCCGTGTCCGGTGTGGCGGGACGGCTGAGCGCCGGGGTCCGCGTGACCCCGTCGTTCCTGATCGTGGGAGCGCAGCGGTGCGGGACGACCTCGCTGTACCGTGCGCTGGCGCAGCATCCTCTGGTGCTGAAGCCGACCCTGCGCAAGGGGGTGCACTACTTCGACGTGGCCTACGAGCGTGGGCCCGAGTGGTACCGGGCCCACTTCCCCCTGGCGGCCACGGCACGTCGCCTGGCCCGGCGGTACGGCGTGCGTCCCCTCGCGTTCGAGTCCGCGCCGTACTACCTGTTCCATCCGCACGCGCTCACCCGCGCCGCGCACGACCTGCCAGGGGTGAAGCTCGTCGTCCTGGTACGCGACCCCGTCGAGCGCGCCTACTCCGCGCACACCCACGAGTACGCCAGAGGCTTCGAACCCGAGCCGTCCTTCGAGCGCGCAGTGGATCTGGAGCAGGAACGGCTCGCCGGCACCACCGAACACCTGACCAGGAACCCGTACGCCGTCAGCCACGCGCACCGCCACCACGCGTACCTCGCGAGAGGCCGGTACGCCGAGCAACTGGCACGCGCCGAGGCCCTCGTGGGCCGGGACCGCATCCTCGTCGTCGACAGCGGCCGCTTCTTCGCCGACCCCGAGCCGGCGTACGACCGCGTCCTGGAATTCCTCGGCCTCCCCCGCCTAGGAGACCCCGTCTTCGACCGGCACAACGCACGACCCCGACCGGCCCCGCTTCCCGCGTCCCTGCGCGCCGACCTCAACGAACGCTTCGCCATGTGGGACCACCGCCTGGAACTGTGGCTCGGCACCCGTCCGTCATGGCGTCCCTGACACCTCCCCGAATTAGACCCGCGCGAGGTGAATGCCGGTGCCGGCGACAGTGACACGACGTGGCGTGGCTGGAGTGGCGGCGGCCGTTGCAGGGGCCGGGGGCCAGTTCCTCCTCGTGGTGGTCGTCACGCGGGGAGTGGATGCCGGCACGGCCGGTGTGTTGTTCAGCACGACGACGTTGTGCCTGATGACGGCCACTGTGCTGCGGCTGGACGCGGGTAACGGCCTGGTGTACCTGCTGGCCCGCTCGTCCGGCGTCCGGTTCAGGCACGTGTTGTCCCCCATCGTGGCCTCAGCGGTCCTCGTGTCGGTGGCCGTGTACGGTCTCGCCGACGACATCGCGCACATCCTGCTTCCCGGCGCACCCGGCGTCGCCTCGGCCCTGCGGGTCCTCGCCGTGGCCCTGCCTGTCGTGACCTGCGCCGACGTCCTGGTCGCCGCGACGCGGGGCCACGGCGCGATGCGGCCCACGGTGCTGCTCAGCGGCCTGCTCCAGCCGGGGGCCCAGTTTCTGCTGACCGGTACGGCGGCGGTGCTCGGCGCGCCGGCGCCGCTGCTCGCCGCCGCCTGGGCCGTGCCGTACCTGCCGGTGCTCGTCCTCAGCGCGCTCTGGCTGCGCCGTCGCGGCCACCGTCCGGAGACCACGTCCGCACGGGAGTTCTGGCGGCACGTCGCGCCGCGCGCGGTGGGTGGCGCGGCGCAGGCGGTGTTCCAGCGGCTCGACATCGTGATCGTCGCGATGCTCGCCGGCGCCGCACAGGCGGCGGTGTACACGGCCGCGACCCGGTTCAAGGTCGTCGGCCAGCTCGTCAACCAGGGCCTGGCGCAGGCCGCGCAGCCGGACCTGGTCCGCGCCATGGCGGACGGCGACCTGCGGCGGGCCCGCGTGCTGTACCAGCGCACGACCGCCTGGCTGGTCGTCCTCACCTGGCCCGTCTGGCTCGGCTACGCCGCGCTGTCCCCCTGGCTGGCGGCGGTGTTCGGCGAGCAGTACCGCCACGGCACGGCGGTCGCGCTGGTGCTGGCCGTCACCATGATGGCCGCCACCGCCGCCGGCATGGTGGACGTCGTCCTCATCGCCGCCGGTCACACCACAGCCAGCATGGCCTACGTCCTCGCCGCCATCACCGTGACCGTCGCCGTGGACGTGACCCTCGTCCCCTCCCTCGGCGCACCAGGCGCCGCGCTCGGCTGGTCCGCCGGAGTCCTCACCAAGAACCTCCTCCCTCTCACCCACCTGTCCCACCGCTACGGCCTGCACCCCTTCGGCCCGCACACCCTCCCCACCCGCCTCCCAGCCGATCCACACCTCACCGGCCCACACCCCACCGGCGCACGCCTGTCCGACCCGTACCCGACCGACCGGCACCTGGCCGACCCGCACGCGACCGGTCCGCACAAGGCCGCCGGCCCGCACGTAGCCGGCTCGACCTCCGAGGGGGGACGGTGACCGTCCTCGTGACCGGGCTGCCGCGCAGTGGCACGAGCTGGGCCGGGGCGATGCTCGCGGCCGGTGGGGACGCGGTGTACGTCAACGAACCGCTGAACCCGCAGCGGCCCCCCGGCCGTTCCCCCGGCGTGCTGAACGCCACCGTCACGCACCGCTTCCAGTACATCTGCCGCGACAACGAAGCGCCGTGGCTGCGGGCCTTCACCGACACCGTGGCCCTGCGGTACCGCTTCGCCGCCGAGCTGCGGCGCAACCGCCGGCCACGCGACCTGGCCCGCATGGTCAGGTACGGCTCGGCGTTCACGTACGGCAGGCTGCGCGGCCGGACGGCCCTGCTGGACGACCCGTTCGCGCTTTTCTCGGCGACGTGGTTCGCCGAACGGCTGGCCTGCCGGGTGGTGCTGCTGGTGCGTGACCCGGTGCCGTTCGCGGGGAGCTGGCGGCGGCTCGGCTGGCGGGTCCGGTTCCGTGACCTGCTCGACCAGCCGTTGCTGCTGCGCGACCACCCCCACGTGGCCGCCGCCGGTCGCCTGGACGGCTGCCCCGACCACCTGGCGAACATCGCGACCCTCTGGAAGCTGGCCCGCACCACCGCGCACACCTTCGCCGGCCACCCCGGCATCAGGGTCGTCCGTTACGAGGACCTGGCCACCGACCCGGTTCCCGCCTACCGCGACCTGTACGACTGGTGCGGCCTCCCCTGGACGCCGCGGGCCGAACGTCGCGTCGTGCGCGCCTGCACCGCGTCCACCACCGGCCGCCGGGACACACCGTTCACCTGGAACGGCCTGTCCCGCACGGCCTACCGTCCCATGAACTCCCGGCAGGCCGTGACCGCTCGTCCCGGCAACCTCACCGCGGCGGACATCAGCCGGATACTGGCCCTCACCGCGTGAGAACGCCACGCTCGCGTCACGGCGGCGCAGACGAGCATGCGGAGCGCGAACGGCAGATCGTCCACGAGGTACCTGCGTGCCAGCCGTGTCGGCTCGGCGGCCAGCCGGAACAACCACTCCAGCCCGGCGCGCCGCATCCACTCCGGCGCGCGGCGGACCGCGCCGGCTGTGAACGCGATGGCCGCGCCGCAGCCGACGAACCACGTACCCGGCAGGTCCTCCCGCAACGTGACGATCAACCGGTCCTGCTTGGGGAACCCGAGCCCGACGAACACCAGCCGAGGCGCCGCCGCCACCAAGGCCGCACGAACCTCCCGCACGGCCTCGGCGGACGCCTCGAACCCGTACGGCGGCGCCGCGACCCCCGCGACCCGCAGCCCCGCGTACCGGCCGCGCAACACCTCGGCGGCCCGGCACGCCACCCCCGGCGGCCCGCCGAGCAGATAGATCGGCAACCCGGCACGCGCCGCGGCCTCCGACAACGACCAGATGAGATCGGCCCCCGTGATCCGCGCCGGCACCGCCGCCCCCAGCAACCGCGAGGCCCAGACCAGCGGCATGCCGTCCGGCACGGCGATCTCGGCCTGCGCCACGACGGACCGCACCACCGGGTCCCGCGCGCACATGCGGCAGATGTCCACATTAGGTGTGACGACGTGTCCGCCTTCTCCCCGCAAGGACGCCACCACGACCCGGTCCACCACCTCCTGCTCGGTGAGCCGGTCCACCAGCACCCCACCGACCCGCACCCGCTCCACGACAGGCCGCGGATCACGCGACCTACCGGCCAGCGTCCGTTGCGACATCAAACCCTCCAAGGATGCGGAGCGACGGCGAACGTCCACCGCGACATGAAAGACCGCACGCGTCCGCCGACCCTCCGCGTGCGCGGAGCGGCCACGGACATCCACCGCGACATCGGACCGTGCATGAAACCCGTGCATGCAACCCGTGCATGAATGTGGCGTGCGCGTCTGCCGGCGACATCAGATGCCGTGTCCCCAGGCGTGCAGCCGGTGGAGCACCAGCCGTGCCGGCAGGCCGAGAGCGACGGCCACCGCGATCGGCACCCGGGGTTCGCCGCACCGGGTGCCGAAGGCGCGCAGGGCCCAGCGGGCCGCCTCGCGCCGGTGGCCGAGGGCCGCGTGCAGGAACGCGAGCTGTCCGTAGACCCGCGCCGCGCCACGCCGGTCGCGGACGAGCGCGGGATGCCTGGCCAGCATCCACTCGAGCCCCGCGATGCGCTCGGCCCAGCGGGTCACGTACGCCGAAGCCCCCCACCGCACCCGCACCAGCGGCCGGTCGACGTACACCAGCGGCCGCCGGCCCGCGGCCCGCAGCGCGAGATCCCAGTCCTCGTTCTGGCCGGCCGGCGCGCTCTCGTCCACCCATACCGCGCCACGCCGGAACAGGAACGTCGAGGAATGCACCATCACCATGCGCGACCGCGTCAGGTCGGCCTCGGTCACCCGGTCACTCCCGGCCGTCCGCGCCACCCGCCGTCCGCCGTACTCGACCTCGATGGCGCACGAGCAGAACTCACCCCCCGGCTCCGCACGCAACGCCACCACCTGCGCCGCGAGCTTCCCCGGCAACCACACGTCATCGTCGTCGCAGAACGCCACGAACTCGGTGTCGAGCACCGCGATCCCGGTGTTCCGAGCACCCGGCAAGCCGGGGGTGAACCGGTTGCCGACCACGACCACCCGCCTTGCCACCCCACCCGCGGTGACGAGCCCCGCGAGCTGCCGGCGCACCGCCACCACGTCCCCGCCGTCCACCACGACCACCACGGACACCCGCGGATACGCCTGGGCCAGCACCCCCCGCACCGCCTCACGCAGCAGGGACGGCCGGTCGCCCCGGGTCGGCACGACGACCCCCACAGCCGGCGGGCTCATCGGCATCCCGAAGCCGTCACACCCGGCGGCAGCCACGGCACCGGCCCGCGCGAGTCGCACGGACGGTAGCCGTACCTGATCATCAGCGGCCACGTGAGGGCCGTCACGAGCCACCGGTGATGCCGAGGCAGCCGGTCGCACCACGTGTCGTCCAGCCGCAGCTCGAGAGTCCCCGTCGTGAACCGCATAGGGTTCCCCGAGCAGGTGTGCGCCATCGACAGCTCGGCCACCCGATGACCCGCGGCGAACCCGGAAAGACCAGGAGGATCCCCCCGAGGCCCCGTAGGCAGCCCCAACTGCGCCAGCAACGGGACGAGCACGGCCGGCGGATCGGCGAGCAGGTCCTCGTACCGCACCCGCACCACCGTGCCGTTACGCAACGCCAGCAACTCGAACGCGAGGTTCTGCACCACCCAGTGCACAGCCGTACGCCACGGCCGCCACCGCGTCATCGGAGCCCCGTCCTCGGGCCGCCGCACATGCCGCTGCCACGAGTGCGCCACGGCCCGCGGATCACGCACCAGATGCACCACGCTGAGATCGACCACCGGCGAGGTCAGCAAGCAGAACGCCAGCGAAGCGTGCTTGCTCGAATCGACCACCACCGGCCGCGCCGCGACCTGCGCCGCCGCCTCGTACACCCTGGAGTAGGCCCGCGTGTACCCACTCAGGTCGGGATGCCGCCGCCGCACCGCCAGCCCCGGGATCCGCCGCGTCCGATCCACCCGCCGCCGCAACATGATCACCCGATCGGCCAGCCCGCTGGACCACCCCCCGAAGGCCCGCACCCCCACCCGCCGCCAGAACGCGCACGCCGTGAACGCCTCCCCACACCCACAGGGCTCCCGCCCCAGCACCCCCCGCTCCCACAGATGCACGACCTCCCCGAGCGGCGCCACCCCGGGAACCTCCCCGAGCAACCGCTCCAACAAGGTCGTCCCACTACGCCCCAGCCCACCGATGAAGATCACCCGAACGGCCACTGCTTGACTCCCCCGAGGCGTCTCGAATACAGAACGTACCGAGATTAGCGCGGAGAGTAATCAGCCGGTGCCGGAACAGTAAAGGATCTATCTTCCTGAGCGCGCCAAGACCGACCGTAGTTCGCACAAGCCGGCATCAGAGCCCTCGACCCGCGCGACCAGCGCCTTCCGGCCCTCGATGAGCCGTAGCGCACGCGGGGTTGGCTCACCGCACTGCAGCCAGTACGTCGGATGGCACCCGGCGGTACGGAGCAAGGCCTCACCGAGCGGAAGGTCCCAGCTCGCGGACCACCCGCAGACCAGAAGCGGCGCACCGGTCAGCACACGGTCGAGCAGCGCGTCGACGACCGGATGGTAGGTGTGCAAGGCGGCGGTGTCCCGGATCCGGACATCCCGGTAGTCCCCATGCAGCTTCACCACCAAGGGTTCCTGGACATCGGCCATGGCCATGGTGTCGAGGTCATGCGCCACACGAGCCCTCACGCCGGCCTCGGCCAGCGCCTGTTCGAGGAGCCGGTCGAAGTTCGTGGTGAGGAACGGCCCGGCCAGCCCGTGAGCGGCCATGTCCGCGAGCACCCGATGGGCCGGCGTCGGCCCGAACCCCTCGAACAGCCGACGAGGCAGCGTGAGCCGATGTCCCGCCTCTCCCTGGAGCATGGCGAAGTAGTCCGGGAAGCGACCGAACCTGGCGACGTACCAGGCGACCGGATCGTCACCGGGCTCCTCACCGCACCCGGCCGCGACCAGCCGCAGCAGTTCCTCCCCGGTGGCCACTCCCGCAGAGTGGGACGCCCCAGCTCCCGCGAGCACGACCACCGGCCGCCCCGCCGAACCCATGCCGTCCGCCAGCACCTCCACCGGCACAGTCCTCACCCGAAACACCGAACGCCGACGTCGCCGCAGCTCTCCCCAGACCTCACCGGGACGCCGGCCGTGCTCTCGTGACCGAGCTCATCGAAAATCGACATGCGCCATCCTTGAGCCGGAGGCATTGTGACCGTCAAGAAAGTGTATTGACGAGCACCTCGAAAGGCACGGCCATGCGCGTCCTGTATGTCCGCCCTTATACGCATCGAGACTCCGGGCCCGCGCTCGCGAGTGACAGCATCGGATTCAACGTCACCTGCGCCGACGCGTTGGAGACAGGGCTCACGGCACGGGGTGTGGAAGTGTCCTCCGTCGTGGGAGGCGGGGACGGTCGTACGGCGTGGGTCGGGGCGGTGCTGACGGAGTTCGAGCGGATGCTCGTCATGCGTCCGCCGGACGTCGTGTTGGCGTTTCATGCGTTCTGGCCCTTCACCGTCGAACTGCGGCGGGTCATGGACGACGCGGGGTACGGCGGACCGCTGGTCACATACACGCATGGCAGTCATTGGGACCGGACGGATCTGTTCCGTTTCGAGCGGTACCCGCGTCTGGCATGGGCCGATCTCGGTAACCTCATGTGCGCCGACCGGGTGCTCGTGGTGAGCAGGTGGATGGCCGCCGCACTCACCACCGAGGTGAGCGCCGCCGCGCCGTCCGCCGCCGCGGAACTGGTGCCGCGTCTGCGGCCGGTCGGGCTGCCGCTGGACCTGCCACGTATCGACGCCGCCAGGTGCCCGCAGGATCCGGGGCCACCGATCGTCGTGTTCAACCACGCGCCGGTCACCGCGAAACGCCCCGAGGTGTTCTTCGAGCTGGCCGAGGAACTGCTTCGCCGCACCCCGGCCCGCCTGCTGATCACCCGCCGTATCCCGCCGAACCCTTTCCTCGGACGGCTGGACCCGGACCGCGTACTGCTCGGCGATGACCTGCCGGTCGACGAGTACTACGCCGCCTTGTGGAAGGCGCACATCCAGGTCAGCACGGCCATCCATGAGAGCCTCGGCGTCGCCACCCTTGAGGCCATGGCCACCGGCACGTGCTGCCTGCTGCCGCGCGTCGGCGCGTACCCCGAGATCACCGATCCCGACGCGTTGTACGACGACACCGGGGAGTTGTTGTCCCGCTTAGTGGACCTCGTGGGACGACCTGAGCCGCGTCGTGATCTGGCGGCCAGGCAGATGGCCCGCACGCGCGCCGCCTACAGTCCGGAGCGAGTCGCCGCGGCGGTGCACGAGGTACTGCTGGAGGTCGCCCGATGAAGACCATGCTCCGCGGTATGCGCGACCGCAACCGCCTTGGACAGATGCGCGTTGTGGACAGGGTCGAACGTGCCGGCTACGACACCCAGGCGCAGGATCTCTCGGTCAATGCTTGGAATGGTTGATCCGGACGTTCACCTGGACAAGGGGACTTTCATGTCCGGGACAGACGCCGGTTGATCGCCACCCACCGCTGCCGGATCGTGAGCACGGCCAGACGGCGCATCAGGCGGCGTGTCATGGGTCGTGATCCTATTTCACTGGAGACGCACCGGACACGTCGAAGGTGACGTGTTCCGCAGGGTCATGTGGCTTTGCCCTATCTGGTGGGTGCGTGGCCTTCGCTGTGGCGCCGAGCGGGCATCTCAATGTCAGCGGCCGCTCGCCGAAGGGAGATCGCCATGGCTTCCCGTCTTCGTGCCTCCGGGCAAGGGTCCGTGCGGGTTCGGGTCGCGGTGCTGTACGGGGGCCGGAGTCCTGAGCATCCGGTGTCGGTCGCGAGCGGACGGGGGGTGCTCGCGGCGCTGGACCCTCAGGCGTACGATCCGCTGCCGGTGCTCATCACCGCGGAAGGAGCGTGGACCGTCCCCGGTCACAGTGCCGCTGTCGTGCTCGATCCGTCGAGCGGGGAGTTGCTCGGGTACCGGGCCGGGCGGCCTGTGTACTCGCTCGGACGGCCGGATGTCGTCTTTCCTGTGCTGCACGGGCCCATGGGGGAGGACGGCACGGTGCAGGGGCTGCTGGAGCTGGCCGGGCTGCCTTACGTGGGGTGCGGGGTGCTGTCCAGTGCGGCGTGCATGGACAAGGCCTGGGGGAAGCGGGTGGCGGTGACGGCGGGGCTTCCTGTCACGCCGTACGTGGTGCTCGACGGGGCGGTCGAGGACGATCTGCTGGAGCGGCTCGGGTCGCCGGTGTTCGTCAAACCGGCTCGCTGTGGTTCCAGCATCGGGGTCTCTCCTGCCTCCACCCGGGAGGAACTGGACGCCGCGCTCCGCATCGCGTCCGCTTACGACAGCAAGGTGATCGTCGAGGCGGGGGTACGCGGCATGGAGGTCATGTGCGGAGTCCTGGAGCTGTCCGGCGAACCCGTCGCCGGCCCTCTCGCCGAGATCGCCCTGGACGGGGCCGACTTCTTCGACTACGCCGCCAAGTACACCGCCTCCCGGCCCCAGTTCACCGTCCCGGCACGCCTGGACGAAGCCACCACCCACAAGGTGCGACAGCTCGCCACGACGGCCTTCCACGCTCTCGGTTGCCGCTCTCTGGCCCGCGTCGACTGCTTCGTGACTCCCGAGGGAGAAGTCCTCTTCAACGAGGTCAACACCATGCCGGGCTTCACCGCCGGCTCCCTGTTCCCCCAGATGTGGAAAGCCGCGGGGCTGCCGTACGAGGATCTGATCGACCATCTGATCAGGGACGCGATGACCACCCCGACCGGCCTGCGTCCGGCCGCCTGAACCTGAGACCGCCTGATCGAAACCCCATTCGGCGAGAAGAACGGCCCGGTCCGCATTCAACGTCCGGAACGACGACGGCGTCCTTTCCATTACCCCGATGGCGGGACGATCTGCCTGGGGCCGGACGGCTTGATCTCTCACAACTCAGGCCTTCGGCCTCCGGTTCCGGTACTCAAGAGGGCTCATGCCGTAAGCGGCGCTGAAGGAGCGGGTGAAGTGAGCGTGAGAAGTGAAGCCCCAGCGGGTGGCGATGGCGTGGACGGGCTGGTCGGCCAGCAGGACGTCGGCCAGGTCGCGGCGGCTTCGGTCGAGACGCTGGGACCGGATCCATTCGCCGATCGTGCAGCCGCCGGGTTCGAACAGACGGTGCAGGGTCCGCACGGAGATGTGATGCGCCTGCGCGATCGTCGCGGGTGAGAGGCCGGGGTCACCGAGTCGCCGCTGGATGAACCCCTGGACACGCTGGAGCATGATCTGCTTCTGCGACTCGCACGGGAGCGCGCCGGTCACCCCGAGTTCGTGGGCCAGCACGCCGGCGACCAGGTCGAACAGCACGGCGGACAGGCGCGCGGCCTCGTCCGGAGCGTAGGTGCCGAGGTCTCGCGCGGTCTGGCCGGCGACCGTGCGCAGGAGCGCGGCGATGCCGGACCGGCAGGACAGGCGGGCCCCGACGAAGGCGTCGGCGTACCTGCGTGGCAACGGCAGCCGGTGCTTCGACACAGCGAAGTACAGGAAACCGGCCGACCCGATCGGATGCCACGCGTCGTAAGGACGTGAGGTGTCGAGCAGCGTCATGTCACCGGGCCGCAGCAGGGTCTGCCGGTCATGGTGGTCCAGCATGATGTTCCCGTGCAGAGCGAAGGTCAGCCGATAGTCTTCCGGATCGGACCGGCGGATCAACTCAGGACCGCGGCGCATTCCCCGGCGCGCCTCGCTGCTGCTGATCAACCGGAGAAAACCGATCGGCCCCAGCGCGCCGACGTCCAATTTCCCCTGCAACGGCGATTGATCGTCATCGACGTACGGTGCCGCTGGAGCGCTGTCCTGAAATAACACCTCCCTGAAGCGCTCCAGGCGCTCGGCATCAGGCACGTGTTCCGTGGACATCACAGTGCGCATGATCAATTCTCCCCCGTTCTCCAACAATCCGATCAACGAGACCGCAACGGCGCCACATCACGCCGACCCCCGTCCTCGCACGTACAGAATGACCAGAACGTGGCCGGAGTTCCAGAGCCCCACACCTCCAAAAGCGTCATCTGACCGTCCAGTTAGACCTACGGCTGATTTTCGCCACGGCTTTCCCGGAGTTAGGGGCCTCCATTAAGGGTTTACCGATGATAATCTCCCCACAATGACATCGGCACCCGCTTCTCAGCCCGGATCATTGGCTCTGCCATTTGCGCGCATCGGCAATACTCGATGCGCTGACAGGCAAGACGGTCATCGCCGCCGTATGGATCTCGGCCAGTAGTCATAACACATGATGACGGTAAATTCTCCGGTCATACATATTTCTGGCGGCACACCAGGGCCTGCTCGTGCATCTCCCGGCCGGCCGGACCGCCGGTTCGCGGCGGCCTACACGGTGGACTGGGCCAGGCGGTACCGGGACGGCGGGAGGCCGTACCGGTCGACGAAGGCCTGGCGGAGGGTTTCCGCCGTACCGAAGCCGCAGCGCGACGCGATGGTGGCCATGGGGAGAGACGTGGACGCCAGCAGGTGCGCGGCGGCTTCGGTGCGAGCCCGGCGGACGTAGCGGCCGGGAGGCAGGCCGAGGTGTTTGAGGAACAGGCGGGTCAGGTGGCGTTCGCTGACGCCGGCGGCGGCGGCCAAGGTGGCGGTGGTCAGGTCCGCGTCCAGGTTGGCGGCGACGTGGTCGACCACTCGTCTCACCAGGTCGTCGCTCAGCGGTGGGGCCTCGGTGAACATGCTCATCTGGGCCTGGTTGCCGGGACGCTGCATGTACGTCACCAGTTCGCGGGCCACCTCGCGGGCCAGCGCGGGGCCGTTGTCCTCCTCGATGAAGGCGAGGGTGAGGTCGATGGCGCTGGTGACGCCGGCGGCCGTGGCGATGTGGCCGTCCCTGATGAAGATCGGGTCGGCGTCCACCTGGATCGCCGGATGGCACTCGGCCAGCGTGCGCGCGTACTTCCAGTGCGTCGTGACCCGCCGTCCGTCGAGCAGCCCCGCCGCCGCCAGCACCGCCGCTCCCGTGCAGACCGACGCCACCCGCCGGCTCTCCCGCGCCAGCCGCCTGACATGCCCCACGACGACCTTGCTGTCCGCCGCGTCCTCGTAGCCGATGCCCCCGGAGACGATCAGCGTGTCCAACGGCCCGGTGACCTTCTCCAGCGCCTGCTGGCCCTGCAGGGTCAGCCCCGTGCCGCAGACGATGGGCCGCGCCGACGGCGTGGCGAGCGCCACGTCGTACAGGTGCTCTCTCGCGTAGAAGTTCGCCACGATCAACGGTGACGTGACACACGCGATGTCCAGCAACTCCGCCGCGTGGTACCCGACCACAAGCACGCGTCGTACCGTCATGCCCTTGACCGTATGTCAGAAAGACCGGGATCCCAAGTATCCAGACCTACTCAGACATCGTATCTGGCCGCCGCGTCCCGTGCCGCGCACATTGGACCCATGACCGACACGACGCTCCCCCCTCGATCCCGCCACTGGGGCCGTTTCGCGCTCCACTACGTCGAGATGATCATCGCCATGTTCGTCGGCATGTTCGTCCTCGACCTGGCCTGGTCCGCGGTAGGCGTAGACCTGTCGTACGCGACCGACCCCGAACTGGCCTACCTGCTGATGGCCTTCGACATGTCGGTGGGGATGGCCGCCTGGATGCGTATCCGCGGCCACGCCTGGCTCCCCACCCTGGAGATGTGCGGCGCCATGTTCGTCCCCATCGTGCCGCTGTTCCCCTTACTGTGGCTGAACGCCATCGACGGCATGACCCTGATGATCGTCGCTCACGTCGTCATGTTCCCCCTGATGCTCGCCGCCATGCTCTGGCGCCGCGACGAGTACACCCACCACCACTGACCGGAACCCATGAACCCGGCAGGCCCGGGGGTGTGGGGGTGTCCCCCACACAAGGCAGCCCTTGCGCCTCACGCGCGAAGCGCCTCATCGCAAGGACCATGATCACGGCGCGGTCCCTGTCCAGAGTCAGCCTCATCGAGAAATGAGAACAGACACTAACGGCCTCGCAAGTGATCGAGGAGTCCCCTCCAAGCATCAGAGGTGAAGACAATGGCGGGAACACCGCGACTTTTACTATCTCGAAGAGCCCGCCTAGCACCGCTCAAGACGGCCACCTCGACGCAGTTGCTTCCATCGTCACCAGAGTAACTGGATCTCCGCCACCGCGTTCCCGGCCTCTGGTACTCCTCGTCCATCCGCACCTCTCCCCATCGCCAAGGACCTTTCAGGAAGCCGAGGAACGTG
Source organism: Sphaerisporangium rubeum (assembly GCF_014207705.1). Classification (NCBI taxonomy): domain Bacteria; kingdom Bacillati; phylum Actinomycetota; class Actinomycetes; order Streptosporangiales; family Streptosporangiaceae; genus Sphaerisporangium; species Sphaerisporangium rubeum. Next base: position 6,867,043 of record NZ_JACHIU010000001.1, read on the forward strand.
GCCCAAATCTCGGAGCTGCACACGACGGCCGGTCGACTGAGATCCTTGCTGTCCCGTACGGCCCGGTTCCCACCTGTGACGTTCGCCACTTCTACGCAGTTGCTGCCATCATGACCAGAAAAGCTTGATCGGCGCCATCCTGACTTCATAAGATCCTGAGTCACCGTTCGCTCCTGACTACTTCAGGTGATCGAGAAAGGCCGTCCACGCACCGGATGAGAAAACGACAGTGGTTTTGGCGGGATCCTTACTGTCCCGGACTGCTCGACGCCGTCCGGTTAGGATCGCTACTTCGACACAGTTCCCCCCATCGTCACCAGTGAAGCTGGATCTACGCCATTGCGCTGCAGTGAGCTCTTCGTTCACCCGGTCCATTTCCGTATCTTCTCCTTGATCATGTCGCTCGACTCATGCCGGGCAAGTGCGTCCACTCGGATCAAGTCGTACCGCATCGATAGAAAACTCACCTCATCGGACTGAACGCTCACCGGATCCTCTGTACTCTGCGATGCGATGTAAGCCGCAGGGGAAGCACCCTTAGGCATGTCCGCGATGGCGAAACCACCTAGCAACCCAAGCACGCTCCGGGCCTTGTGCGGTAGCACGTGCAGGGACACATGGGAGTTTCCTCCCATTTCGAGAAGGTACTCGAACTGCGCCTTCATGATTTCTGGATCCGCGATGGGTCTATTAAGGACACCCTCGTCGATGATGACCCATAGCAGTGGCGGTATCGATCGATGGAGAATCTTCTGCCGTTCCATTCTCGCTGCTACACGTTCCTCCGCCTGCTCAGGCGTGACCCCAGGCCTACGACTCAGAATGGCGCGCGCGTAGTCCTCCGTCTGCATCAGCCCGGGAACCATCAAGGGTTCCCACACCCGCAGGGCCTCTGCCTCCTGCTCATACTCCAGCCATGGCCGGAACCATGGCGGCAACTGGGCCGCCGCGCGGTTGAGGCGGTCGAGTAGGCCGGTGAGGGTGGATCCGAGGTTCAGTGCATCGTCCATGCGGCGTGCGAGGTCGGGGGTGGGGCCGCGGTGGCCGTTCTCGATCATGCTGAGGTGGCTGATGGACAGGTGGATCGTTTCGCACAGCCGGCGTTGGGTGACACCTTGAGATAGGCGGAATTTTCGTAATTCTGTCCCGAATTGCAGACGCGGCGATATGGATGTATCCGGCTCCAAAGGGACAGTCATCAACCGGCTCCTCTCTCGCGTTCGGGGTCACCTCACCTGCACATCATCAGGCAGTTCTCCTGTCGTCGCGACCGGGTCCGCACAACTGTGAATGAAATGCGGACCCAGAAAGCCGTTCTCGATCCCGGGGTCTTTGCGACCGTGTGATGGCCACGACCGAGCCGTCCGCAAATCCCCGGGAAAGGCATTCCATGACTCCGGACACGCATCGCGAACTGACGCTACCCGCTACCGCCGACTCGGCCTCTCGTGCCAGAGAGGAGGTTCGTGACTGGCTCGGGGAGAGCCACCCGGCGTACGAGCAGGCTCGGCTGGCGGTCTCGGAGTTGGTGACGAACGCGATCCGGCATCCGCGTCAGGACCCGGCGCAGCCGCCGGGACGGGTGAACCTCCGTCTGGTCGCCACAACCGACCGCGTCCGCATCGAGGTGACCGACCAGGGACGTACCGGCGTCGCGTCGCGGCCCTGCGCTCAGGAGGCGTCGCCGCTGGCGGAAGGCGGCCGGGGGCTGCTCATCGTCGATCTGCTCTCCGAGGGCCGCTGGGACACCTACGCCAACCCGGACGGCCCTGGTCGCACGGTGTGGTGTGAGATCTCCGTCCAGCCGGTCGTGACCATCCGTGCCACGGGTGAATGAGGCCGTGGCCGGCGCCGGCTGGTTGCGGCGGCGGTGGTTGTCACCGGGGGTGTGGGGGAGTCCCCCACATAAGACAGCCCTTGCGGCCTGCGCGAAGCGCCACTTCGCAGGACCATGGCCACGGCGCGGTCACTTCATCGCGTCGAGACCTGGACCATGACCACTCTGCGGTCATGGTCCAGGAGACGGACGGGCCGGGTCAGTGGGCTTCGACGATCATGCCGGCGGCGACGGTGGTGTTGGTGGATTCGTCGATGAGGATGAAGCCGCCGGTGAGGCGGTTTCTGGCGTAGTCGTCGACGAACAGCGGCTGGGTGACTCTCAGGGAGACGCGGCCGATTTCGTTCAGGGACAGGGTGGTGGCGGATTCGTCGCGGTGGAGGGTGTTGACGTCCAGGCGGTAGTGGAGGTCGCGGACCATCGCTCTGGCGGTGCGGGTGGTGTGTTTGATGGTCAGCTTGGATCTCGGGCCGAGTTTGGGGGTGTCGGTCATCCAGCAGATCATGGCCTGGAGGTCCTGCGCGGAGCGGGGCTGGTTGTTGGGGCGGCAGATCATGTCGCCTCTGGAGATGTCGATGTCGTCCTCCAGGCGGAGGGTGACGGACATGGGGGGGAAGGCTTCCTCGCGGGGGCCGTCGAAAGTGTCGATGGCGGCGATGCGGGTGGTGAGGCCGCTCGGGAGGTGCATGACCTCGTCGCCGGGCTTGAGCACGCCGCCTGCCACCTGGCCGGCGTAGCCGCGGTAGTCGTGGAAGGCGGGGTCGGTCGCGCGCTGGGGACGGATGACGTACTGCACGGGGAAGCGGACGTCCACGAGGTTGCGGTCGGAGGCGATGTGGACGTTCTCCAGGTGGTGGAGCAGGGAGGTGCCCTGGTACCACGGCATGTTCTCCGAGCGGGAGACGACGTTGTCGCCGTGGAGCGCGGAGATGGGGATGAAGGTCAGGTCGCCGATGTTGAGTTTGGCGGCGAACTGGGTGAACTCCTCGCGGATCTCCTCGAAGCGCTCGTAGGAGTAGTCGACGAGGTCCATCTTGTTGACGGCCAGCACGAGGTGGGGGACACGCAGGAGGCTCGTCAGGAAGGCGTGGCGGCGGGACTGCTCCAGGACTCCCTTGCGCGCGTCGATGAGGACGATGGCGAGGTCGGCGGTGGAGGCGCCGGTGACCATGTTGCGGGTGTACTGGATGTGGCCGGGGGTGTCGGCGATGATGAACTTGCGCTTGGGGGTGGCGAAGTAGCGGTACGCCACGTCGATGGTGATGCCCTGCTCGCGCTCGGCGCGCAGGCCGTCGGTGAGCAGCGACAGGTCGGTGTACTCGGTGCCGCGGTCGCGGCTGGTGCGCTCGACGGCTTCGAGCTGGTCCTCGAAGATCGCCTTGGAGTCGAACAGCAGGCGGCCGATGAGCGTGGACTTGCCGTCGTCGACCGAGCCCGCGGTGGCGAAACGCAGGATGTCCATCAGAAGTAGCCTTCCTTCTTGCGGTCCTCCATCGCGGCCTCCGACGTGCGGTCGTCGGCCCGGGTGGCGCCACGCTCGGTGATGCGGGTGGCGGCGATCTCGGCGATGATGTCCTCGACGGTCGCGGCGGTCGACTCGACCGCTCCCGTGCAGGTCATGTCGCCTACGGTGCGGTAACGCACGACGGCCTCGTAGACGGGCTCGTCGTCGCCGCGGTGGGTCACCGGGTCGTCCGGCAGCAGCATGCCGTCCCGCTCGAACACCTTGCGGGTGTGCGAGTAGTAGATGGACGGGATCTCGATGCCTTCGCGGCGGATGTAGTCCCAGACGTCCAGCTCGGTCCAGTTGGACAGCGGGAAGACCCGGATGTGCTCGCCCTTGCGGATGCGCGCGTTGTAGAGGTTCCACAGCTCGGGCCGCTGGTTCTTGGGGTCCCACTGGCCGAACTCGTCGCGGAACGAGAAGACCCGCTCCTTGGCGCGGGCCTTCTCCTCGTCGCGGCGCGCGCCGCCGAAGACGGCGTCGAACTCGTTGTCCTCGATGGCGTCGAGCAGCGTGGTGGTCTGCAGGCGGTTGCGGCTGGCCCGGCGGCCGGTCTGCTCGGTGACCCGGCCCGCGTCGATGGACTCCTGGACGGAGGCGACGACGAGACGCGCGCCGAGCTCGGCGACCCTGCGGTCACGGAACTCGATGACCTCGGGGAAATTGTGGCCGGTGTCCACGTGCATCAGGGGGAACGGGATGGGGGCTGGCCAGAACGCCTTCTCCGCGATGCGGAGCATGACGATGGAGTCCTTTCCGCCGGAGAAGAGCAGACAGGGACGTTCGAACTCGGCCGCGACCTCTCGCATGATGTGGATCGCCTCGGCTTCGAGTACGTCCAATTGCGACGTGGTGTAGTCGCTCTGCAGCATCTCTTCGTTCCCTCCGGAAAAGGGGTCGGCCGGGTCGGCCTAGCGGTGCACGTCTCGGATGCCGGCGAGCAGCGTCGGCGCCAGATCCGGTAGGGAGACCAGGATATCCGGCAGCGACGGGATGCTTTGGTTGTACTCCAGCGCCGAGCCGTCGATCCGGCTCGCGAAGGCCCCGGCCGCGAGCGCGACGGTGACCGGTGCGGCCGAGTCCCACTCGTACTGCCCCCCCGCGTGGATGTATGCCTCCACCTCGCCGGTGAGCACGGCAGCGATCTTGGCGCCGGCCGAGCCCATGGGGACCAGGTCGGCTCCGATCATGGCGGCGAGCTTGCGGACGAACTCCGGCGGACGGGTGCGGCTGACCGCGATGCGGACCTGGCCGTCGCGGGGAACAGGGAGCACGGGAGGCTCGGCGGTGGTGAGGGTGACACCTTGGGCCGGCAAGGCGATGGCGCCTGCGACGAGCGTGCCGTGGCCGGCGGGGGCCGGGCCCGCGCCGTTTCCCGCCGGTCCGGTGGCTGAGGTCTCCCCCGGCTTCCTGGGGTCGCGTCGCCACAGCGCGACGTGGACGGCCCAGTCGGCGCGGCCCTCCTCGCCGAACTCGCGGGTGCCGTCCAGCGGGTCGATGATCCACACGCGGTCGGCGGCCTGGCGGCGGGGGTCGTGGCGCTCCTCGCCTGTGCCTTCCTCCGACAGCACCAGGTCGCTCGGCCGCAGACGGGACAGGGACTCGGTGAGGTAGGCGTGGGACTCGCGGTCCCCGGCGTCGCGGAGCGCCTTGGGGTCGGCGAAGCCGTCCCTTTCGCGCAGGGCCAGCAGCCGCGCACCCGCCTCGGTGGCCAGGTCTCCCGCGAGCGCGTGGTCGTCGCGTATCGTCACGATGTCCTTCCTCGTACGTCTGCCGCTGATGTGCCGGGGGTCAGTAGGCTCCCCAGCCGCGCGCCACGGCGGACCAGGTCTTCCAGAGGATCTGGAGATCCAAGGTGAGAGACCAGTTCTCGACATAACGCAGGTCCAACCGTACCGATTCCTCCCAGGAAAGATCACACCTGCCGTTCACCTGCCACAAGCCGGTCATTCCCGGACGGACCACCAGCCGGCGCCGCACGTCGTCGCCGTAGCAGGCGACCTCCTCGGGGAGCGGCGGCCGGGGGCCGACGAGGGACATGTCGCCGGTGAGGACGTTGACGAGCTGGGGGAGCTCGTCGAGGGAGAAGCGGCGTAACCAGGCGCCGAGCGGGGTGACCCGCGGGTCGTCCCTGATCTTGAAAAGGACGCCGTCCAGGTCGCTGACCAGGTCGACGCGGTGCCGCTCGGCGTCCACGCGCATGGTGCGGAGCTTGAGGATCGTGAACTCGGCGCCGTCCCTGCCGACGCGGGTCTGGCGGAACAGGGCCGGGCCGGGGCTGGTGGCGCGGACCGCCACGGCCAGTGCCACGAGAACAGGTGCGAGGACGGCGAGGGCTGCCGCGGCGCCGGTGCGGTCGAAGAGGTTCTTGAGCAGGCGGCGCACGCCGGAGAGCTCGGGGTGCTCGACGTGGAGCAGCGGCAGCCCGGCGACCGGCCGGATCGTGGTGCGCGGGCCGGCGACCTCCATGAGGGCCGGCGCCACCACCAGGTCGGTGTGTGTGCGCTCCAGGCGCCACGCCAGGCGGCGCAGCGCGGTGCCGTCGAGCTCGGGACAGGCGAGCACGGCGACGGTGTCGGCCCTGGCCTGGACCACCGCCAGGGGGACGTCGCTGAAGTCGCCGAGCACCGGCACCCCTCGCACCTCCTCGGCGGCGCCGTGCCGGGGGAGGCAGGCGCCGACGACGTGCATGCCGTGGTACGGCTCCCTGCGGAACTTCCCGACGAGGTCGGCGACCGACGGCCCGTGGCCCACCGCCACGACCCTGCGCATGCACCGGCCCGCGGCCCGCAGCCGGTGCAGCCGCCGCCGCAGGCCGTACCGGCAGGTCAGGGTGAGCACCGTCATCAGCGGCAGTGCCACCACGACGTAGCCCCTGGCGAGCTCGGTCTTGGTGACGTACGCGGCGATCGCCACCCCTGCCGTCAGCAGGAACCCGCACTGGCTGATCCTGCGGAACTCCTCCGGCCCCACACCGACCAGCCGTGCCTCGTAGGCCCGGTTGAGCCCCACCATGCCGGCCCACACCAGCGGCAGCACCAGGCTGAGCACGACATACGGCACGACGTACGGCGTGATGTCGCCGAAGCGCACGGCGAAGGCCGCCGCGCCGGCGAGGAAGCCGCAACCGAGGTCGGCCGCCACCGCGGCCAACCGGTACTTGCGCACCCAGCCAGGCGGCGCGGGCCGGCCCCGATGGAGGCTCGGCATCCGCTGCGTAGCCGATCTGATACTCACGGTGATGGATGTTAGCCGCACAGTGGCCCGGCCTTGAGGAAATCGTGGAGAACTGTGGATTACCGCGGCGGCTTGATCGGCTTGAGGTCGCCGGCGTGGAAAGCGTTCTGCGTGGCCTCCAGGCCGGAGGTGATGAGGGACTCCACGATGTCGGCCGCGCGGTCCACCAGGAACGGCAGGTCCTTGCGCTCGGCGGTGGCGAAGTCGCGCAGCACGAAGTCCGCCGGGTCCTGGCGGCCGGGTGGCCGGCCGATGCCGAACCGCAGGCGCAGGTAGTCGCGGGTGGCGAACGACTTGGTCAGGGACCGCAGGCCGTTGTGACCGTTGTCCCCGCCGCCGATCTTGACGCGCAGCGCGCCGTAGGGGATGTCGAGCTCGTCGTGGACGGCGATGACGTGCGCGGCGTCGACCTTGTAGAAGTCGGCGAGCGCCTTGGCGGGCCCGCCGGAGAGGTTCATGTACGACAGCGGCTTGGCGAGGACCACAGGCTGCCCCGCGAGCCGTCCCTCGACGATCTCCGCGCGCGACCTGTGGCTCTTGAACCGGCCCCCCATGCGGGACGCCAGCTCGTCGGCGACCATGAAACCGGCATTGTGGCGGTTGCCTTCGTATTCCGGACCGGGGTTGCCCAGGCCGACGATCAGCCAGCGGTCCACGACGACACCTTTCCGCGTCGGACAACGAACTGCTCACATGATGACGGACGGGACGGCCTGCCGTCCCGTCCGTCGAAAGCGTGTTACTCGGCCTGCTCGGCGGAGGCCTCGGTCTCGGCGCCGCCTTCGGTCTCCTCGGCCTCGGCGGTGGTCGGGACGGTCGTGACCTGGAGCACCACGGTCTCCGGGTCGGCCACCAGGGTGGTGCCCTTCGGCAGCTTGAGGTCGCCGGCGGTGACGACCGCGCCGACCTCAAGACCCTCGACGTCGACCTCGACGCCGGTCGGGATGTGGGTCGCCTCGGCCTCGACCGTGATCGAGACGAGCTGCTGGTCGAACAGCCCACCCGGCGCGATGTCGCCGGTGGTCGTGACCGGGATGTCGACGGTGACCTTCTCGCCGCGCTTCACCAGCAGCAGGTCGACGTGCTCAAGGAACCCCCTGATCGGGTCCCGCTGCACACCCTTCGGCAGCGCCAGCTCGTCGATGCCTTCGCCTTCGAGGCGGATCAGCACGTTCGGCGTGCGCAGCGCGAGCAGGAGGTCGTGTCCGGGAAGCGTGAAGTGCTTGGGCTCGATCCCGTGGCCGTACAGGACAGCGGGAACCCGGTCCGCGCGGCGGATCTTGCGAGCGGCACCCTTGCCGAACGTGGTGCGGGGCTCGGTGGCGAGACGTACTTCGGACACGAGATCTCCTAGGGAGTATCAGGACGGGAACGCGCTCACCCTCACCCGCCCTAGCGGAAGGCGTTACGAGCGCACAACTTCACCAGACTACCCGACGCGACGACGTCATCAGGCTTCCCGGCCGGCTCAGGGTGTGACAAGGAAACAGTCGTAAGCCTGCATGGTGAAGGGGACGGAGGAGCCGGCATGCGCGAGTGTGCCGCATCGGTATTGGCCGGCGATGTGCCCGGTGACCGTTATGACGATGTCGTACGTTCCGGACCCGGTGCAGCCGGTGCCGATGAAGTCCGTGTCTATGAGGTCCCACAGTGGCCAGTGCGGAATGGTCTGTCCTGTGGTACAGGTGTACGCGCTCTCGGCGTACGCGGCGTTCACTGGAAACGACGCCCCCGTGATCGCGGTCACGATCATGAGCAACAGGACGAGTAAACGGGTGACCGGCTGGCGCATGATGCCCCTTTCACAGGAAATGACACCGGAAATCGGTGCTTACCCTGAGAAAGCATCGTCACGACCACCATACATGTCCTCTTCCGGACACTAACTCGGAGACAACCGGTCCAGTCAACAAGCAACCGGCCGGAAAAACATATCCCCGTCAACCGTAGGCACACATCCGCCGCATGTGCGCCCCGGCGTCAGGCGTCCCCCTCGAAGAGGCTGGTCACGGAGCCGTCGTTGAAGACCTCGCTGATGGCGCGGGCCAGCAGTGGTGCGATGGACATGACGGTGAGCTTGTCGAAACGCTTTTCCTCGGGAATGGGAAGAGTGTTGGTGACGACGACCTCGGAAATGCGAGAGTTTTTCAGACGGTCCACGGCGGGGTCGCTGAAGATGGCGTGGGTCACCGCGACGATCACATTGGTCGCGCCTTGTTCGTACAACGCGTCGGCGGCCTTGCAGATGGAGCCGCCGGTGTCGATCATGTCGTCGATCAGCACACAGGTGCGGCCCTTGACCTGGCCGACGACCTCGTGGACCTTCACCTGGTTGGCGACGTCGAGGTCGCGCCGCTTGTGGATGAAGGCGACGCCGGTGCCGAGCTGGTCGGCCCAGCGTTCGGCCAGGCGCACGCGGCCGGTGTCGGGGGACACGACCGTGGAGGTCGCGGGGTCGATCTTGCCGCCGATGTAGCGGTGGAGCACCGGCATGGCGAACA